>CAZHGC010000017.1:0-48348 GCA_964531385.1 uncultured Lachnospiraceae bacterium | reverse complement strand
AAGAGATTGGGCGAAAAAAAGAAACGGTTGATGAAATTGTTAAAATAGTTGGAAAGATTGAGCCGAGTGTTGGGGTTTTTGAAAAAGAAAAAAAACATTCGAAAAAAATTGTTTTGGAACTTAAAGGGTTGAATTGTGCACATTGCGGAGGAAAGATAGAAGAAAAAGTTTCAAAGCTTGAAAATGTTGAGGAAGCAACGTTAAATTTTATGAATAAGGAAATAAAAATTGAGCTTAAAGAGATTGGGCGAAAAAAAGAAACGGTTGATGAAATTGTTAAAATAGTTGGAAAAATTGAGCCGAGTGTTGTGGTTTTTAAAAAAGAGAGCGAAAATAAAAACAAAAATGATTTTGAAGAAAGCGGTTTGTTTTCGAGTGTTTTTAGAATGATTTTTGGAGCGGTTGTTTTTCTTTTTGCGATTTTTTTTAGAGAAAACGATTATTTGGGATTTGGTTTATTTCTTTTTGCGTATTTGATTTTTGGATATGATGTTATTGTTTCTGCTGTTAAAAATATTGTTAAAGGTCAAATCTTTGATGAAAAATTTTTGATGTTTATTGCAACTGTTGGTGCATTTTTCATAAAAGAATATATGGAAGCGGTTGCAGTTATGCTGTTTTATCAAATTGGCGAGTTTTTTCAAAATAGGGCTGTTGAAAAATCAAGAAAATCAATTAAAAGTCTTATGAATATAGTTCCGGAAACAGCGAATATTATTGTTGACGGAGAAATTAAAAGTGTTTCGCCTTATGAAGTTGAAGTTGGTGATATTGTTGTTGTTAAAGCAGGAGAGAAAATCCCTGTTGACGGAATTGTTGTTGAGGGAACTTCTTTTGTTGATATGTCGGCGTTGATTGGTGAAAGCGTTCCCAAATCGGTATATGAAGGCGTTGAAGTTTTGAGCGGGGCAATAAATCAAAACGGTGTTTTGAAAATTAAGGTGCTTCAAAAATATGAAAATTCAACTGTTTCTAAGATTTTAGGTCTTGTTGAAAACGCAGGAAGCAAAAAATCGAAAACAGAAAATTTTATTACAAAATTTGCGAAAGTTTATACTCCTGTTGTTGTTTTTTTTGCAATTATTATTGCTGTTGTTCCAACTGTTTTTTGGGGATTTGAGAATTTTTATGTTTGGCTTGAAAGAGCTTTAATTTTCTTGGTTTCTTCGTGTCCTTGTGCTTTGATTGTTTCAATTCCTCTTGGATTTTTTGCCGGAATTGGTTTTGCATCTAAAAAAGGTATTCTTGTTAAGGGCAGTAATTATTTACAAATTCTTGAGAATGTTAATACAGTTGTTTTTGACAAAACGGGAACGATTACCGAGGGTGTTTTTTCTGTTGATGATTTTAAAGCTTTTGACGTTTCCGAAAGAGAACTTTTTAAATTTGCATACAGCATTGAAAAATTGTCGACGCACCCTGTTGCAAGGGCAATTGTTTCAAAATATGAATTGGATTTTAGAAATGACTTTTTTGAAATATCGGATTTTGAAGAAGTTGGCGGATTTGGAATTAAAGGAAAGATTGCAGAAAAGGTTATTGCTGTTGGAAATTTGAAATTTATGAAATTACTTGGAATTGAGGTTTTTGACAGCTTTGAAACGACAACAACTGTGTTTGTTGCTTATGACGGAAAATTTATTGGAGAAATTTCAGCTTCCGATACGATTAAAAAAGATAGTTTTTATGCGGTTGAATGCCTTAAAAAAAGAGGAATAAAAACAGTTATGCTTACCGGAGACAAAAAAGAGACTGCCGAAAAAGTTTCGGAGAAGCTGGATATTGACGAAGTTTATTACAATATGTTACCTCAGGACAAAGTTGAAAAGCTTGAAAGCATTATTGGAAAAAATAATTCCGGTAAAGTTTTATTTGTTGGCGACGGAATAAACGATGCTCCTGTTTTGGCTTTGGCGGATATTGGAGCGGCTATGGGCGGAATTGGCTCTGATGCTGCCATTGAGGCGGCAGATGTTGTAATTATGAACGATGAACTTTCGAAAATCGATATGGCAATTGAGATTTCGAAAAACACTTTGAGAATTGTTAAGGAAAACATTATTTTTGTTCTTGCGGTTAAATTTATTGTTTTGGCTTTGGCGGTTTTTGGTTTTGCAACTATGTGGCTTGCTGTTTTTGCCGATGTTGGGGTTGCGTTGCTTTCAATTTTAAATTCTATGAGAAAAAAATTATAAAGCGAATTTAAAATTATATTTATTAATTTTGAGTTGTGAAAAATTATTTTTGCAACTCTTTTTTTATTTTTGCAAAAGTATAAATATTAAAAATTTTAATATACTAAAAAATAATAAATATAATTGATTGTTGAAAAAGGAGAGAAAAATATGGATAGTTATAAAAAAAGGTTATTGCTATTTTTTTTCTGCGGAATGATTTTTTGTTGTTTTGCGGGGTGTGATTTTTTTAATGACGGTAAAAAAATTGTTAGAATTTCACATTCACAATCGGAAACACACCCCGACCATCTTGGACTTTTGGCATTTGAGGAATATGTTGAATTGAAGCTTGGCGACAAATATGATGTTCAAATTTTTCCAAATGAACTTTTGGGGTCTTCTGTTAAGGCAATTGAACTTGTTCAGACGGGAGCTATTGATTATGCTGTTGCAAGTACAGGAAATCTTGAAACATTTGACGACATATATCAAATTTTCAGTATACCGTATTTATTTAACAGTGTTGAAACTTATCACAAAGTTATGGACGATGTAAATTTTACGGATAATATATATAAATCTACGGGGGCTGCGGGGTTTGAGGCTGTTGCATGGCTTGATGCAGGAACAAGAAATTTTTATGCGACAAGCCCCATAAAAACGCCAAAAGATTTGAAAGGAAAGAAAATTCGAGTTCAACAAAGCCCGACAAATGTTAAAATGATGGCGGCTTTTGGTGCGGCGGCGGCTCCGATGAGTTTTGGCGAGGTTTATACGGCAATTCAGCAAGGTGTTATTGACGGTGCTGAAAATAATGAACTTGCTTTGACAAATAACAAGCACGGAGAAGTTGCGAAATATTATACGTATAATCGTCATCAAATGGTTCCGGATATGCTTATTGCAAATTTGAATTTTTTGAATGAACTTAGTGATGAGGAAAGGGCTGTTTTTGATGAAGCGGCGGAGATTTGCTCGAAAGTTGAAAGAGAAAATTGGAATATTCAAATTAATGAGGCGATTGTGCAGGCAGAGAATATGGGTGTTGAGTTTATTGAAACAGATATTTTGCCTTTTCAAGAAAAAGTTTTGTCTCTTCAAAAAGAGATTATCGATGCAAATCTAAAATTAAAGCCGTTGTATGAAAGAATACAGGAGATTTCATAGAAAAGGAGATGTGATTTTTGCAAAAATTTAAGTATTGTTTAAACAAAGCTTTGGAAATTATATGTATTGCACTTTTTGTGCTTATAACAATAATTGGCTCATATCAAATTATAACGAGATATGTTTTTAATTCGCCGAGCACCGTTTCGGAAGAACTTTTAACTTTTTCTTTTACGTGGCTTGCGTTGTTGTCTTCGGCTTTTGTTTTTTCAAAAAGAGAGCATATGCGAATGGGTTATTTTGCAGACAAGCTTAAAGGGAAAAATGCTTATATATTAAGCATTGTTACGGAAGTTTTGATTTTGTTGTTTTCGGCATTAATTCTTATTTACGGAGGGTTTTCCATAACGAAGCTTACAAAAACTCAAATAACGGCATCTCTCGGAATTCCTATGTCATATATATATGCCGTTATTCCGATTAGCGGAGTTTTAACTGTAATTTACAACATTATAAATATAACTGAAACGGTTTCAACTTTGAAAAATTTGAAAAATGAAAAATAGGGGGGATTTTTTTGGAAACGGCTTTAATTTCGGGATTGATAATAGCTGTTATATTGATTGTTTTACTTGTGATTGGGCTTCCGATTTCGGTTGCACTTGGTATATCTTCGATTTTTGCCATACTTCCGATAATGAGTTTTGAGCCGGCGGTTTTGACAGGTGCTCAACGAATTTTTTCGGGTATATCGGTTTTTACACTTATTGCAATTCCATTTTTTATTCTTGCGGGCAATATAATGAACAAAGGCGGAATTGCTTTGAGACTTATAAATTTTGCAAAGCTTATAACAGGGAGAATTCCCGGGGCTTTGGCACACACAAATGCTATAGCAAATATG
Source organism: uncultured Lachnospiraceae bacterium (assembly GCA_964531385.1). GTDB lineage: Bacteria > Bacillota > Clostridia > Lachnospirales > CAG-274 > MGBC114079. Next base: position 44,160 of record CAZHGC010000017.1, on the reverse strand, counting down.
ATGTTTGGGGCAATATCGGGTTCGGGCGTTGCTTCGGCTTCGGCTATGGGTTCGATAATTGGACCAATTCAGGAGCAGGAGGGATATGACAGAGATTATTCGGCGGCGGTTAATATTGCAACAGCTCCAACGGGGCTTTTAATTCCGCCGAGTAACGTTCTTATAACTTATTCGCTTGTTAGCGGGGGAACATCTGTTGCCGCACTTTTTATGGCGGGATATATTCCGGGCTTTCTTTGGGGATTTGCGTGTATGATTGCAGCTTTTTTTATTGCAAGGCGAAGAGGCTATCGAAGCAAAGAAAGGGCTTCTTTTTCGGAGGGAATAAAAATAACGCTTAAAGCTGTTCCGAGTTTGTTTTTAATTGTTGTTGTAATTGGCGGTATAATTTTTGGGATTTTTACGGCAACGGAAGGGTCGGTTGTTGCGGTTGTTTACAGTTTGATTTTATCATTTTGTTATAAAACCATAAAATTTAAAGACTTGTATGAAATTTTTAAAAGCAGTGCGGAAACAACGGGAATAATTGTTTTTTTGATTGGCGTTTCAAGTATAATGGCTTGGGTTATGGCGTTTACGGGAATTCCTTCGGCAATATCCGAAACATTGCTTGGAATTAGCGATAATCATATAATAATTCTCCTTATTATAAATTTGACTTTGCTTTTTGTTGGAACGTTTATGGACATTACTCCGGCAATATTAATTTTTACACCGATATTTTTGCCTGTTTGTGAGCAATTTGGAATGAGTTCTATTCAATTTGGAATAATGATTGTTTTTAATTTGTGCATTGGAACGATAACTCCGCCGGTTGGCAATATACTTTTTGTTGGAGTTAAAGTTGCGGGGACAAAGATTGAAAACGTTATGAAACCGTTGCTTGGATATTATGGAGTTATATTTTTGATACTTCTTCTTGTGACATATGTTCCGTTTGTGAGTATGTGGCTTCCCAAAATTATGGGATATTAAAATTGAGTGTACAGAAAAGAGGGATTTTTTATGAAAATGACTTTAAGATGGTTTGGTAAAAATTTTGATTCGGTTACATTGGAGCAAATTAGGCAAATTCCGGGAGTTTCGGGCGTTATAACAACGTTATACGGGAAAAAGCCGGGGGAAGTTTGGGAGCTTTCCGAAATTCTTGAATTGAAAAACGAAGTTGAAACTTCGGGGCTTAAAATTGAGGGAATTGAAAGTGTTAACATTCATGATTCGATAAAAATCGGAAGTTGTGATAGGGATAAATATATAGAAAATTATATAAAAACGCTTGAAAATCTTGCAAAAGCGGATATAAAACTTATTTGTTATAATTTTATGCCTGTTTTTGATTGGACACGTTCGGATTTGGCAAAAAGAAGAAATGACGGGTCGACAGTTTTGTCATATGACCAAGAGATTGTTGACAAAATAAATCCGGAGACGATATTTGAAGAAATAAATTCAAACAGCAATGGCTTTGTTATGCCGGGGTGGGAGCCAGAACGGCTTGCGAAAGTTAGGGAACTTTTTGAATTGTATAAAGATGTTACAGAGGAAAAACTTTTTGAAAATTTGATTTACTTTTTGAACAAAATAAAGGATACCTGCAAGAAAAATGATATAAAAATGGCGATACACCCTGATGACCCGGCGTGGCCTGTTTTTAAACTTCCGAGAATAATAAATTCCAAAAAGAACATTGAAAGACTTCTTAAAACCGTAAACGAAGATTTTAACGGACTTGCTTTTTGTACGGGGTCTTTAGGTTCGAACCCGAACAACGACATTTGCAATATGATAAAAACTTTCGGAAAAAGAATTTATTTTGCACATATCAGAAATTTAATTCACCATTCGGAGGGAAAATTTGATGAGGCGGCTCATCTTTCGTCTGACGGTTCTTTTGATATGTTTGAAATAATTAAGACGCTTTTTGAAACAGGGTTTGACGGACCTATTAGACCGGACCATGGACGTGCGATTTGGGGCGAAGTTTCTATGCCGGGATACGGGCTTTTTGACAGAGCTCTTGGAGCGGCATACTTAAATGGTCTTATTGAAGCTGTTGAAAAATCATCTAAGAAAAAATAATATTTTTGTTTAAGAAAAGCTTAATTAAAAGTTTTTTGAATTTATAATTATTAAAATGAAAAGGAATGTTTTTATGGAATTTACTTTAGAAAATATTGAAAATAATCGTGCTTTTTTTGAAGAAAAAGGGTATAAACTTCCGATGTTTGATATATTTGCAACAAGGGAACAAACAAAAAAATTTCCTTGTTGGATTCATTTTGGAGCAGGGAATATTTTTCGTGCGTTCCCTGCGGTTATTTGCCAAAATCTTTTGAATAAAGGTTTGATTTCAACGGGGATTGTGACTGCGGAGGGTTATGACTATGAAATTGTTGAAAAATGTATGAAAAAATTTGATAACTTGACTTTGAATATAACTTTGAATTCTGACGGAAGTGTTGAAAAAGAAGTTATTGCATCTGTTACGGAGTCGTTGTGTATGGACAATGAAAACGAAAGGGATATGAACAGGCTTAGAGAGATATTTAAAGCTGAAAGTTTGAAAATTGCTTCATTTACGATAACCGAAAAAGGTTACAATTTGAAGGATAAAGACGGGAACTTTTTTAAAAGCGTTGAAAAAGATTTTGGAAATTCTCCGCTTGTTGCCGAAAGTTATATGGGAAAAATTGCATCACTTTGTTTTGAAAGATTTAAGCACAACAAATTGCCGTTGACGTTGTTAAGTTTGGACAACTGTTCACACAACGGGACAAAGCTTGAAAAGACTGTTCTTCAATTTGCCGAAAAATGGGCAGAAAATGGGTTTGTTGAAAATGAATTTGTTAATTATATAAAAACGGAAATTTCTTTCCCTTGGAGTATGATTGACAAGATAACGCCGAGGCCTTCGGAAAAGGTTCTTGAAATATTGAAAAAAGACGGTTTGGAGAATGTTGAGCCGTTTGTTACGGCAAAAAATACGTATATTGCACCTTTTGTTAACGGTGAAAAAACGGAATATCTCGTTATTGAAAATGATTTTAAAAACGGGAAAATTCCGCTTGATGTGGGCGAGAAAAAAGGTGTTATTTTTACCGACAAAATGACGGTTGACAAAGCGGAAAAAATGAAAGTTTGCACGTGTTTAAATCCTTTGCATACGGCACTTGCGATTTTTGGCTGTCTTTTGTCATATACAAAAATTTCGGACGAAATGAAAAATGAAAACCTTGTTAAATTTATTACTGAGATGAGTATTGGAGAGGGTCTTCCAGTTGTTGTTGACCCTAAAATAATAGAGCCGGAGAAGTTTTTGAAAGAAGTTATAGAAATTCGTTTTCCGAATGATTTTATGCCGGACAGTCCGCAAAGAATTGCTTGCGACACATCTCAAAAACTTTCAATTCGCTTTGGCGAAACAATTAAGGCATATATTAATTCTGATGAACTTGAAGTTGGAAATTTGAAATTTATTCCACTTGTTATTGCGGGCTGGATACGATATTTGACAGGTTATGACGATTATGGAAATAAATTTGAGCTTAGTCCGGACCCATATATTGAACTTTTGAAACCGTTGGTTGATAATTTGGAGTTTGGAAAAACGGAAAATTCGAGAGATGTTGTTTTTGCCATAATTTCAAATGAAAATATATTTGGACTTGATTTGACAAAAACTTCTCTTGCGGAAAAAATTGTCGGTTATTTTAATGAATTAAATTCCGGAAAAGGTGCTGTTGGAAAAACTATCGAAAAATATACGAGTTTATGAAAGTATATGTTTGAGGGTGTGGAAAAGTTGATTTTTCACACCCTTTTTTTACAACGGACAAAAATAATAATTTTATATTAATTTTCTATGGCGAAAATCATTTTTTTTTGATATACTTAATATGATGAATTTTTTGTTAAGGGTGTGGAGATATGAATTTTAATTCAAAATCCAATGTGCCTTTATATATGTAGCTTTACAACTATACAACTTCTGAAATTAAAAACGGGAATATTTCTTATTTTTTGCATTATGCAATTATTTTTTTGCGATTTTTGCATTTTCCATATGGTTGAAAAATTGCTCTGTTGTCATTTTTCCTTCGCGATTAAATCGACAAATTGAATATAAGTCTTCAGGATTTTTTGTTATTACATTTATTTGTTCTGTGCAGGTTAGGGCGGCATCAAAACCGATTTCTTTTATAATATCAACAGACTTTTCTGCAATATTTCCGTATGGATAAGTGAACACATTTGATTTTTTGCCTGTGTAATTTAAAATCATAGTGTTAAGTTTTTCGACATCGGTTTTGAAAACTTTTTTGAAGTGTTCAAAACTTTCACCTTTTGCTTTTCCGGCACCTTTTCTTGTTTTTGTTATTTCATGGAGGTTATATGTATGATTTTGGATTTCGATAAAGCCACAGTTATTAAGTTCGTTTACTTCTTTCCAATTTAAATGGGAATAATCGACATTATGGTCTTCCTCGTTTGTGAACAAATCGGTGTATGAGCCAACTATTGACATAACCGCTTTCATATCATATTTTTTTAAAAGAGGATAGGCATATTTATAAAAACTTTCATAACCATCATCAAAAGTTATCATAAAAGGTTTTTCCGGAAGAGGAACACCTTTATTAACGTAATTTATAAGTTCTTGTGTTGTTATACAATTATATCCTTTTGATTTTATGTATTTTAAATCATTTTCAAAATTTTTTAGTGAAACACAATAACGGTTGATATGATTTGGTTTTTCCGATATATTGTGGTACATTATTACGGGAAGCAGTATTTCCTGCTCTGTTGAGGAAACAGGCAAACTTGAGTTTTTTTCTAACTCTTTACTGTAAATTAAAAAGTTCATTGAACAAATTATTACAAAAAATGAAATAATTATATATTCTGTTTTTAATTTTAAATAATTCATATATTTTACCGCCATTTTGATTATATAATAAATTATGAATGGAGTTATATAATTTATTCATAAAAAAAGTATTGGAGGAATTTTCTTGCGTAAATTATTCAAATATTTAAAACCACATATTTTATTTGTTATACTTGCTCCGCTATGTATGTTTGTTGAAGTTTCAAGCGAATTGATTCTTCCGAGAATTATGGCGGAAATTGTTGATACGGGAATTGCAAACGGAGACACTTATTTTGTTGCCGAAAAAACGATATTTATGATTTTGATTGCAATAATCGGAATCTTTGGCGGTGTTGGCTGTACAATTTTTGCATCAAAAGCAAGTCAAAATTTTGGCACAGATGTGCGACTTGAAATGTTCAAAAAAATTCAAACTTTTTCTTTTGTGAACTTGGACAAATTTCATACATCATCATTGATAACGAGATTGACAAACGATATAGCTCAAGTTCAGCAAATTGTTATAATGTCTTTAAGAATGCTTATTCGCTCTCCGCTTATGTTCATTGGGGGACTTTTCATGGCATATACAATTAGCCCGAGTTTGACGAATATATTATTTGCTGCTGTTATTATTTTGATTGTAACAACGGTTCTTATTATTAAAAAAGGTGCTTCGTTTTTTAAAATCGTTCAAGAAAAGCTTGACAATGTTAATACAGTTATACGTGAAAATCTTTCGGGAGTTCGAGTTGTTAAGGCTTTTGTCAGAGGAGATTTGGAACAGAAGAAATTTAAAAAGAACAATGATGAATTGAAAGATTTTACAATAAAAGCTTTTAGAATTATGTCGACAATAATGCCTGTTATGATGATTATTTTAAATATTACAATGGTTCTTGTTTTATGGTTTGGCGGAGAACAGATTGAGTTGGGAATTTTGGAAACAGGAGATTTGATGGCATATATTACTTATATTACCCAAATTTTGATGTCTCTTATGATGACGGGTATGGCAATAATGATGCTTTCAAGAGGCGGTGCATCAATTTCGAGAATAAACGAAGTTTTGGATACGGAAATCGATATAAAAAACAATGACAATCCTTTGACAGAAACTATAAAAGAGGGCAACATTGAATTTAAAAATGTTTCTTTTAAATATCCCGAGTCTTCGGGAGACCTTGTTTTGGAAAATATAAATTTAACGGTTAGAAAAGGCGAAACAATTGGTATTCTTGGCGAAACAGGTTCGGGAAAATCAACGTTTGTTAATTTAATTCCACGTCTTTATGACGTTACAAGCGGTGAAATTTTAATTGACGGAACAAACGTGAAAGATATGGATATTTCTTATTTGAGAAAAGAAATTGGAATTGTTCTTCAAAAAGCCATTTTGTTTTCATCAACTATAAAAGAAAATATAAAATGGGGAAAGAAATTTGCCTCTGACGAAGAAGTTTTTGAGGCTGCAAAAAAAGCACAGGCTTATGATTTTATAATGAATATGCCAGACGATTTTGATACGGAGCTTGGTCAGCTTGGCGTTAACCTTTCCGGAGGGCAGAAACAAAGAATTTCTATAGCGAGAACGTTGATTAAAAATCCTAAAATATTAATTTTGGACGATAGTACAAGTGCTGTTGATATGGCAACAGAGGCAAAAATTCAGAAAGTTTTGAGAGAAATGAAAAATACAACAAAACTTATAATTGCCCAAAAGATAAGCTCGGTTATAAATGCCGACAAAATAATAATAATAAGCGAGGGAAAAATAGCCGCTTGTGGTTCGCATGATGAGCTTATTAAAACGAGCGAAATTTATCAAGATATATATAATTCACAAATACGAGAGGAGGATATGTAATATGGCAAAAAATCAAACCCCTTTTCCAAACAAGCCGGGCGGAAGAAACGCAGCAAGAATGATACCGATTGGAAAACCGAAAAATACAAAAACAACAGTTAAAAGGCTTTGGAATTTACTTTCGGGGCAACGAATGAAATTGATAATTGTTGCGGTTTTTGTTGCTTTGGGAACAATTTTAAATCTTTTTGCGGTTAGGCTTATTGGTGTTGCTATAGATGATTTTATTTCGGTTAGTGATTTTTCAGGGCTTTTGAAAATACTTGCACTTTTGTTTGTTGTTTATATAGTTGCGGCGGTTTTGAACAGAATTCAAATTGTTCTGTCTGTTAAAATTTCACAAACAGTTGTTACAGATTTGAGGCGAGACCTTTTTGAAAAGTTTCAATCGCTTCCGTTGAAATTTTTTGACACAAGATCTCATGGCGATTTGATGAGCAGGGCAACAAACGACATTGATACTATTGCAAATTCATTGAATATCAGCCTTTCACAGGCGATTTCAAGTTTTATAACAATTATTGGTTCAATATTTTTTATGCTTTTATTAAGCCCGATATTGACTGTTGTTACAATGCTTTCCATTCCTGTGCTTTTTTTGATAACATCTTTTATAACAAAACGCTCAAAAGGTTATTTTAAAAAACAACAAGATGTTTTGGGAGATTTGAACGGAAATATAGAAGAAGTTATGTCAAATCAAAAAGTTGTTAAAGTTTTTGTTAAAGAGAAAGACCAAATAAAGGAATTTGAAAAACTTAACAAAGCTTTGAACAAGGCGGGAACGAATGCACAAATTTTTTCGGGGCTTATGGGCCCTGTCAGCACAGTTATGAACGGAATAAATTATGCTTTGATTTCGTGTGTTGGGGCAATTTTGGCTATATACAAAATGATAACGATTGGTGATATAACAAGTTTTGTTATGTATACTAAACAGTTTTCACGTCCGTTTAACGAACTTGCAAATCAATATAATATGTTAATTCTTGCGGTTGTTGGTGCAGAGCGTGTTTTTGAAATTTTGGACCAAGAGCCGGAATTGGAAGATTGCAAAGATGCGGTTACTTTGAAAGACATTAAGGGAAAAGTTACATTTAATGATGTTACTTTTTCATATAACGAAGAAAAAACTATTTTGAAAAATATAAATTTGACAGCAAACCCTGGAGAAACTATTGCTCTTGTTGGTCCGACAGGTGCGGGAAAAACGACTATTATAAATCTTTTGACAAGATTTTATGATATTCAAAAAGGCGAAATTGCCATTGATGGAATAAATATAACGAAGATTAAAAGAAGCTCTTTGAGGAGTTCTTTGGGAATTGTTCTTCAAGATACTTATTTATTTACCGGAACAATTCGTGACAATATAAAATATGGACGACTTGTTGCAAAAGAAAGCGAAATAAAAGAGGCGGCAATTTTGGCAAATGCTCACGAATTTATTAGAAGACTTCCGGACGGATATGACACAATTTTGACGGAAGACGACGATACATTGAGCCAAGGGCAAAAACAGATGATTGCTATAGCAAGGGCAATTTTGGCAGACCCTTCGATTTTAATTCTTGATGAGGCAACAAGCAACGTTGATACACGGACGGAAGTTAAAATACAAAAAGCAATGCTTAATTTGATGAAAGGCAGAACGAGTTTTGTTATTGCTCACAGACTTAGCACGATTAGAAATTCTAACTTAATTGCTGTTATAAATGACGGTGAAATAATTGAAAGAGGAACACATAAAGAACTTTTGGAGAAAAAAGGATTTTATTACAATTTATATATGAATCAGTTTAATGAATAAGGTGAAAATGTTTTTTTATTTGATTATTTGGACGTTGCACAAAATAATCGAACGGAGACAATATTATGGGAATTAATTATACAGAAACACAAAAAAAGGCAATTTACAAAGATGGCTGTAACTTGCTTGTTGCGGCTGCCGCCGGTTCCGGAAAAACGGCTGTTTTGACAGAAAGAATAATACAAAAAATAATAAATAAAGAAAATCCTATTGATATAACTTCTCTTCTCATTGTTACCTTTACGGAAGCGGCAACGTCTGAAATGCGTCAGAGAATTTCAAAGAGACTTGAAACGGAACTTTTTTTGGCGGAGAAAGAAAACTCGGATATGGCTTATCATATTTCCAAACAGTTATCACTTTTAAACAAAGCTCAAATTTCAACGATAGATTCATTTTGCTTGAATGTTGTTAGAAAAAATTTTAATTTTTTGGATATTGACCCGAATTTCCGTATTGCTGATAAGTCGGAAATTGAGATTATAAAAGATGAAATTTTGGAAAATCTTTTTGAGGAATTATATGAAAAGAATTCCCCTGACTTTATTGAATTTATAAAGTTTTTTTCGAAAAATTATATAAAAAATTCGGATACACAAGTTAAACTTATTGTTAATCAAACATATGATATTATGCAAAGTATGCCAAATCCTCGGGAATGGCTTGAAGAAAGTGTTAATGAATATGATTTTTCAAACGGAAAGACAATTTTTGAAACAAAATGGGCAAAAGTTTTGATTGAAAATTTATTATTTTTGATTGATAAAATTAAAAATGATGCGAAGTCGGCGGTTTTGCTGTTGAAATCGTCTGATAGCGGTGAAAAATTTATTACGTTTTTTTTGGATTTTTGTTCTTATTTGGATAACTGCTGTGAGAGTTTGAAAAAATTGGGGAATATAGATTGTTCAGCTTTGAAAAATGGGTTTGAATATACAATTCAACTTCGTTCAAGCAAGGCAAACCCAATAAACCCCGAAATTAAAGATATTCTATCAGCTTTGAACAAAGAAATTAAAGATGATATTAAAAAGTTTTATTCTTATTTGGACTTTTTTTCGCCGAAATCCGAAAGTTTTTTGAGAAAAATGTATCCTGTTATGCAAGTGCTTGAATATGTTGTTAATGAATTTTCCGAAAGGCTTTTTAATTTTAAAAAAGAAAAATTGATTTTTGAATTTAATGATATATCTCATCTTGCGTTAAAAATTCTTTCTGATAAAAATTTGAAAACAGCAAGGGAGTATCAAGAAAAATTTGTTGAAATAATAATGGACGAATATCAAGATACAAACGAAATTCAAGAAACAATTTTGAATCTTATTTCGGGGGAAAATTTGGGAGTTCCTAACCGATTTATGGTTGGAGATGTTAAACAATGTATTTACGGTTTTAGGCTTGCAAATCCAAATTTGTTTTCACAAAAATATGATTTATACAAAGAAAATAAAAACGGCTGTAAAATAGATTTATATGATAATTTTAGAAGCAGGGAATGCGTTCTTTCAGCAATAAATTTTATTTTTCGCCAAATTATGACAAAAGAGTCTTGTAATATAGAATATGACGAAAATGCAATGCTTCATTTTGGGGCAAAATTTAAAGTTTGTTTGGATAAAAATGTTAAAATTTCGAATGATGTTGATTTTACGGTTATTAATTCTGATAAAAACGATGAAGAGTTTTTGGACGAAGAAATTAAAGATATGGTAAATGCAGAATTGGAGCTTGTTGTAATTGCTGATAAAATAGAAAATATGATAAACAAGGAAAAGCTTCAAATATATGACAAAGACGAAGGGGGTTACAGAGCTGTTGAATATCGAGATATTGCAATTTTGGCACGCTCAACGAAAGATTTATCGCAACCTCTTCAGAATGTTTTTGTTAAAAGGCAAATCCCATTTTCAACGGAAGTTAAAAGCGGATATTTTGACTGTATAGAAGTTTCGACTATATTGGCATTTTTGAGCGTAATTGATAATCCGTATCAAGATATAGAATTGATTACTGTTCTCCATTCGCCTGCGTATTCTTTTTCATTTGATGAACTTACAAAAATAAAAATTGTTTGCCCCGATAAATCTTTTTATTCGGCTATGCTTGCTTATGTTTCTCAAAGCTCGGAAAATGTCGAAGCGGAGATTGTTAATAAATTGAATTTATTCTTTTATGATTTTGAAAAATGGAGCGAGACCGCAAGAAATTTGACTATAAACGAACTTCTGCAAGAAATTTACGATGATACGAATTATTATAATTATGTTGGAATATTTCCGAACGGGGAATTGCGAAGATTGAATTTAAAAGCACTTCAAGAAAAGGCTATTGAATTTGAAAAGATAAACACAAAAGGGCTTTTCAGATTTTTACAATATATAAATAAATTGAAAAAATTGTCAAGTCAAAATGATATGAATATTTCATCGGAAAATGAAAATTTTGTTAGAATTGTTAATGTTCATCAAAGCAAAGGTTTGGAATATCCGGTTGTTTTTGTTTGCAGACTTGGAAAAAATTTTATGAAACCGAAAGAGAGTTTCTTTGTTGACCAAGCTTTGGGTATTGGTTCGAAATATAATGATACCGAAAATAAAGTTATTTTTGATACGCTGTCAAAACAAGCTTTGGCTTTTAAACAAAACAAAGATTCAGTTGCCGAAGAAATAAGAATTTTATATGTTGCTTTGACAAGAGCAAGAGAAAAGCTTTCTTTTGTTTGTTCAATTTCAAAATTTGAAGAAACTATGCGAAAATATACAAAAATTATGAATTTTGAAAAAGAACAAATTCCTGCATTTTGGACTGTGTATTCGGAAAATTTTGCACAAATGTTAATATCGGCTCTTTCAAGGCACTCGACAGGTTCTGTTTTCAGGGCATTTTCAAAAGAAGAACCGAAAATAAATCAAAATCTTTTTGAAGACGGTTCGAAATGGAATATATCTGTTGTAAATCGTTCGGATTTGAGCATTGCAATGCAAGAGAATGAAAACGAGCAAAAACAGCTTTATATTGAACTTAAAAAAATGCAACAAGGCGAAAATGATATTGCTTTGCAAGAAGAAATTAATCGACGTTTGCTTTGGGAATATCCTAATTGCAAAATTCAGAACGTTCCTTTGACAACATCGATATCCGAAATAAAAAGAAAAGCTTATGATGAAGAGGAATATATTCCGAGAACGTTGCCTTCGCCAAATTTTGTTAAAGAAGTTGTTGGACTTTCGGCATCGCAAAGGGGAACGGCGGTTCATACACTTCTTGAACATATTGATTTTAATTTGGAATATGACGAAGAATTTTTAAAAGAATATTTAAAAAAGCTTTCGGAAAAAAATATTTTGTCGGAAATTGAGGCGAGATCAATTGATATTTCAAAAATGCTTATTTTTCTTAATTCGGACATTAAAAAACGTATTCAAAACTCAGATTATGTTTTTCAAGAAACTCCGTTTGTTATGGGAATTGAGCCGTATGAATTGTTTAAAGAAGACGAATATAAAAATATGAAAGACGATATACTTGTTCATGGCATAATAGATTTATATTTTGAAGAGAATGACGGAATTGTTCTGTTGGACTATAAAACGGATTTTGTTGATAATGTGAATGAAATAATGAAAAAATATAAAATTCAAATTGAACTTTATAAAAGAGCGATTGAAAACGCTACAGGAAAAAAAGTTTTGGAATATGGATTGTATCTTTTTGGTGTTGGCAAGTATTTTAAATATTAAATAATAGGTTGGAAAAAATCCCGACAAGCATTATTGTTTTGTGCTTGTCGGGATTTTGTTAAATTAAGCTTAATGCTTGTGATATATCATTTATTATATCTTCGGAGTTTTCAATTCCGACAGACATTCTTATTAAATCGGCAGGGACGCCGGAAGCTTCAAGTTGTTCATCAGATAATTGACGATGAGTTGTGCTTGCGGGGTGAAGCACGCTTGTTCTTGCATCGGCAACGTGAACAACTAAAGATGCAAGTTTTAAGTTTTCCATAAATTTTATTGCGGATTCTTTTCCGCCTTTTATTCCAAAAGAAATTACTCCGCTACAACCTTTTGGAAGATATTTTTTCGCATTTTCGTAATATTTGTTTGAACTTAAACCGGGATAATTTACCCACGAAATTTTATCGTTTGAATTTAAAAATTCGGCAACTTTGAGGGCGTTTTCGCTGTGTCTTTCCATTCTTAAATGGAGCGTTTCGAGACCGAGATTTAAAAGAAACGCATTATTTGGGCTTGGCGTGCTTCCGAAGTCACGCATTAATTGGGCTCTTGCTTTTGCTATGTAGGCAGATTTTCCGAAATGTTTTGTGTATATTAAACCATGATAGGATTCATCGGGTGTTGTGAAATCGGGGAATTTGCCGTTTTCCCAATTGAAGTTTCCGCTGTCAATTATTATTCCACCGAGAGACACTGCGTGACCGTCCATATATTTTGATGTTGAATGGACAACAATGTCGGCACCGTATTCTATCGGACGGCAAAGGTATGGTGTTGGGAAAGTGTTGTCGATTATTAACGGAACGTTGTTTTTATGGGCGATTTTCGCAAATTTCGCTATATCAAGAACGGAAAGAGCAGGATTTGCAAGAGTTTCGCCGAAAACAGCTTTTGTGTTTTCTTTAAATTCTTTTTGAATTTCTTCTTCGGAAGCATCGGGGCTTACGAATGTGAAATCTATTCCGAGTTTTCTTAATGTAACATCGAAAAGGTTGAATGTTCCGCCATAGATTGAGTTTGAGCTTATTACGTGGTCTCCGCTTTTACAAATGTTTATTATTGACATTAACGAAGCGGCTTGACCGGAAGATGTCATTAATGCACCGATTCCGCCTTCCAAATCAGCAATTTTTTTCTCGACAGCGTCAACTGTTGGATTGCTTAGACGAGTGTAAAAATGACCTTCGGCTTTGAAATCGAAAAGGTCGCCCATAAGTTTGCCGGAATTGTATTTAAAAGTTGTGCTTTGATAGATTGGGAGAACACGTGGTTCGCCGTTTTCCGGAGAATATCCGGACTGGATACATTTTGTTTCTATTTTATAGTTGTTCATTTTTGTAACCTCCGTATATTTTTTTGCATATAGTAATCATATATTATTTTGGGAAAAAATGCAATAATTTTGTTTAAAGGTTTTTAGATTATTTATAATAATATCGAATTATGTAATGTTACTTTAAGTTTGTTACAATGTGTGTAATTTATTTGATTGACTTTTTTGCAATAAAGTGGCATAATTAAAGTAAAGTAATGTTAAGACAATGCGGAACAATTATAATTTTGTTTATGCTGTGTTGTTTTAAGTTTTGAGATTGGCGGTGGAACTTATGGCTGACAGAAATAAAATTTTAGTGGCTGACAGTGATTTTGGGGATAGGGCGGCTATTAGAAATATTCTTGATGATAAATATGATATTATTGAAGCAAATGACGGAATTGAGTTTATGAAAGAAGTTTACAAAAACTCGGAATCTATTTTGCTTATTCTTCTTAATGTAGCTATGTCTTATGTTGACGGCTTTGATGTTATGCAAAAATTAAATGAGGAAGGAATTATTTATCAAGTTCCCGTTATTTTAATTTTAGATGACGATTCTTACGAAATTGAGCAATATGGAAATGAATTTGGTGTTTCCGATTTTATTGTTAAGCCGTTTAACATTCCTATAATTAAAAATCGTATTTTTAACGTTATTAATTTATATGAGGCAAAAAATTATCTTGAATTTCTTGTTGAAAATCAAACGATGCAACTTTATAAAAAAAATCTTGAACTTATGGAGCAAAAAGAAAAAGTTTTTAAGGTTAATGAAGCTGTTATCGAAATTTTGGGAACAATTATTGAACACAGAAACACAGAGTCTAACAATCATATTAAAAGAATTAAACTTTTTACAAAAGTTATGCTAAATGTTATGGCTGAAAAATATCCTGAATATCGTCTTGATGAGAGAAAAATTAATTTGATTGCGAATGCTTCGGCGATGCACGATATTGGTAAAATTGTTATGCCGGACAGCATTTTGCTTAAGCCGGACAAAATTACACCGGAAGAATTTGAAATTTTGAAACAACACACCGTTAAGGGTGGTGAAATTCTTACAAAACTTGGAATTATTGAAAATGACGAATATTATAAATATTGTTATGAAATTTGTATGTATCATCACGAAAAATGGGACGGAAATGGATATCCGGAGGGGCTTAAAGGCGATGAAATTCCTTTGAGTGCACAAGTTGTTGGAATTGCCGATGCATATGACTCAATTACAAACGATAATGTTTATCGAAAAGGAATTCCTCACGAAGAAGCGGTTAAAATGATTTTAAACGGAGAGTGCGGTCAATTTTCGGACAAGATTATCGATTGTTTTAAAAGCATTATAGTTAGATATGATATTTTATCAAAACAATATCAAGAAAATGATTTAAACAACTTGGAATTGGCAGACAAAGAAGACGTTGTTAAAGAAAATATAAGTGCTTCCGTTTTGAATAAATTTCAAAGCATCGATTCGAGCAGATTTATCTTTGCTCTTACCGAATATTTTGACATTGTTTTTGAAACAAACAGTTCCGGTTCTAATATTTTGTTTTACTCGGTTAACAATGCTTCCGAATTTTGCCAGAAAGAGCCTTCATCATATAATGAACTTTTTATGGTTATGCAAAGATTGTGTCACCCAGACGATTTTGATGTTTTTGTTAATAAATTTTCTATTGATAATGTGAACAAGCGTGCGAGGGTTGGCGGGTTCAAAGATGAAGCCGAAATAAGAATTTTAAACGTTCAAGGAAAATATATTTGGATTCACATAAGCATTTCATCATTTGTTAATGATTATCTTGAACCGGAAAGCATTATTGTTTGTGCAAAAAATATAACTTCGCTTAAAGAAAAAGAAAGTAGTCTTATATTTAACGTTTGTCACGATTCGGTTACAAAGCTTTGGAACGGTGCTTATATGCAGGAATATGTTTCATCGTTCCTTGATTCTTTTGACGGTAACGACGAACTTGCTTTAGTTGTTATAGATTTGGATAAATTCAGAGAAATAAACAAAGGTTACGGATATAAATTTGGAAATTATATTCTTACGCAAATTGCGAAAGAACTTAGAGAAGAGTTTTCTTCAAACGACATAATCGGAAGAGTTGGCGAAGATGTTTTTATGATTATGGTTAGAGATTTGGGCGGTTTTGAAGGCAAGCTTAAAACACTTGTTAAAAACATTTTTAGGGTTTATGTTATGAATGATGTTTCGATTGATGTTTCGGGAGGAATTGGAGTTTCATTTTATCCGAAAAATGGCGAAACTTATGAAGTTCTTTTGCAAAAAGCCGAAAATGCGGTTGACAAGGCAAAAAACAATTCCAACAAGAAATATTGCGTTTTTAAAGATTAAATTTTATGAAGTTGTGAGGCTGTTAACAAAGGTTGACAGCCTTATAAAAATTTTGGAAGATAAAATAAATGTTTTATACCGAAATATGGAGGAAAGATATGTTAAATTTTCAATTTTATAATCCCGCAAAAATTATTTTTGGAAAAGGCGAAGAAGAAAAAGTTGGCGAATATACGGCGAAATATGGCAAAAAGGTTCTTTTGCACTATGGCGGTGGGTCGATAAAAAAGAATGGTCTTTATGATAAAGTTGTTAAATCACTTAACGAAAATTTAATTGATTTTGTTGAACTTGGCGGAGTTTGCCCAAACCCTGTTTTATCGCTTGTTAGAGAGGGAATTGAAATTTGTAAAAAAGAAAAAATCGATTTTATTCTTGCTGTTGGCGGTGGCAGTGTTATAGATTCGGCAAAAGCCATAGCTGTTGGAGCTATGGTTGATGATGATATTTGGGAATATTTTATGGACAAAAGCAAAACTATTGAAAAGGCCTTGCCTTTAGGGGTTATTTTGACAATTCCTGCAACGGGTTCAGAAAGTTCGACAAGCAGTGTTATTACAAACGAAGAAAATTTGTTTAAAAGAAGCCTGAAAAGCACAGAATATATTCCTAAATTTTCGATTTTAAACCCTGAATTGACTTTCAGTTTACCGGCATATCAAGTTGCCTGCGGTTGTTCGGACATATTATCTCATTTAATGGAGAGATATTTTACTCAAGTTGAACACGTTGATTTTACTGACAGACTTCTTGAAGCATCAATGAAAACAATTATTTTAAATGCTCCGCTTGCTATTGAAATGCCGAATAATTATGATGTTCGTGCGGAAATTATGTGGGCAGGAACTATTGCACATAATGGTCTTTTGAACACAGGAAGAATTGGAGATTGGGCATCACACTATATTGAACACGAGCTTAGTGCTTTATATAATTTAACCCATGGTGCGGGGCTTTCAATTATTACGCCGGCTTGGATGAAATATGTTTATAAGGAAAATCCCGATAAATTTATTCAATTTGCTGTTAGAGTTTTTGATGTTGATTTTGCTTTTAACGAAAAAGATTTTATTATTGGCGAAATGATTAAACGTCTTGAAAGTTGGTATAAAAATTTGGGGCTTCCGACAACATTGAACGAAGTTGGAATAGACAGTTCACATTTTAGGGAAATGGCAAAAAAATGTCTTGTTGGCAGAGGACTTGCGGGCAATTTTAAAAAGCTTGATGAAGATGATATTTGTGAAATTTACAAACTTGCATTATAACGGGCAGAAGTTTAATTTTTTTGAAAGGTTGTTTTTATGAAAACTTTAATTATTGCGGAAAAACCTTCTGTTGGCAAAGATATTGCACGTGTTTTGAAATGCGGAAAAAGGGGAGACGGATTTTTATATTCCGATGAATATATTATTTCTTGGGCGATTGGACATCTTGTTACATTATGCGACCCTGAGGATTATGATAAAGCCCTAAAAAAATGGCAGGTTGAAACTTTGCCGATTGTTCCGCAAAAGATTAAAACAAAGCCTATTTCTGGAACTAAAAAACAGTTTGATGTTCTTAAAAAACTTATGAATGACGAAAATGTTTCGGAAATTATTTGTGCAACCGACAGCGGACGAGAAGGCGAACTTATATTTAGATATATTTATAATCTTGTTAAATGCAAAAAAAGTTTTAAAAGGCTTTGGATTTCAAGTATGACAGACGCAGCTATCAAAGACGGTTTTGCAAATCTTAAAGATGGAAGCGAATATGATAATTTGTATTTGTCGGCAAAGTGTCGTTCGGAAGCTGATTGGCTTGTTGGAATAAATGCATCGAGAGCATTTACGCTTAAATATAATGCTTTGCTAAGCATTGGGAGAGTTCAAACTCCAACGTTGGCAATTTTGGTTCAACGTCAGAAAGAAATTAATGCCTTTGTTCCAAAAACATATTGGGAAGTTGACGCTGTTTTTAACGGTTATAAAGGAACATGGATTAATCTTAAAGAAAATGATACTAAAATTTTTGAAAAAGAAAAGGCTTTTGAAATTGTTAAATTTGTTGAGGGAAAGCAGGGAACGGTTACTTTGACGGAAAGCAAAGAAAACAAACAATTTCCTCCTCTTTTATATGATTTGACGGAGCTTCAAAGAGATTGTAACAAAAAGTTTTCTTTTTCGGCAAAACAAACTCTTGGAATTGCTCAGGATTTGTATGAAAAAAGAAAGCTTATCACTTATCCGAGAACCGACAGCAGATATTTATCGGACGATATGGTTTCAAAAATTAAGTCAACTCTTTCAAAAATCGATGATGTTGAACAATATAAACAATTTTCGGGATATATTACGGGGCTTGAAAAATTGCCACTTGGAAAAAGAATTATCGATAATTCGAAAATTACAGACCACCACGCTATTATTCCGACTGATGTTAAAATTAATCTAATGGCTTTGAGTGATGAAGAATTTAAAGTTTATGATTTAATTGTTAGAAGGTTTATGGCTGTTTTTTATCCTCCATATATTTACAGCACAACCAAAATTATTACGACTGTTGATGAACATAATTTTATTACCAAAGGAACGACAATTGTTCAAAAAGGTTGGACAGCACTTAACGTTCAAGGAAAAAGCGACAAAAAAGAAGAAGACATTTTGCCAAATGTTCAAAAAGGCGAGAGCGTTCAAAACGAAAGTGTTGAAGCTGTTGAAAAGCAAACTTCTCCGCCAAAAACATATAACGAGGCAACTCTTTTGTCGGCTATGGAAAATGCCGGAAGGTTTGTTGACGATGAAACCTTAAAAGAGCAACTTAAAGAGGGCGGGCTTGGAACGCCGGCAACAAGAGCTGCAATTATTGAAAGGCTTTTACAGGTTGGTTATGTTGTTAGAAAAGGGAAAAGCCTTATTCCAACCGACAAAGGAATGAAGCTTATTGAAGTTGTTCCGCCGGAGCTTAAATCGCCGGAGACAACAGGAAAATGGGAAAAAGGGCTCTCTTCCGTTTCCAAGGGGAAAATGGAGGATAAAAGGTTTATGGGAAGTATTGTTCGATATGTTAATTATCTTGTTGAGCAATCGAAAACAACTCAAAGAATGGTTATTTTTCCTGCTGAAAATCGTAACGGTAAAAAAAGAAAAATTTCCTCTTTGGGAAAATGTCCGCTGTGTGACAGCGGAGAGATTATTGAGAATAGCAAAAGTTTTTATTGCACAAATTGGAAACAGGGTTGTAAATTTTCGCTTTGGAAAAACAGCATTGAGCTATATGGCAAAACGATTGATGCAAAAGACGCAAAAGTTTTGCTTAAAGACAGAAAAATTACTAATGTTTCGCTTGCTTTACCGCAAACTCAAGAAAAATGCACCGGTGATATTATTTTAAAAAATGATAACAGCGGAAAGGTTGAAATAATTAATTTGAAAAGATGCTGAACAGATTGTTTGTCTTTACAAGCAGTTTTAAAGTGAAATTGGTGCTTTTGGGTTGGTGAAGTTTAGAAAGTGCGGTAAATGTTATTGACACAGGGCATATCTGTTTAGTATAATAAATATTGTGGGAAACTTATTCGTTGATTAAAATGTGCTTTTTGTTTGAAAAAGCTTCGATATTTTTACAAAAGAGACAAGCTTTTGCAAAAACATATTTTTTGAACGAATTGTTTCGCAACGAACCTGTTGTTAAACTAATTAATTTAGAGGGTGGTGTCTATATGACAAAGTTTTTTAAGTTGAAAGAAAACAATACTACTGTATCAACCGAAATATTTGCCGGAATTACTACATTTATGACTATGGCATATATTCTTGCGGTAAATCCGAGTATTTTGGGCGATGCGGGAATGAATCCGAATGCGGTTTTTACGGCAACGGCCTTGGCTGCGGTTGTTGGAACTTTGTGTATGGCTTTCTTTTCAAACTATCCGTTTGTTCTTGCACCAGGTATGGGAATTAACGCATATTTTGCTTATACCGTTGCGGCTAAATATGGTTGGGAAATTGCTTTGTGTGCGGTTTTTACGGAAGGTATAATTTTTATTTTGATTTCAACCGTTAATGTTCGTGAGGCAATTTTTGCGGCAATTCCTAAAAATTTAAAATTTGCCGTTAGTGCTGGAATTGGTTTGTTTATTGCGTTTACAGGTCTTAAAACGGCAGGCGTTATTATTTCAAACGAAAGCACGTTATTGGCTCTTGGTGATATTTCTTCGGTTGGTCCTTGTTTAACAATTCTTGGGCTTATCATTATCGGTGTTATGTATCACTATAAAGTTAAAGGAGCATTGCTTTGGGGAATTCTTATAACTTATATTCTCGGCATTGGCTGTGAGCTTGTTGGAATTTATGTTCCGAGCGAAACAAACCCGAGTCTTATTCCTGAAAGTATAATAAGCTTGCCTCCGTCTATTGCTGATATTAACATATTTACAGCATTTGAATCTGTTGATTTTAATGTTATTGATATTTTTGATTTTATTGTTGTACTTTGTTCATTCTTGTTTGTTGATATGTTTGACACAGTTGGAACACTTGTTGGTGTTTCTGAAAAAGCGGGATTTTGCGACAAAGACGGAAAGCTTCCAAAGCTTAAACAAGCTCTTTTGGCTGATGCTGTTGGAACTGTTGCGGGTGCTGTTTTTGGAACATCTACGACAACTACATATGTTGAAAGTGCATCGGGTGTTGCTCAGGGCGGAAGAACAGGTTTGACTGCTGTTACATCGGCTGTTATGTTTGCTGTTGCTTTGTTGTTTTCGCCGATATTCATTGCAATTCCAAGCTTTGCAACTGCTCCGGCTTTGATTATAGTTGGTTTGTTTATGTTGGAATCTGTTCTTAAAATTGATTTTTCGGATTATACAGAGTCAATTCCTTCATTCCTTGCAATTATTATGATGCCTTTTACAAACAGTATTGCCGAAGGTTTGGTTTTTGGCGTTTTAAGTTATGTTATTTTGAAATTATTGGCAGGCAAAAGAAAAGATGTTACTCTTGTTATGTTTATAATTGCTTGCATATTCTTTGTTAAATTATTTTTATAACGGTTCTGCATGACTGACGGATTTTTGCGGGGTTAACCGCAAGGAAGTGTGGAATTTTTGTTGCCGACCGTCTGGGCAGAACTGATATTAATTCTTTCTGTCTGCGGTTGGCTTTTTGTTTGGAAATTTTTTGATTTATGATGTGATTGTGTTTTAAAATTTGGGGTTTATGTTTTTGCCTTGAATTTTTATTATAAATTTTGAAAGGAGTTTTTATTGATGAAAAGAGCTTTAATAAGCGTATCTGATAAAACAGGTATTGTTGAGTTTGCAAAAAAAATTAATGATTTGGGAATTGAAATTGTTTCAACAGGAGGTACATATAAAACGCTTGTTGATGCAGGGCTTCCGGTTATTGGAATTTCTGATGTTACAGGTTTTCCGGAATGTCTTGACGGAAGAGTTAAAACTTTGCACCCTAATATTCATGCAGGGCTTTTGGCTATGAGGAGCAACGCCGAACATATGAAACAAGTTGAGGAGCTTGGCGTTGACCTTATTGATATGGTTGTTGTTAATCTTTATCCTTTTAAACAAACTATTTTAAAAGACGGCGTTAAACTTGAGGAAGCTATTGAAAATATTGATATTGGCGGGCCAACAATGCTTAGAGCGGCTGCAAAAAATTATCAAGATGTTTCTGTTATTATTGACCCAAGTGATTATGACAAAGTTATTGACGAAATTAAAAATAACGGAAAAGTTTCTGTTGAAACAAACTTCTATCTTGCTGCAAAAGTGTTTAATCATACTGCACATTATGACACTCTTATTGCAAATTATCTTCGTGATAAGGCGGGAATTGAAAAATATCCTCAAACTTTAAGTATGACTTTTGAAAAAGTTCAAGATATGAGATATGGTGAAAATCCTCACCAAAAAGCTGCTTTTTACAAAGAAGTTGGAAACAACAAGGGTATGCTTACAGGAATTAAACAGCTTCACGGAAAAGAACTTTCATTTAACAACATTAATGATACACATGGTGCTTTGGAACTTTTGAAAGAGTTTGACGAGCCGACAATAGTTGCTTGCAAACATTCAAATCCTTGCGGTGTTGCAAGCGGAAAAAACATTTATGAAGCATATGTTAAAGCATATAACACAGACCCTGTTTCGATTTTTGGCGGAATTGTTGTTTCAAACAGAGTTATTGAAAAAGATACTGCCGAGGAAATTAGCAAAATTTTCCTTGAAATTGTTCTTGCTCCAGATTTTACAGACGAAGCTTTGGAAGTTCTTACTAAAAAGAAAAATATTCGTATTCTCAAGCTTGAAGATGTTGAAAGAAAACAGCCGGAAGATGCTTTTGATGTTAAAAAAGTTTCGGGCGGAATTCTTGTTCAAGATGTTGACAATGAACTTTTGAACGAAGATGAACTTAAAGTTGTTACAGAACGCAAGCCTACCGAAAAAGAAATGGAAGATTTGCTCTTTACTTGGAAGATTGTTAAATTTGCAAAATCGAACGGTATTGCCATTGGAAAAGACAAACAATCTGTTGGGGTTGGTCCGGGACAGGTTAATCGTATTTGGGCAACGAAGCAAGCTATTGAACATGGCGTTGAGCAGCTTGGCAAAGATGTTGTTAAAGGTGCGGTTTTGGCATCTGACGCATTTTTCCCATTTGATGATTGTGTTCAGGCTGCTGCTGCTGCCGGAATTACTGCAATTATCCAGCCTGGCGGTTCGGTTAGAGACCAAGAATCGATTGATGCTTGCAATAAACACAATATTGCTATGGTGTTTACGGGAATGCGTCATTTTAGACATTAATTAAAATAATTTATTTTTTTGGTGCGGGAAACTTTGTTTTTCGCACCTTAAAAAATATATGAGAGAAGGTGCAACTATGATTTTGATTTTGGATACAACGCAATTATGTATTGGAAAGAAAATTCTTGAAAATGCGGAAAGCAAAAAAATTGGGGATTATGAATTGATTGATACTACAAATTTGAAAATTTCACATTGCATTGGTTGTAATCATTGCTGGCTTAAAACACCGGGGATTTGTAGCATTAAAGATGATTACGAGGAAATTTTGAAAAAAATTATTCGTGCAGACAGGCTATGGCTTGTTACAGATACGAAGTTTGGTTTTGTTTCTTATAGAGGAAAAAACATTATTGACAGAATACTTCCGATTGCAACAATGAATTTACATATTAAAAACGGCGAGATGAGGCACGTTTCTCGATATGATAGAATACCGGATTTTGGTGTTGTTTATTGTGGAGATGGCGATAAAGCTTACTTGGAACAATGGGCGAAAAGAGTTGCAATTAATTTTGAGTCAAATTCGCTTGGTGCGTATTCGGAAAACGAAATGCAGGGGGTGGCGTTATGAATTTGGTGATTATTAACGGAAGCCCACGAATACAAAAATATAGCAATACCGATAAAATTATTGCTGCGTTTTGCAAAGGATATTGCGAAAATGGCAATACGTATGAACTGTATTCGATTTCTGACCGTTCACAATGGGAAAAAGCAAGAATTGCTTTTGACAAAAACACAGAAATTTTAATGGCAATTCCCTTGTATGTTGAAAATATTCCTGGGTTGATGCTTGAATTTCTTGAAACTCTTCCGGTTAAAACGCAAGGAAAAACAAAAATTTCTTTTATTTTACAAGGCGGTTTTGCAGAGGGCTGTCAGCTGAGATGCGGTGAAAAGTTTTTGGAAAAACTTCCGTCTTATTTAGGTTGTACTTATGGAGGTACATTAATAAAAGGAGACAATTTTGGCATACGAATTGTTGAGGGCGAAGTGCTTGAAAAAATTTTGAAACCATATGAGAGTATGGGGCGGTTGTTTGCAAAGAAAAAAAGCTTTAATAATGAAGAAGCAAAAGCTTTTACAGGGCCGGAAAGGCTTTCGTTTGTTGCAAAAATAATTTTTAGCGTTGTTTTTAAAACTATTGCAAAAAAGAATTTTAGAAAAGAAGCGGAAAAATGGGGCTGTGTTGAGTCGATTGATGCAAAGCCATATTAATTTAATATTCAATTTACGTTGTGTTTGATTGCGTGAATTAAAAAAAACGGTTCTGTTATAAATTTTGAGATAATAAACACGATTTGTTTTTATCTTGATTATTTATGACAGAATCGTTTTTTACTTTAAAAACTGGTTTTGAAATTGATTATTGATATTTTTCTTTTATAATGTCGGAAATATTTCCGCTTATGCCTTTGCGTTGGATATATTCAATTATTTCCTGCTCGGATATTCTTTTTTGAATGTTTCCTTTTTCGTAAATATAAAAAACACAATAATAATTAAAATAAAATTTTTTTATGATGTTTTTTAGTTTGAAATTTTTATTTAGATAGAAATTTTTTAATGGAACGGTATCTTTCAGAATCTCGTTTTTTTTCATAACATATTTATAGAAATCAAAAGTCATTCCAAAACAAGTTTTATTTCTTATTTTAAATAAATATACACCTATGCAAAAAAGCGTTAAATTATAGGGATATAAAACAAGCTGGATAATTCCCAAAAGTATGAACAATAGGCTTAAAGCACTTGTTATTTTTAGTGTTATCTTATTTGACAAAATTATCGGAAAGAATTTATTTAATAAAAGTAACAGAATTCTTCCGCCGTCAAGAGGGTATATTGGCAACAAATTGAAAAATGCAAGAAAAAAATTTATTTTAATTGCAAAATTTAAAATGCCGTTTGTGTATATCAAAAATACAATTCCGAAAAGAATATTAGCGAGAGGGCCGGATATGAAAATTATAAATTTTTTTGCGAATGAAAGGGTGTCGATGTTTTTCATAACCGCCAATTCACCGAGTGGAGTTATAACAATTTTTTCGGTTTTGATTTTAAAGAATTTTGCTGAAAGTATGTGACTTAATTCGTGAATTGAAATGAAAACGAAAGTAATAAAAAATTGCTCTCCAAATCCAAGAGCAATTATAAAAAAAGTTAAAATTAAAAATGAAGGTTTTATTTTTATTCTATTCAAAATTAACTCCCTTCGATTATAAACAGATTTACAATAGACAGCTTAAAATTTTGTTATAATTATTTCGATGTGTCCATTTGTTTAATTATATTTTCATCAATTCGAAAATCGGTGTAATCGGTGTCTTTTGAATTTAAGTCATTTTTGTTGGTGAAAATATTTTCAAATTTTGTTAGAGTTGTTTCAATGTTTTGCGAAGAAATATTTTCAGACAGGGCGGTTTTGATGTCTTTTTTTACGTTGATTGTTAAGTTTGAATTTGAATTTGCTATTATAAGCGTTACCAAAACGGCAAAAAAGCAAATTGCGGTTTTTAACATATGTGTATTTAGTTGCTTGTTTTTTGCTTTTGCATATTTTATTGAGCGTCGGCTTGTGTATTCTCGTGGTTTTTCAAAGGAATAAATATTTTCTCTTTGCCTTGTGTAATTATGTCTTGAAATTTGGTTTGTTCTTTTCATATAATCCCTACCTTTGTTAATTAATATGGTTTGGTTTTGTTGGAAAACAAAGCAAGTAACGTTTGTAAATTTAACTGTTGATTTGTTTAACAGTTGTAAGTTTTAAAACGTTTTGTATATTATATTAAAAAAAATAAATTATATGACTATCGTGGCAAAAACATTAGCGTTGCCACAAACAAAATTGCAAGAACATAGAGTAATTTTTTTATTTTTTTGTGTTTGCCGACAGATAAATGTATTAGAACGTAGAGAATAATTCCCAATGAAATTCCGGCAATCAGACTTTTTGTTATTGGAATTATAAACATTGTGAAAAATGCGGGAACGGCATCGGTTACATCTTCGAAATTAATATATTTTATGACATTCATCATCATAATTCCTGCCATAATTAACGTTGTTGCTGTTGCTGATGAAGGAATTATTGCAACAAGCGGAGACAAAAAAACAGATATTAGAAACAAAATTCCCGTTACAACAGCTGTTAGACCTGTTCTTCCTCCCTCAACAACGCCGGCTGTGCTTTCAACATAGGTTGATACAGTGCTTGAGCCAACCAAAGAGCCTATACACGAACTGAGAGCATCAATTTCAAGAATTTGGGGTATTCTTTTTTTTACGTGGCCGTCTTGGCTTATTTTTATATAATTTTTTGATGCAATTAATGTGCTCATTGTTTCGAATACGTTCATAATACAAATTGAAAAAACAAGGATTATTATAGTTGTTAATGAAAAAATTCCGTTTGAAAAACTTGATGTGTCGATTAAGCCAGAAAAATCGAGCTCAAAAAAGGTTTTTGACAAATCTATACTGTATTGGAATTTTTCAAAATCGACAGCTTTTATGAGCCCAAGGGGAATTGATAAAAGTATACATAGTATTTTACCGATGAAAATTGCACCATGAATTCCTTTTTTTATTAGCACAACGATTAAGATGACGCCGAGGATTGCAAGTAGGGCATCACGAACATAAACGTTTCCCAAATCGGTTATATCAAATAAGTTTATAACGGAATTTTTATCGAACGACACGATGTGGGCTTTTTCAAGACCTGTGTATGCTATGAAAAGCCCAATTCCTGCTGTTACTGCAAACTTTATGTTATTTGGAATTGCTCTATGGAGTTTTTTCTCAATTCCCAATATTGATATTATAAAAAAACAAATTCCGGAAATAAAAATAATTGCTAAAGCTTGATTGAAAGTGTATCCGAAATTAATACATACAGTATAGGTTACAAATGTTCCAACAGCAAGGCTTGGGCCCTGTGCAAACGGCACATTTATAAAAATGCCTATAAGGAGAGTTCCTATGCCGGCAGCAATGAACGATGCGGCAGTTATAATTACAAGCATTTCATTAACTGTTATATTGTTGTATAGAAGTTTTTCACCGATTAATTCGCCCTCGGCACCAACTGCTCCCGGAAAAATGCTCATTATTATTTCGGGAACAAGCAAGACAAGATAAATTACAGTGAAATAATTTGTTATGCCTGCAATTATTTCTGTTTTTAAAGTTGAATGATGAGCATTAATGTGAAAATAATTATTTAAAAATTTAACCATAAATAACAATTAACGCCTTTCTTTAGTAATTTGTTTGTGTAAATTTTTAGTTATGTTTTATTTATCGGCTTAAATCAGCATATATGCGATTATGACAGCCCCGAGCAAAATTCGATACCAACCGAATATTTTGAAATCATTTTTCTTGATGTAGCTCATTAAAAATTTTATTACAAAAACGGAAACCAAAAATGCAACGACCATACCCAAAAACAAAACAATTATTTCGTTGCTTGAAAAATTAAAGCCGAATTTTAAAAGTTTTAATGCACTCATTCCGAACATAACGGGAACGGCAAGGAAAAATGTGAATTCGGCGGCGGCAACTCTTGAAACACCGATTAAAAGTGCACCGATGATTGTTGAGCCCGAACGAGATGTTCCGGGAATTATTGACAAAACTTGAAACAACCCAATTATAAATGCTGTTGAATAAGTTATGTCAGAAAGTGTTTTTATTTTTGGTTTGTTCTTTTTATTTTTGTTTTCAATTAAGATGAATGCTATTCCGTAAATAATTAATGTTAATGCAATTATTAGCGGGGTATGTAAATGTTCTTCTATGAAATCATCGAAAAGAATTGTTATTACAGCACCGGGAATGCACGCAACAACAACTTTGAACCACATTGAAAAAATATCTTTTTTTATAATTGGTTCTGATTTGTTTGTAAATTGGAAAGGAAACATTTTTTTCCAAAATAAAAGAACAACTGCTAAAATTGCACCGAGTTGGATTACTATAAAAAACATTTCTTTGAAATCTTTACTTCCTGTTAGTTGAATAAATTCGTCGACAAGAAGCATATGACCTGTGCTACTTATTGGCAACCATTCTGTTATTCCTTCAACAATTCCCAAAAATATAATTTTAATTATTTCGCTTATGTTAAGCATTGAAAAACCTCCTTTTCTGATTTGCAAATAATTTTCATAAAAACCCATAATATATTTTAACTGTAAATTTGCTTTTTGTGTAGTTCATAAAAGTATTATTTTTGACTTAAAAATAGTTTTGTTGTAGTTATTGTTCTTTTGTTGAGGTTATTATGACAAAAAATAAAATTTAATTCTTGCAATTTTAAATATATATTGCTATAGTATTATAGTATGATTAAATTATAATAATTAATTCAGTAAAAAATAAATTGTATAAATACTTATAGGCATTGCTTATATAATGTATTCGGAAAGGAATTATTGATGTCAAATTTAACTTTTGAGGAAATGAACTTATCACCTGAACTTATTCACGCTGTTAAAGATATGGGGTTTGAGGAAGCAACACCAATTCAATCGCAAGCCATTTCTAAAATTATGGCGGGAAAAGACATAATTGGACAATCTCAAACAGGAACGGGAAAAACTGCTGCTTTTGGAATTCCCTGCCTTGAAATGATTGACCCTGACGACCGCCATCTTCAAGCGGTTATATTATCGCCAACGAGAGAGCTTGCGATTCAAATTTGTGAGGAATTTAGAAAACTTCTTAAATATAAAGAAAATATTAAAGCACTTCCTGTTTATGGCGGACAGCCTATTGAGAGACAAATTTTTGCTTTGAAAAAAGGTATTCAAGTTGTTGTTGGAACGCCGGGAAGAATAATGGACCATATGAACAGGCGAACTTTAAAAATGGAAACTGTTAAATTTGTTGTTCTTGATGAGGCTGATGAAATGCTTGATATGGGCTTTCGTGAGGACATTGAAACAATTTTGAACAAAATGCCGGAAGAACGTCAAACGGTTTTATTTTCGGCAACAATGCCAAAAGAAATAATTGAACTTACTAAAAAATTTCAAAATAAGCCCGAGCATATAAAAGTTGCAAGAAAGGAACTGACTGTTCCAAACATTGAACAAATTTATTATGAAATAAAAGAAAAAACAAAGCTTGAGGCAACTTCAAGGCTTATAGATATGCACAGTCCGGAGCTTTCGATAATTTTTTGCAACACAAAAAAACGAGTTGATGATTTGGTTGAACAACTTCAAGGAAGAGGCTATTTTGCCGAGGGACTTCACGGAGATTTGAAACAAATTCAACGTGATACGGTTATGAAAAAATTCAGAAATCGAACAATTGAAATTTTGGTTGCAACAGATGTTGCGGCAAGAGGAATTGACGTTGATGATGTTGATATGGTTATAAATTATGATTTGCCTCAAGACGAAGAATATTATGTTCACAGAATTGGAAGAACGGGAAGGGCAGGAAAAACAGGAAAAGCTTTCAGTTTTGTTGTTGGTCGTGAAATATACAAACTTCGTGATATAATGAAATATACAAAAGCAAAAGTTCATCTTGGAAAGCTTCCTTCTTTGACAGACATTGAAGAGGCAAAAACGAATTCATTTATTGAAAAAATAAAAAATGTTATTGAAGAAAATCATCTTTCGAAATATATAAATCTTGTTGAGAAAATGATGAACGAGGATATTTCTTCTATAGATATTGCGGCGGCTTTGCTTAAAATGAATCTTTTTGACGAAAGCAGTGAAGATGTTGACTTTGAAGATGATTTTACAGAATCCGAAAAAGAAAAAATGGTTCGACTGTTTATAAACATTGGCAAAAACAAAAGAGTTCGTGCAAAAGATATTGTTGGTGCAATTGCAGGCGAGGCGGGAATTCCGGGAAAATCGCTTGGACATATCGATATATATGAAGAATTTTCATTTGTTGACGTTCCGAAAAAATATGTTAAAGATGTTTTGAAAGGAATGAAAGGCAAAAAAATTAAAAACAATAAAATAAACATTGAAAGAGCGAAAAATAAATAATTGTTTTTATTTTTGGCAATATTATGTGATTTGATTAAACCAATTTGGCAAATCTTTTTTAGCAACAGCGAGTTGCTTGAAAATTTAAATATTTAATCATATAATTGTTTATGAGGTGATTATATGGAAACAAAAGATGTTTTGTTTGAACTTAGAACTAAGAAAGGTTTGTCACAAGACGAACTTGCCGAGAAAGTTTTTGTTACTCGTCAGGCTGTGTCTCGTTGGGAGAATGGGGAAACAACACCAAACACAGAAACGTTAAAATTATTGTCGAAAATATTTAATGTTTCTATTAATACACTTTTGGGTTCTCCGAGAAAATTGATTTGCCAATGCTGTGGTATGCCACTTGATGATTTAACTGTAAGCAAAGAGCCAAGCGGAGAATTTAACGAGGAATATTGCAAATGGTGCTATGCTGACGGGAAATTTGTTTATACAAATCTTAAACAGCTTGTGGATTTTCTTGTTGAACACAGTGCAAATGAAAATTGGTCTAAAGAAGATGCAAGAAAATATTTTGAAACAGAAATTCCTAAACTTAATCATTGGCGAGAAAAATAAGCATTTTAAGTTGAAAAATTAAAATTATGTTTTGTTGGGTGTGAAAATCAGAGTTTTTGCACCCTTATTTTTGTATGATTGATGTGGGTTGGGTTTATTTGCAAAGAGAAAAAGAGGTATGAAAATTTAAGAATTTTAATTTTCATACCTCTTTTAAAATTATTCGTTATTCATTACTTTGTTTTTATTGATAAGTTCTTTTTTTTGTTTTTGTCTGTAATAAAATCTTTGTGCAAAAAGCTTTATTGTTGCAAAAACAGGAACAGCGATAATCATACCCCAAAGACCGAACAATTCGCCGGCGATTGCCAAAGCTATGATGACAAGTACAGGGCTTAGTTTGACGCTATCGCCAACAACTTTTGGACCAATGACTATGCCGTCAAGTTGTTGTAAAATTATTATGATTATTGCCGCATACAGTGCTTTGATTGGAGTTCCGCTTAGCAAAGTTACAGTTATTGCAAGAACGAACGCAATGAATGCACCGAAATATGGAATTATGTTTGCAAAACCGGAAACAATTCCGATTATTATTGCAAAGTCGACGTCAATAATCATAAGACCGGAACTTATGAGAACTGACATAATTGAGGCATCGATAACCTGACCACGAATGTAACCCGAGAAAACGGCATTAATATCGTTGAGAACATTTTTTAATGAATTGTAGAATTTAGTTGGAAGAAATGCTTTTCCAACCATATTAAATTTATGTTGGATTGCCTCTTTATCACGCATAAAATAAAATGATATTACAAAACCTATTGCTATGTTTAAAAATCCGCTTCCAAGCGAATAGATGAAGCCGACAAGCCCATTTCCGATGTTTGAAACAAAGCTTGTAATTTCATTTGTAAACGAGTCTATATACTGTTCGGCATATTCAAAAATGCCGTAATCTTTTAAAAGGTTTTCCAATTTTCCGTATGTTTGCGAAAAATCGTTGAAAGATTCGTTTATAAATGCAACAATATTTTCTGCCATATTGTCTCCGCCACTTTCACTTATTTTGCTTACAAGGAAGTTTCCGGCTATGAACAAAACGGCTATAATTATTAAAAATGTAAGTGTTGTTCCGGCAGTTCTTTTTTTATAAATTTCACGTTCGCCCGTATTTTTTTTTCGCTTTTTTATGCGAGATTTCATTATATAATTTTTGATATATAAACTCTCTTTTAATTTTGGTAAAATATATTTTTTTGAAACAAGGTCGTATTTATATTGGAAAAAGTCGACAAGAGGGTCGAACACATAGGCAATTATAAATGCGATTACGAGAGTTATGCAGACTGAAAATATCCAACCTAAAAAGTCGGTTATTCCTTGATATATTTCGCCTAAATTTGTAATTGTGTATGCAACAAAATCAACGCATAGTTTTAAAGCATATATGAGAACAACGGTTACAATAACGTGAAATGCAATTTTAATATATTGTTTATCCCATGGTAGTTTCATATTTTCACCTGCTTTGCAAGAACTTAATTTATATGATTTTTTTCATAATTTCGGTTAGAAATATCCAGCATCTTTCAATTGAAGATATGCTTGCTTTTTCGTTTGGCGTATGGATATCGTATAAATTTGGACCGAAAGAAATCATATCGAGTTCGGGGTTTTTATTTGCAAAAATGCCACATTCGAGGCCTGCGTGAACAATTTCTTCTTCGGCTTTTTTGTTGAACAACTCTTCATATGTTTTAATACATAATTTTCTGATTTTTGAGTTGTTGTTATATTCCCAAGCGGGATATTCGCCGACATAAGTAACGGTTGCACCAACAGCTTCGGAAAGTGTTTTGATTTTATTAAATATAAAATATTTTTTTGAAGCAACGGCACTTCTGACAGCACATATGAACGTTATTTCGTTATCATTTGTTTTTACCGAACCGAGGTTATTTGAACTTTCGACAAGGCCTTCAATATCGAAGCTCATTGTTTGAATTCCGTTTGGTAAATTCAATGAAAGAATAATTGCTTTTTGTGCTGTATCGGTTGAAAAACAAAGTTCTTGTTTTTCTGTTTCGTTGAAATTTATTTTTATTGCTGAATCAGTGTTTTTAAATTCATTTTTAAAAAGCTCGTTGATTTCAACTATTTTGGATTTTATATTGTTTAAAAGTGAGTTGTCGAAAGAAATTACAGCTTCGGCTTCTCTTGGGATTGCATTATCTTTAATTCCGCCGGATATATAATTTAAGCTTATATCGAAATTGTCGGTTAGGAAATTTAAAAGCCTTGCCATAAGAACGTTTGCGTTGGCTCTTCCTTTATCGATGTCAATTCCTGAGTGTCCGCCTTTTAAACCGTTTATCATTATGGCATAGGAAACCAAAGCGGGATTTTGTTTTTCGTATTTAATTGGCAGGTGCGTATGTGTTTTCATACCTCCGGCACAACCACCCGTAAAAATTCCTTCTTTTTCAGAATCGATATTTAAAAGGATTTTTCCGCTTAGTAATGATGCATCTAATGCAGATGCTCCGCACATTCCAACTTCTTCGTCTGTTGTTAGAACAACTTCGAGAGGAGGGTGGGGAATATTATTGCTTGCTAAAATTGCCAAACTCATTGCAACGGCAATTCCGTCATCACTTCCGAGTGTTGTTCCGTTTGCT
Source organism: uncultured Lachnospiraceae bacterium (assembly GCA_964531385.1). Classification (GTDB taxonomy): domain Bacteria; phylum Bacillota; class Clostridia; order Lachnospirales; family CAG-274; genus MGBC114079. The sequence continues at coordinate 11,154 of CAZHGC010000017.1, read as the reverse complement.
TTTATAAAATCTCCGTCATATATAAGTTCGATTGGGTCATTTAAAAAGTCGTGAACAATATTTTTGTTTTTTTCGCAAACCATATCCATATGACCTTGAATTATTACAGTTGGCGAATTTTCAAATCCTTTTGTTGCAGGCTTTTTTATAACAACATTTAAAGCTTCGTCTTGATGAACCCAAAGATTTTTTTCTTTTGCAAAAGAAACGATATAATCGCTTATTTGTTTTTCATTTCCTGAGCCTCTTGGAATTTTGCTGATTTCTTCGAAGTAGTGTAAAACATCAGAACACTTTAAATTTTTTGAATTAAACATATTAAAAGCCTCCAAAATATTTTATAAAAACGATTGTTTTAGTCAATGAAGTTTATTTTTACATTGGTTATAGGTTTGATAAATTTACAGCGGTTTTGTTGAACAATGCTGTGTTAATTTATTGTTGCCCAAATTGCATATTAAATACGATATTTATAAATTAAAGGAAACACCGCATAATTTGAAAAAAGGGGGAAAGCCAAGGGTAATTGTGCGGTGTTGTTAAAATTAATTTTTGAAACTGTGGACAGGTGCGGGAATTCTTCCACCACGCTTGATGAAAGCCTCACAACTGTATTTATTTACGGGCATAATTGGAGCATATCCCAAAAGACCGCCAAATTCGGCAGTTTCGCCAACTTCTTTTCCAATTACGGGAATAATTCTGACAGCGGTTGTTTTATTATTAACCATACCTATTGCCATTTCATCGGCAATTATTCCTGAAATTGTTTCTGCTGATGTTGAGCCGGGAATTGCAATCATATCCAAACCAACAGAACAAACGCAAGTCATTGCTTCAAGCTTTTCAAGCGTTAATGCTCCAAGTTCGGCAGCTTCAATCATTCCATGGTCTTCGCTTACGGGAATGAAAGCACCGCTTAAACCGCCAACGTATGAGGAAGCCATAATTCCGCCTTTTTTAACGTTGTCGTTGAGAATTGCCAAAGCGGCAGTTGTTCCGGGAGCTCCGGCTTGTTCAAGCCCCATTTCGTTAAATATTTCTGCGATACTATCGCCAACGGCAGGAGTTGGAGCTAATGATAAATCGATTATACCAAAAGGAATTCCAAGCCTTTTTGAAGCTTCTTGAGCAACAAGCTGACCAACTCTTGTGATTTTGAAAGCTGTTTTTTTAACTGTTTCGCAAAGAGTTTCAAAATCGGCACCTCTAACGCCTTCCAAAGCACGTTTTACAACGCCCGGACCGCTTACGCCGACATTTATAACCAAATCTCTTTCACCAACACCATGGAAAGCACCTGCCATAAAAGGATTATCTTCAACTGCATTGCAAAAAACAACAAATTTTGCACAAGCTATTGAACCTCTGTCTTTTGTTAAAAATGCCATTTCTTTAATGATTTCGCCCATTTTTTTGACAGCGTTCATATTTATGCCGTTTCTTGATGTTCCAACATTTACAGAGGAACAAACCATATCTGTTACCGACAAAGCTTCCGGAATACTTCTTACGAGATTTATATCGCCTTTTGTACTGCCTTTTTGAACAAGAGCGGAATATCCGCCAATGAAGTTTACTCCAACTTCTTTTGCGGCTTTATCAAGCGTTTTTGCTATGGAGATGAAACCTGCAGTATCTAAATTTCCGCCAACAAGGCTGATTGGAGTTACGGAAATTCGTTTATTAACAATTGGAACGCCGAATTCTTTTGAAATATCTTCGCCGACAGCAACGAGGTTTGCGGCATTTTTTGTTATTTTATCATAAATTTTATCGTTAAGCTTTTTTAAATCTGAGTCAACGCAATCAAGAAGGTTGATGCCCATAGTGATTGTACGAACATCAAGGTTTGCTTCTTGAATCATTTTGTTTGTTTCCTGAACTTCATACCTTGAAATCATAATTATTTTTCCTCCGTCAATTAAATTCTGTGCATACTGTTGAAAATTTCTTCTGCTTGAAGTCTTATGTCAACTCCGATTTCTTGACCGAGTTTTTTTAGTTCTTCGGTTATATTTTCGAATTTTCCGGCACTTTCGGAAATATCAACAATCATCATCATATTAAAATATCCGTTGACAATGGTTTGGGAAATATCGAGAATATTAATATTTTTATCGGCGAGGTATGTACAAACCTTAGCAATAATGCCGACACTATCTTTACCTATAACTGTAATAATACCTTTCATAATTAGAAAAATCCTCCTGTGTAATTTATATAAACATTATTCTACCACATAAAATTATATTTTTCAATTATAAATATTGATTAATCGAACACAATTTATTTTGCCGATATAAATAGTCTTTTACAAAACATCTTGACAATATTTGCGTTTGGTTGTATATTTAAGATAATTAGCAATGGCTAAATGTATTAGTTGTTACTAAGTTAGTTAACTTTGTATTATTCTAAGGAGGTTGTTTTATGTTTAAATGTATTGAATGTGTTAAAAATTTTTGTGAATCAAACAGCGGAAAGTGTTTTATTTTGGGTGTTGCTTCGGCAATAGTCGGAATGAAAGTTTTGAAAAACAAAAAAACAAGAGAAGTTTGTGTTTCGGGCGTTGCAAAAACGATGAAATTGTATAAAGATGCACAAGTTGCTTTTCAAAATATAAAAGAAGAAGCCGAAGATATTTGCTATGATGCTGTTGAAGAGGGAGAAGCTGACGAAAACAAGGAGGCATAAGCTTTATGGAATTTAAAATAATACATGAAGCTAAAGGCAGAATTCGAATTAGATGCGGTAAAAATTATTTTTCGAAAAGAGAGTCGGTTTGTGTTAAAAAATTTTTGGAAGAACATACATATATCAAATCTGTTGAAACATCACATATAAACGGTGGAATACTTATATATTACCAATATGGTTACAGAGAGCGGATTTTGGAAATTTTAAAACAAATAAACGTTAAAAAATTGCCTGTTTGGGAAATTCTTGAAAATGATGAAATCGATGAAAAAGAATCTTTTCAAAAAAAGGTTGCCGGAATGGTTATAAAAAGATTTTTGTTTAAACTTTTTGTTCCGAAGCCCTTGGCAAAAATTATAACGCTTATTAAGAGCACAACATACATAAAAGAGGGGCTGGACAATCTATCTTCTTTTAAAATGAATGTTGAAGTTTTGGACGCAGCATCTATTGGTGCGGCGTTGGCAAAAAAAGATTTTAACACCGCTAATTCAATAATGTTTTTGCTTGCGTTGTCGGAAGTTATTGAGCGTTATACTTTTGCAAAGGCAAAAAACAATTTGGCGAAAAATCTTTCGTTGAATGTTGAAAAAGTTTGGGTTGTTGATGAATTTAACAATGAAACCTGCATTCCGATTTCAAAATTAAAAATTAATGACACTATTAAAGTTAGAAGCGGTTCGGTAATTCCTGTTGACGGAGTTATTTTGAAAGGCGAAGCTTTTATAAACGAGGCATCGATGACGGGTGAAAGTGTGCCGGTTATGAAAGGTGCGGGAAAGACAGTTTATGCGGGAACGGTTATTGAAGAAGGAAGCGTTTTGATAAACGTTACGGCTCTTGAAAACGAAACGAGATTGTCTAAAATAATAACTTTAATAAATGAGTCTGAAAATTTTAAAGCTGAAATTCATTCGAAAGCTATGCGTCTTGCGGACAATATAGTTCCGTTCAGTTTTTTGACGGCGATTGGAACATATTTATTTACAAGAAATATAACAAAGGCTTTATCTGTTTTAATGGTTGACTATTCTTGTGCAATTAAGCTTTCAACACCTATATGTATTGCTTCGGCGATGAGCGAAGCCGCAAAGTATGGAATAGTTGTTAAAGGCGGGAAATTCCTTGAGGCATTTGCCGGAGCAGATGTGATTGTTTTTGATAAAACGGGAACTTTGACTTTGGCAGAACCGTCTGTTAAAAAAGTTTATGCACTTAACGGATTTGATGAAGAATATGTTTTAAAAATATCTGCCTGTCTTGAAGAGCATTTTCCACACAGTGTTGCAAGGGCAATTGTTAAAAAAGCGGAAGAGGAAAATCTTATTCATGCCGAAGAACACGCAGAAGTTGAATATATTGTTGCTCATGGAATTGCTTCACATATTGGAAATGATAAAGTTGTGATTGGAAGCGGGCATTTTGTTTTTGATGATGAAAAAATTTCTGTAAATGATGATGAAAGAAAATTTATAGACGAAAAATCAAAAGGATATTCAACAATTTTTCTTGCGGTTGGCTCAAAGCTTGCGGGATTTATATGTATTGATGACCCGTTGAGGATTGAAGCAGTTAAAACAATAGCTACGTTGAAAGAAAATAATTTTGAAGTTTTGATGCTTACCGGTGACGGCGAATATGCTGCAAAAAAGGTTAGCAGCAAGCTTGGAATTGAAAATTATCGTTATGGAATTTTGCCGGAGGATAAATCCAACATAATAAATTATTTGAAAAAAGAGGGCAAAAAAGTTGTTATGGTTGGTGACGGAATAAATGATACACCGGCTTTGGCAGCGGCTGATGTTTCTGTTGCAATGAAAGATTCTTCGGATATTGCCAGAGAAGTTTCGGACATAACAATTATGTCTGAAGATTTATACAAACTTATAATTGTTAGAAAAATAAGCGAAAATATGCTTAGAAAAATTAACAACAATTATCGTTTCATAATTGGATTTAATACATCTCTTCTTCTTCTTGGAATGGGAGGGATAATTCAGCCATCGGTTTCGGCATTTTTACATAATTTTTCAACGATGATTTTGAGTACATTAAGTATGAGAAATTGCATAAAAAAAGATGTTTAGGCTGAAATTTTGATTATGTTATGAATTTGATTTATTGAAATTGATAAAAACAGGCTTTAGAAAAGCATAAATTACAATTCTAAGCCTGTTTTTTTTATTTAAGTTTTTAAATTATTTTATATAAAACTCTGTTTCTTGGGTTATTAATTTGTGCTTGTGCTGCGGCAAGCCTTGCAATTGGAACACGATATGGCGAACATGATACGTATGTTAAGCCGATGTCGTGGCAAAATGCGATGCTTGCAGGGTCACCACCATGTTCTCCGCAAATGCCGAGTTTGATGTTTGGTCTTGTTTGTTTTCCTTTTTCAACTGCCATTTGTATAAGAATTCCAACTCCGCTTTTATCAAGTCTTGCAGTTGGGTCACCTTCGAAAATATGTTTATCAATGTAATCGTTTAAAATTTTTCCTGCATCATCTCTTGAAAGACCATAGGTCATTTGGGTTAAATCATTTGTTCCAAATGAGAAGAATTCGGCTTCTTTTGCAATTTCATCGGCCAAAAGTGCCGCTCTTGGAATTTCAATCATAGTTCCGATAGAATATTCTATTTTGACATCGGACTTTTCAATTATTTCATCGGCAACGGAAGAAACAATATTTTTAACATATTTAAGTTCTTTGATTTCACATACGAGAGGAATCATAATTTCGGCTTTTATATCAAACCCTTTTTCTTTTTTTACGGCAATTGCCGCTTCGATTATTGCTTTTGTTTGCATTTTTGCAATTTCAGGATATGTTACAGCAAGTCGACAACCTCTGTGACCCATCATAGGGTTGATTTCGTGCAAATTGTTGGCTTTAATTTTAAGTTCTTCAACCGATTTGCCCAAAAGTTTTGAAACATCTTCAAATTCGGAGTCGGTTTTTGGGAGAAATTCGTGGAGAGGTGGGTCGAGAAGGCGGACTGTTACGGGTTTTCCCTCCATAACTTCGTATATTCCCTCAAAATCGCTCCTTTGGAAAGGAATAAGCTCATTTAAAGCGTTAATTCTTTCTTCTTCTGTGTCACACAAAATCATAGTTCGCATTTTTGCAATTCTGTTTTCATCGAAAAACATATGCTCTGTTCGAATTAAGCCGATGCCCTCTGCACCGAAATTAACGGCAATTTTTGCATCTTTCGGCGTGTCTGCGTTTGTTCTGATTTGCAATTTTCTGACTTCATCAGCCCAACTCATAAATAAGCCAAAATCACCGGAAATTTCGGGAGTGACTGTTTTTATGTCTAAATCGTAAATATTTCCCGTTGAGCCATCGATTGAGATGTAATCTCCCTCTTTAAATATTTTTCCACCAAGTTCGAAATATTTTTCTTTTTCATTTATTTTTATGGCTTCACAGCCGGAAACACAACAACGACCCATACCTCTTGCAACAACGGCAGCATGAGAAGTCATTCCGCCTCGAACGGTTAAAATTCCCTCGGAAACAGCCATACCTTCAATGTCTTCGGGAGAAGTTTCGAGCCTTACCATAACTGCTCTTTTACCTTTTGCAACCAACTCTTTTGCATCTTCGGCACTGAAACAAATCATTCCGGCGGCAGCACCCGGAGAAGCGGGCAAAGCCGAGGCGATTGGAACGGCGTTTTTTAATTCGGTTGTGTCGAATGTTGGGTGGAGCAACTGGTCAAGCTGGGACGCTTCAACTTTTAAAAGTGCTTCTTCTTTTGTTATAAGTTTTTCTTTAACCATATCAATAGCAATTTTTAAAGCGGCTTGAGCAGTTCTTTTTGCGTTTCTTGTTTGCAAGAAGTATAATTTGCCTTTTTCAATTGTGATTTCCATATCTTGCATATCTTTATAGTGCTTTTCAAGCTTGTTTGCCATTTCGACAAATTCGTAATAAATTTCAGGCATATCACTTCTGAGCTCTGCAAAAGGTTTTGGCGTTCTGACACCTGCAACAACATCTTCGCCTTGTGCATTAATCATATATTCGCCATAGATTTCTCTTTTTCCGTTTGCAGGATTTCTTGAAAATACAACCCCTGTTCCGGAAGTTTTTCCCATATTTCCGAAAACCATACTTTGGACAGTTACCGCTGTTCCCCATTCGTATGGAATATCTCTTTCTTTTCTGTAGTAATTTGCACGAGGATTATCCCAAGAGCGGAAAACGGCACAAACGGCTTCGAAAAGCTGTTCTTTAACGTTTGTTGGAAATTCTTTGCCTTGATCTTTTTTGTAAATTTCTTTGAAAATTGCGGAAATCTTTTTCCAATCTTCGGCATCAAGGTCAAGGTCTCCTTTAACACCTTTTTCTTTTTTATACTCGTCAAGAAATTCTTCGAATTTTTTCTTTGAAACGCCAATGACAACATCGGAGAACATCATAATAAATCTTCGATACGAATCATAGGCAAAACGTTCGTTGTTTGTTGCCAAAGCCAAAGATTTAACCGTATCATCATTAAGCCCCAAATTTAAAACTGTGTCCATCATACCGGGCATTGAAACTCGACTTCCGGAACGAACGGAAACCAAAAGCGGGTTTTTAGTGTCACCGAGTGTTTTTCCTGAAAGTTTTTCAAGTTTTTTTAGGGATTCATCAATTTGAATTTTGATATAATCAGGCAAAACTTTTCCTGATTTATTGTATTCCGAACAAGCTTCACTTGAAACGATGAAACCTTGGGGAACAGGCAATCCAATTTTTGTCATTTCGGCAAGATTTGCTCCTTTTCCTCCAAGAATGTCTCGCATAGAACCGTCACCCTCAGAAAACATATAAACAAATTTTTTATCCATAGCAAAAACCTCCCGTCAAATTAATTATTATTAATTATAGCACATTATATACAAAAAAACAAACATATATTTTAATTTTATAGTGCAAATTATATTTTTTGCTTTCGATTTTGATAAAATAACGGAAATGTTGGCTTAAATCCTATTTTTTTGTTTGTTTATTGTTATGAAATTTACAAGTTTTTGCGGAATTGACTTTGTATATTCTTTGGAATTATTATTTTTTTGAATGAAATTTATTTTTTTGGAAATAATTTTTTTATACTTAAAATAAACTATTGCATTGGAAAAAAGTTAGTGGTATAATCATTTTAAAAGAATGTGACATCGTGGAAAAGAGTGGGGATACCCACTCTTGATTTTTTATGTCGGATTTGAAATTTCGAGATTTAAAATTTTTTTGCGATTGAACATAAAATGATTATAATTTGATTTGCGTTTTGTGTTTAAAAAGCTTTTATTTCTGCGATTTTTAAGGAGTTGATTTTATGCAGGTTAAAGAACTTTTGGCAAAAGTTGAAGAAATGCTTATGCCAATTGTTGACGATAATGAATGCGAATTTGTTGATGTTGAGTTTGTTAAGGAGGGGCCGAACAAATATCTGAGGGTTTATGCCGACAAAAAAGGCGGAATAACCATTGATGATTGCGAGGTTATCAGCAGAGCTTTGGAAGCTCAGCTTGAAAAAAACGATTTTATTGAGGAAGCCTATATCCTTGAAGTTAGTTCCCCAGGAATTGACCGTATTTTGAAAAGGGATTTTGAATATACAAAATATAAAGGCAGGCTTGTTGATGTTAAGTTTTACAAACCTATTGACAAAGTTAAACAAGTTCAAGGAAATCTCGTTGGTCTTATCGATGACAAAATTGTTATTGAAGAAAACGGAAAAGAACTTGCTTTTGATAGAAAAGATGTTGCTTCGTGCCGACTTGCGGTTGTTTTTTAAAAATTAAATTTAAGGAGGATTTTTAAAATGGATAGTGCAGAGCTTATTGATGCTTTGAACAATATTTCGAAAGAAAAGGGAATTGATAAGGAAATTATTTTTGAGGCCATTGAAAGTTCTTTGGTTTCTGCTTGCAAAAAGAATTTTGGAACGTCTCAAAATATTAAAGTTGATATTAACAGAGAAACTGGCGATGTTAAAGTTTATGCTCAAAAGGAAATTGTTGAAGATGTTTATGACGCATTCTTGGAAATTTCTTTGGAAGAGGCAAGAGAAATTGACCCGACTTATAACTACGGTGATATTGTTGATATTGAAATTACCCCGAAAAATTTTGGGAGAATTTCGGCTCAAACAGCAAAGCAAGTTGTTGTTCAGAAATTTCGTGAGGCTGAAAGAGAAAAACTTTACAATGAATATATTGCAAAGGAAAGAGAAATTGACACAGCAATTGTTCAAAGAGTTGAAAGCAGAAGAAACGTTATTGTATCTTTGGGAAAACTTGATGCAATTTTGCCTCTTAATGAACAAATTCAGAACGAAGAATATAAATTTAACGACAGAATTAAGGTTTACATACTTGAAGTTAAGCAAACAACAAAAGGCCCTCAAGTTACTGTCAGCAGAACGCATTACGAACTTGTTAAAAGACTTTTTGAACTTGAAGTTCCGGAAATTTTTGACGGAACGGTTGAAATTAAAAATATTTCAAGAGAAGCCGGTTCGAGAACGAAAATGGCGGTTTATTCGAAAAATCCAAATGTTGATGCGGTTGGGTCGTGTGTTGGGCCGAACGGTTCGAGAGTTGGCGTTATTGTGAATGAACTTAACGGCGAAAAAATCGATATTATTAATTGGAGCGAAGACCCGAAAAAATTTATTTCGGAGGCTCTTAATCCTTCCGAAGTTATTGCTGTTGAAATATTGGAAGAAGAAGGCGAACAAAGTGCAAAAGTTGTTGTTCCGGACAATCAGCTTTCTCTTGCAATTGGTAAAGAGGGTCAAAATGTTAGGCTTGCGGCAAGGCTTACAGGTTGGAAAATTGACATTAAAAGCGAGTCACAGGCGAAGCTTACAGGTTTTGTTGATTTTTCAAATAAGGATATTTTTATTAAAAAAGAACAAATTTCTGATGAAACCGAAAATTCTGATGAATCTTATGAAGATGAAGAATAGGGGAAGATATGATGAAGCAGCGTAAAATTCCTTTGAGAAAATGCACAGGCTGTCAAGAGATGAAAAACAAAAAAGAACTCATCAGAGTTGTTAGAAATGATGAGGGTGAGTTTTCTCTTGATTTTACCGGAAAAAAATCGGGGCGAGGGGCTTATGTTTGCCCCAATATGGAATGTCTTGAAAAGGCACAGAAAAACAGAGGTTTTGAAAGGTCTTTTAAAGCGGCTGTTCCTAAAGAAGTTTACGAAACATTAAAAAGTGAGTTGAATGGAAATGATAAATAGAAAAGCAATGTCTATGTTGTCTTTATGCCAAAGAGCAGGAAAGCTTGTTTCAGGAGAGTTATCATGCGAAAAAGCTTTGCAAAATTCATCGGCTCTTGTTGTTATTATTGCTTGTGACGCTTCCGAAAACACAAAGGAAAAATTTAAAAACAAAGCTTTTTATTATGATGTTCCTGTTATTGAGGCAGGAACGAGAGACGAGCTGGGAAAAGCTATTGGTAAAGATTTTAGAGCGGTTTTGGCTGTTTGCGATGAAAACTTTGCCGTTAAAATAAAAGAATGTTTTGAGCTGTTGTAAAAATTTTGATTATTTTTTTGAAGCAATCAGCCTTTTATAGATTTGTAATGTTGGTTAATAGATTTGGGAGGTGTTGTTTTTGTCGAAGACAAGAGTACACGAATTAGCAAAAACTTTAAATATCGGAAGTAAGGAATTAATTGAAAAACTTAAAGACATAAATATTGAAGTTAAAAGCCATATGAGCGTTTTGAACGACGAAGAAGTTGACAGAGTTCTTGATATTTTTGCTGAAAAAGAAGCAGCCGAAATTGTTGAGAACACCACAAATTTGGAAGAAAAACCAAAAGAAGAAAGCAAACAGGAAAAAAATGAGCCTGAAAACAAGGCTGTTGATGCTTCGGAAAATCAGGAAAACAATAATTCCAAAAAATCAAAAAAGAAAAATAAAAAGAAACAAAAAGAAACAAAACAGGAAGAAATTAAAGAGGAGCCTGCTAAGGAAGATATGGAAGACGATATAAAAATAATTCAATTACCTGCCAAAGTTACAGTTAAAGAATTGGCTGAAAAACTTGAAAAAAATTCAAGTGAAATTGTTATGGCATTGATGAAAATTGGCATTATGGCATCGATAAATCAAGAAATCGATTTTGAAATTGCTTCAATTATTGCTGATGGATACGATGTTATTGCGGAAGAAGCACAGGAAATTGACCTTCTTGAGGAGGCATTTAGAGAAGATGACGATGCGGAAGAGGACACAGAAGAAAGACCTCCGGTTGTTGTTGTTATGGGTCACGTTGACCATGGTAAAACTTCTCTTCTTGATGCAATTAGACACAGCAAGGTTACTGCAAACGAAGCAGGCGGAATAACTCAGCACATTGGTGCTTACACTGTTTCGATTGACAATAAGCCGATTACTTTTCTTGATACTCCTGGACACGAGGCTTGTACG
>CAZHGC010000016.1:0-53187 GCA_964531385.1 uncultured Lachnospiraceae bacterium | reverse complement strand
AAAAATGCGAACTCAACAGAAACCGAGTGCATAAAAACACTTGCACAGCTGATAATCGAAGAAATTGCAAAATTGGAGAGTGAAGAATGAAAGTATACATAAGCGGAGCAATAAGCAACAATCCAAACTACAAAGAAGAGTTTGCGGCGGCAGAAAAATTATTAAAAAAACACGGGTTTGAAGTTGTTAATCCTACAAGTTTAGGAGAAGTGGACGGCTGGACTTGGGAAGATTATATGAAAAAGGACATCAAACTCTTAGTTGATTGTGATGCAATTTACTTAATTGACGGCTGGGAAAAATCCAAAGGTTCAAGACTTGAAGCAAAACTAGCAAGTTGGTTAGATTTAAAAGATGTTTGTTATTGGGGTGATGATGATTTTGATATCTTTTCATTAAAAGGAACATTCGGCAGCGTTTAATAATGACACGAAAAAATTAAAGGAGTAAGTTATGCACTATTATCCAAAAATCTTAGCACCATTCAAAAGAGAAACAAGTAAAAGTCAATTTGTGAATGAAAGTTTATGGTCAAAACCCGAATTTGAAATGTTAAAAAATTGCGAGTGGGTTTGGACAGCAAAGGCAGACGGTACTTCAATAAAATTATATTGGAATGGCGATAAAGTACAGTTTTTTGGTCATACAGATAAAAGTCAGTTAAGTAAACTAACTTTAGATTACTTGAATAAAACTTTTGGAACATCTGAAGCAGAAAGTGTTTTTGAAGGTTTATACGGAAGTAATGAAGTGAATGTTTACGGTGAGTTCTGTAGTAAAGAAATGAACGAAGATTATGGACATCCAGACGGAATATTTTATGTATTCGATGTTCAAAACGCAACGAGTGGTAAATGGTGGGATAGAAATTCGGTAGAAAAATTTGCAGAAAGTTTCAATATTGACGCAGTTCCAATTATGTTAAAAGGAACAATAGCAGACGCAGTTGAATATGTAAAAGCAATAAATGCAACTTGGAATAAATATCTTAAAAGTGAAATTTATCAAATAAGTAAATGTTTAAAGTTATATTGTCCTTTTTCAAATAATGCAAAATTAGAGGGGTTAGTTGGTAGGCTACCTTATGAACTTTTAGACGCAAATGGAGAAAGAATTATAACAAAGGTAAAATGTAGAGATTATCCAGATAATACTTTCTAATATAGAACTTAAAAAAGTCATAGAAGACTGTAAAAAAAATAAATAACAATGATAAGCATAATTGTATTTATCATTGTTATATGATATTGTAAAAATTGTACAAGGAGTTTAATAAATGCGAATAATTCACACAGGGGATATTCACGCATCAAAAGAGAGATATCCATTAGTAAAACAAATTTTTGATGAACTTATCCACAAAACAAAACTTACAACTGTAGATGCAATTTTGTTTTGTGGAGATTTTTGGGATAGCACAATTACTAATACAACAGCAAGTCATTTTACAGATTACTTAGATTATATGAAGACTTTATCATCTCTTACTAATGTTATTATGATTTATGGAACACCAACTCACGAACCTTATGGAAGTTTAGATGTTTTTTCTTATATTGGCTGTGATGTAATAAAATCTTATACACCAATTACTGTTGATTTTCTATTAAAAACCAAAAATAAAATTGAAATTGTTGCTCTTCCAGAACCACGACTATCTTTACTGCAAGGAAGTTTAGAGGACAAATACAAACAAAATAAAAGTATTTACGAATCATTTTTAGATAGTAAAGACTGGATCGTAAAAGATACTCCTAGACTCTGTATGTTTCATAATGAAGTTATTGGAATGAAATATCAAAATGGAGAAGAAATAAAACAATCATCCTTAGCATTAAAAAAAGATTATTTGAAACAACTTTATTGTGATTATTACGCTGGTGGGCACATCCATTTACCGCAAGATTTAGGAAATTGTTTGCAAGGTGGATACTGTGGAAGTGCTGCGGCAATCAACTTTGGAGAAACTCATAACGCTGGTTATGTAGAAATTGAATTTTAATTAAGGAGTAAAAAAAATGAATATAAAACGACAAAGTTTTGGGTTTCCTATAAATCTTTCTGTTGATGCTGAATTAAAAAATAATGAACTTATTTTTAATAAAAAACTATTAGAAGAAAATCAAAGATTAAACCTAAAAATTATTATCAAGTGTACAATAGAGGATAAAAAGTTTCTTCAAGATAATGAAAAAACATATATTTCTAAAATCCAAAAATCTTTTAATAATCTTGAAAATATTTCCATAACATATAATGTTCAAAAAGAAAATCATATTAGGTCAAAAAAAATTATTGAGGCGAAATCTAATATTGATAAGCTTATAGAATATTTAAATATTAATGAACAAGAATACAAGGATAGCTTATTAGAAAAAGAAACAGAAATTGAAAACAGTTTAGATATAAAACATTTTTTACCTTGTCATTCATTTACGCTTCTAAAAGTAAATTTAAGAGGTGCAATAGGAATAAAAGAGGGAAGTGGGAAAGATGAAATTGAAGTTGATTTTACAAAATATTCAGAAGGAATTGTTGCATTAACAGGTGCAAATGGAACAGGAAAAAGTACATTTATAGAAAACTGTCATCCATATCCACAGATGTTAACACGAAACGGAAAACTTCAAGACCATTTTTTCTTAAAAGACTCTCATCGTAACTTATTGTATATAGATGAAAATAAAAACTATTATAATATAAATATAGAAATTGACGGAAAATCAAAATCTGGTAAATGTCGCTATTTCGTAAATAAAGGAAATGATATAAATAATTTAATTCCCATAAAAGAAATTGACGGAAGTTCAGAATCTTATAATGAATGGGTTACAAATAATTTTGGTTCATTAGATTTGTTTTTAAATACTGCTTTTTACGCAAATCGGAAAACCCCATCTTGTCCAGATATTTCATCTGCAACAAAAGGTGAGAAAAAATCATTATTTAGTTCTTTGTTAGGCATAGATTCTTTTGCTTTAATTTCAAAACAAGCAAAAGAATTGTCAAAGTCTATAAAACAAGAAATAGAGTCTGCACAATTACAAATTCAAGAAGAAAGTAATTTTGATTATGATAGTAAAATAAAAGAATATGAAAATATTTACGAAGCAAAAAAAAATAAGATTGAAGATTTAAAAATATCATTAAAAGAACTAGATGTAAAAATTGAAGAAAAAGAGAAACTTGAAAATAATTTCCAAAATATTGTAAATTCTCTAAAAGTATTAAGGGTTGAAAAAAATACAATTTTAACAAATATAGAATTTGTTAAAACTTATAATATAGAAGAAAATGCAAAGAAAATAGATAATTGGAATAAACTAAGAACTTTTGAAGAAAATTATAACAAATGGAAAACGGAAACTTATTATCCAATCCAAAGTGTTTATAATGATTTAAAAAATGAAGTTTCTGAAATAAAAGCAAATTATTCAATATTAAAAAATAAAATTGATAATTTACAAATTCAAGAAATTGTTGATATCTGTCCGACTTGTCAACAAAAATTACCAGAATATAAAATTGTAGAATTAAAAAATATTTTTACCGAAAAGCAAAAAGAAAGAAATTTTTGTGAAAAAGAATTGGAAAGAATAAAAACAGTTTTAAACACTAAGTCTCTCGAACTCGAAAATCATAAGTATAAAGATTTAGAGATTATGTTAGATAAATATGAAAAAGAATATAAAGAGTTGAAAAACAGCACTTTATATTTAGAAAGTTATGACGACTTAAGTCAAAAAAGGAATTTATTTAATTCTTTTAATTTATCATCTCTGGAAAATTCCCTTAATGAATTAACCAAAAAAGAAATAGAATTAGAAAATGAGTTAAAAATAAATTCTGACATTTCATTAAAAGAACTAAAAGACAAAAAAGAAGAATTAAATAAAAATTTAGAATTTCTTGAGAGTTCTCAACGAGAGTGTTTAATAGATATAGGTAAATACAAATCTGAAAAGGAAAGAAATGAACATATTATTAGCGAAAACAAAGAAATAAAAGAAACTTTAAAAAGGTTAAATAAAGATTTCTCTGAATATCAAATTCTTGAAAAAGCCTTTGGTGCAGATGGAATACAAGCGTTAGAATTAGAAGCCCTTGCTCCAGATATTGCTGATATGACAAACAATATTTTACAAACGTCTTATGGCGATAAATTTAAAATTTCTTTTCAAACTTTAAGACAAGCGACAGACGGACATTATATTGAAGATTTTAGCATTTTAGTTGAGGACACTAAAACGGGAACTCAAAGACCGTTAGAATGGCTCTCTGGAGGTGAAAGTGTTTGGATAAAAGAAAGTTTGTATCACGCTTTTTCGGTTATAAGAGCCAAGTCTACTAATTTTTCAATAAATACCAAATTTTTAGACGAGGCGGACGGGACTCTTGATAGTGCTGCAAGATTAAAATATTTAAAAATGATAGAAACATCTCACAAAGAAAGCAATGCTATATATACAATTTTAATAACACATTCACAAGAATTAAAAGATATTATTGAGCAACAAATTAACTTCTAATTCTTCAAAAATAGATGTGGTTTTGATTTTTTCCAAGAATTACATCTATCAACGAATATATTTGCTTGAACCATTTTGTGATTTTTTTCAACAGACATATTATGAATAAATTTTTTATAAAAATCACAGAATGGTCTTTCTCTTATTGAAAATGTTCTTATTGTTTTCCCCACTAAAAATAAACAGTTTGCACACGCTTTACAAGTTTTATCTTTTTTACATCGTTCTATAAATTTTTCTGTTCCATCAAGGTATAAACTTTTTACTCTTGTATATCTTAAATTCCCCCCTTTAGATACTTCATCAAAACATTCTAAAATCAATTCCCTTTGAATAAAATTCATTCCTGCACAAAGCAAAATTAGATTAACTTCTTCTTTTGAGTAATTTGGAACAACATTATCGTGCTTTTTTAACTCATTTAATTCTGGATTTATTTTTTTTGCTTCTTTTAATCCGCAGTATATCTTGTCTTTACGTTTTTTTCCAACTACATCTATCAGTTCATTTAAAGTCATAAAACCTCTTTTTACTTCTACTTTGTTTAATTTTTTTATATTATCTGGATTGTGTCATTTTAGAGTTAATTTATTGTTCTTTACTATTTATTTCCGCATTTTCTTGTAGAGATTTTTCTTCTGGACTTTTTTGTTCCGATTCTGTCGAAATATTTTCTTCATTTTTCTTTTCTTCTTCTTTAAATAAAATTTTATTAATGTAGAAACGACATTCCCCATTATTGTTAAAATCTCGACAATCTCCGTTTTGTATCTTTCCTGTTATATAATCAGTAAATGTATGTTCTGGATAAAAACATTGATATCTTTTCTTAAAACCATCTCTTATTTTGCAGTAATCACAGTCAGTACAAACAACCTTTACAAATCTACTAAGTTCTACTTGTTTTTCGTAATAATCATAGTAATATGTAAGTTCTCTATCTTCTTCGACAACCTCTTCTTCTGGTGCTGGAGATAAGGCAGTAGATTCTTGTTTATCAACTTTTACGCTAATTATGTCTGTTGTAAATTTTAATAAAAATAATTCTTTTTTTGGTAATTCTTCAATCTTAGTCCAACTAGAATCATCTTTATACATAATAAAAGGATTATAATCCTCGTTTTCAGTTATTTTTTCGTAATAATTGTTTTCTCCAGAAACTGTATTTAAAACAGAAACATAATATTTTACATATTTTTTTATAATTGTTTTTGTCATAGAATCTCCTTTTCTTGTTAATAAAGATTTATAAAAACAATTATAAGATTTAATTTTTTTTCAACAAAAAAAAACAATTTATCTTTTCAGGAATTTATTTATTTCATAACTTAGAATATCACTTAGTACTGATAAAACTTTTCCTTTGCTTTTTCCAATATCAACACTTGCATTACAACTTAATGAACAAACTGCTCTGCAATTTTCTACCGAATCTATAAAAAAACTACCATACAATTCTCTATTAGTAGTTGTATTTCCAATTCTGTGTGCTATTTGCGGTTGGACACCAGATTCATTTAAATATTTTCCGCATACTTCACATTGCAAACAAGATATTGAATATCTTGTTTCTCGTTGTTCTTTTTGTTTATCTGTCATTAAAAAATATCCTCTTGCGTTTCATCAGTACTAGTGTTTTTCAATGCTTCTTGTGCTAACGACAATTTTTTTACTTTATCTTCTAAATTATTAGGAGTTTCTATATGTTGTGTTTTTTTCTGTTCTTGTACCCATTCAAATATATCTTTGCAAGTTAGGTCAGCATCTTGTGGCAAGCCTTCTGCTTCTGAAACAAGTATTAACATTTTGCTTATAACATCTATTCCTTCTGAAACGGTTAATTCAGACCAAGATTTTGGAACAAATTTGTTTTCCGAAACAGAATTTTGTCTAACAGGGAATAGAGTTGGTTTTAATAAATCTTCATACCAGTATTGTAATTCATTAGATGTTGGTGCTTTTCCGTTATATGCTTGATAATACAAAGAAGCCAATGCCCAAAACGCTTTTGTTTGGTCATAAGTTTTCTGTTTCGCTCTATTTGTGAGTCTTAAAACACAATAACGTCCTCTTTCATCTAAAAAAGAATAAATTGCAGCCTTATCTAAATTAGTTTTTGGAAAAAGGACAAAGCCATTTTCTGTATTATCGTCCTTTTTTAAATAACAAGATACTTCAACTATTTCCATAATTCAAAATCCTTAATTGCTTTTATTTATGCTTTTTTCAATTTTATTTAATACTTTACTTGCAAAAAATTGAGAATGAGAGGGATAATGGTCGCATACAATACCTAAAGGGCATTTTTTACATTTAAAGCCATTGCAACCGTATCTAAAAATATATTCAACCATTGCCATAGGTACATTTCCTTTTGAGTTAATCAACGTGTCTGCAACTTTTATTTTTTCAAACTTCATTTAAAGAACCTCTCTAAATTCATATTCTGGATAATTTGCAAGGACTAATGCTTTTTTCAGACTATAAACGGGATTTCTTCGGGTTATAAAACTTTTTACGTCTTCACAGATTTTCTTGTCGTTTTCATCATAAACAAAATCCGCAATGTAATATCTTGCTCGATGATTGCCGTTTTTTTTCGGGCAAATCTCAAATTTTACCTGCATCCGCAAGTTTTTAATCAGTCCAGACTTTTCAAGCATTTTGAGTTCGGCATATCTCGATGCTTCTCTCTTGCTGTCAAATTTTATGCCATCATATAAAACTTTAATATTATGGTATTTATTCATAGTTATTTCTCTAATCAAGCGTATTTTTTTAATGTTTTTCTTAGGAAATCTAGCCCTTTTTGAAATACAACTGTCTTCAAACTTATTTTAGTTGTGCCGTCAGGAAGTGTGTATTTACTCTCAATAATTCTAAAATAACCTAAATCTACATATTTTTGATATGGCGTATTATTTTGTTGAAGTATGTAATTCTTTCTTAATAACTCAAAAATCTTGTTACGTCCTATTCCTAAGTTAAGAATTTTAGCAACTTCTGCCATTCCGATAGTGTCATCGCTACCTGTTACGTCATCATAGAACTCTGCTTTAGGTTTCATTTCTGTAATTTGTTTATCTTTCTGATTGATAATATTTTGAGCGACAATTAGAGCATTTGCGACAATTTGTTCGGGCGTTAAGTTTTCTTGATTTGCTAAATAACCGCCATTCTTGCGAATACTAGGTAATACTTCACTTGTTACCCAACGTTTAAACTCTTTTGCTTTTGGTAGTTTTGAACTAAGAATTAAAGAATAAAGTCCCGATTCGTTAATTAACCAACCACCACGTTGTCCTAAACTCAACGACAAAACAGTGTTGAGTTTATCTTCGTTATTAAAACTCGATAGCGTTTTGCTATTGAGTTTATCTTCTATATCTACGTGTTCTTGAATTGCTTCATTAGGATTGCTATATCCTAAAATATTAGCAACATCTTTACCTACAAAATAAACATCACTATTGATATAAATAGTTCTAATAGTTCCAAACTTTTCGTTTTCAAAAGTCATCAATTTATTTTCATTAACTGTAATTTGTGTATCAATTTTGTTCATTTTTTTTATCCCCTTATGCGTCTGCTTTTACAGAATTATCAATTTGCGTGTTAAATCTTTTTGCTAAATAAATCAGACCTTTACTTGTGGTGAGTGTTACAGAAACATTACCTACATTCTCAATATTTTTAATAACAACTTTGAAATACTCTGAATTTAAATATTGTTGTCTAGGAGTTTTATCTTCATTCAGAATTTGCATTTCTTTCAGTTTCTTAATCAACGTTTTATTGCCATAAGGTAAACACAACGCTTTAGCAGTTTGATTCATAGTAAAACAACCGTTGCCATTAGAAATTCTGTTATACACTTCAACCTTAGGTTTTTGTTCTTGAATAACATCTTTTAATTGTCTATTTTCAATTCCCAAACTTTTACATCTTTCTAGCGATTTTAAATACAAAAGTTCCATTGTTTCAGGATTGTTCATAAGATTATCAATCGTCTGATTTACAGTAAAAGAAACATTTCCTGTAATTGCCGTTTCTTTGTTTTTTAAAGCATTTGGAGCAGAATTTTTTAATTGATACTGCTTTAATGCTTTTAAAACATTTGGCGAATAAAATTTTACATTTTTATGACCGCCAATATTTACAATTTTGCTTTCGACTTTAAAGTCGATACCAAAATCTTTTAATTTTTGTAATGGCGAATCACCTTTTTGCAAGGTTTGCACAGAAGAACCTATTAATTCTGCAAGTTCTTCGATTGTATACCATTCCGAAACGTGTAATTCTTCCGCAAGTTCTTTAGTTGTCATCAATTTTTTATTTGCATTTATTAATTCATTCATATCATTTTCCCCTTATGCGTCTGCTTTTACGCTTTCATCAATTTCTGTATTAAACTTCTTTGCCAGATAAACAAGCCCTTTTCCTGTTGTAAGCGTTACTGTTTTATTGCCGACTTTCTCATTGATATATTTAACAACAATCTTAAAATTACCATTGTTAATCTGTTCTTGTTTAGGAGTGTTATCTAAGTTGAGTATTTGCATACTTCTTAATTTTTCAAAAAGTGTGATATTTCCGTAAGGCAATTTTAACGCTTTTGCAGTTTGGCTCATTGAATAACAACCTTTGCCGTTTGTGATTCTGTCAAGAATTGCTTGTTTTTCTGCTATGATGTTTTTATATTCTGCTTCTTTTTGATTGTACAAATCTTGTAAAGCATTAAAAGCGGACAAAGCATTGCTTAAAACTTCAAGTTCTGTGGTAGTGTTTTTAACCTTTTCACCTGCTGAAAAGGTTTTTTGTGCAATATGATAATCACCTTTCAGTTCTTTGCTGATAAGTGCTACTTCTTTTTCATTAAGTTTAGTAACTTCCCCATTTTTCATTTTATTAGGAAATAATTTTTCAATAACTCTGTAAACAGATGAATAAGAAATGTTAAAAATATCAGCAATATTGCGTATTGTCATAAAATTATCTTGCTTATCTATTTGTTTTTGAACATCAGTATTATTTTTCAATTCTTTGCTAATACAAGCAACTTGTTCTTCGTTTAAAAATGTTTTTACGCCATTTTTTACTGCTTGTGGAAACAATCGTTTTACAGAATTGTTTACAGTATCATAAGAAACGCCCATTGCTTCCGCAACTTCTCTAACTGTCATAACCTTTTCTCTTGCTAAAAAAGTTTCTTTTAGATTATTTCTTGTACGCAACTTTAATTTAATTGCAGTTGCTTGTTCGTAGTTAAAAACTAAAGACTTTCCGCCATTTACTACCCTGAAAAGTGCTTTTTCGGGGTTAAAAAGCTCTTTTGCAATATTTCTGATTATTGGTACAGAAACGTGCAACTCTTCTGCTAACTCTTTTGTTGTAACAAACTTTTCTGTTGTAGTGTTTTTAACCTTTTCACCTGCTGAAAAGATTTTTTTTAGATTATTTTTATTTATTAAATAGTTCATTATTGAACTCCTTATCAGAAGCACAACAAAAAAAATTGCTTCTGCTTAAAAACTAATTTTCATTTTTTTTTAATTTATTCCAGAAGTTCCAAAGCCTCCTCTGTTTGAAGGGGCTAATGTTTCAACTTCTTCAAAAGCCAATTCTGGCTGATTTTTTTGGATACGAAATTGACAAATTCTATCGCCTTTCTTAATATTTGTAGGTTGAATAGCAAGTGCAGGAAAATGCCATTGGTCATTATCTCCGCTATAACTGTTATCAATAACACCTATAGAGTTAGTCATAAGAATATGAAAGTTTTTAAACGTAGAAGAACGAGGAGCCATTATTGCTTCATATCCTTTCGGTAAACTTACTCCGATACCAAGTGGAATAAGTTTATATTCTCCTGCATTTAACGAAACATTCTCTGCTGCTCGTAAATCAATCCAATCTCCTTTTTCAAGTTTTTCAAGTTTAGGAAGGTCTTTACAAAAATATTTAACTTTAATTGTTTCCATTTTTTTCTCGCTTTTTATAAGTGTTCAAAATTTGACCAACACGCTGTTTTGTTAATCCAAACTCTCGTGAAATAGTTTCAACTGATTTTGTTTTACTCATTTTTACGATTAAGGTATTTCTCTCTGTTTTTTCCGCAGGATTTACGCTTTTTTTTATATTAAAATCATATTTTCTTTCCCAAGAATAAACTGTTGAAGGAGAAACCTTAAAATAATCTTTAATATCCTTTAATACGTGTGTTTTACAAAACTTTATAAATTCCTCTTTAGTCATATCTTTTGAGCGTACAACAGTAGGAATTTTTCTAGGTTGAAACGAAAAACCATATTTCCAACGTAACAAGTCAACTAATGAAGAAGAAATGTTATACTTCTCCATAATTTCCAATTTTGTATGCTTTTTCGCAAAGCGTTCATATTTTTCATATTCCGTTTTAGGTATTTTTTGGTTCATTTTCTGTCCTGCACTAGAAAGGAATATCTTCTTTAAAATTTTCAGCACTATTTCCATTTGCTTCCTTTACATTTGATTGTTGGGTAGGAGAACTCCCTAGTTCGACTGAATTTGCACGAATAATAATTTTTTGTTTATTATTACCGTTACTGTCTTTCCATCTATCTTGATGTAAAACACCTTGTACCATTACTTTTTTCCCTTTTACAAGGTAAGGGGCGAGTTTTTCGGCAAGTTTTCCAAAGAATGAACAATCTAAAAAATTCGCTCTATCTTCCCAACTATCT
This sequence comes from uncultured Lachnospiraceae bacterium, assembly GCA_964531385.1. Lineage (GTDB taxonomy): Bacteria > Bacillota > Clostridia > Lachnospirales > CAG-274 > MGBC114079. Next base: position 41,936 of record CAZHGC010000016.1, on the reverse strand, counting down.
CCATTTTTTACACTTTCATTAACTGCAATAGTAAAATTAATAACTTTACTTTGACCTACAGATTTTAACTCAGCATCTTTTACAAGATTTCCTGTAACAACAACAGAATTTATATTTGTCATAATTCTTACTCCTATGAAAAAAATATATCACAAAATAATGAAAAAGTAAATAATATTTTTTACCTAGTTCGCTTTTATAATTTCTTTTGCGTATTCGTAAAGATATTTTCTTATAAGTTCTTCCCAGTTATCCCAAGTTTCATCTGATATTGAATTTGCTTCTTTTCCAGTCATTGTATCAGCCAACGCATTTACAATGTCAGAACGTGCTTGCAACGTCAGCCATTTAAATCTATATCTGACATAATGGTTCATATCCATTTCTTTATAAATTAGTCCAGACCATTTTCTAATATAGTATTCAGAAACCTTATACTTTTTAACTAATTCTTGTACAGATAATCCTTGTTTTATATCTGCAAGAACTGCTTGCTTGAATTTTTCCTCATGTTTAAAAATTTTAGGCACTTGCTTTTTCCTCTACGAAATTTAGTAATTTAGATAGATTTTTAAATCTAAATAGTTTATTCTTAATACAAAGAATAAAACCAATGGAAGTTTTTCTAAATTCAGCAAATACAACTCCATTCAGTTCAAAGAAAAATGTATTTAGCAGAGTGCATTTTCTGATATAAATAACTTTTTTATTCTTACTGTCTACTTTTTTATACACTTTAATAAATCCTCTCAAGTCTGTTTGGTTTTGTAAAAAAAAATCAAAGTTCTAAGCAAATAAAAAATCATTTATTCTGTTGATTTTCTACTTTACTTTTTATTATACTTGATATATAAAACTTTTACAAATAAATAAAAAGGGGGAGTTCAATGGAATCCATAATTGTTTCAGAAGAAATCAAAGAAGAACTATTACCAACTTACTATTCCGTTTTGCCAGCGTCTGTTAGATACTGCAAATCATTAACACATTTTGAAAAAATCTTATATTCAGAATTATCTTGCTTAACAACAACAAAAGGATATTGTTTTGCAACAAATTCGTATTTTGCAAAAATTTACGGCTGTAATACAAAAACAATTACTCGTTCTTTTTCAAATCTTGAAAAAAATGGCTTTATAAAAATACAACTTTTAAAGAAACCGTCTGGCGAAGTGGTGCAAAGAAGAATTTTTCTAGTAGCCGCAACGTCTTTTTGCGAACAACCTATGGACAAAAATGTCTCAGATAATATTATAAAGTCTAATACTATAAAATATAATAATATAACCGAAAATCCTTTTTCTTTTGAAAATTCTTTATTTACTGTGCGAAGCACAGAAAAGGAAAATTTAAATTTATTAACAGAAAATGATAACTTAGATTTTGATTATTTAAATTTTAAAGACAAAGAAAGAAAATATTTAAATTTAGATGAGTTGAATTATTTAAAATCAAAAGTAAATATACAAGATTATGATATCTTTGATAAATTTATAACAAAACAAGATGAGAATAAGTTTGTTGTTGATAAAAGTTTTAGAGGTATCTTTCTTGATACTGTTGGTGTTGATTATATGATTTTTCTTAATTTTTTTAATCAAAAAAGAAAATTACAGTGTAATAATTCTAAAGTGAATGATAATAATGTTGAAAATGCCACCAAACAAACGAGAAGCGGTCATTTTGAAGAGATTTCAAAAAAATCAACAAAGTTATCAACCGATGAAAAAAACGTTCAAAAAACAAGGAAAATGACAAAAGAACCTACTGATTTACAAAAAATAAAAAATTATTATCTTGAGAATCGAAAAAAACTTTATGAACAAGGAAAATGTTCAAGTCCTATTGATTCTACAAACTCTGTTGTTATAAATAAAAGACTTAATGATTTATTAAAAAAAGGTGTTTCTGTTGAACAATTTTACAAAGTTTTTGATTTTGCTATGGCAGATAAGTTTTGTATTGATATTGACTACAGATTCTTGCCTTTGATTAAAGAAAATGTATTTTTCAACTTGTACAACAATAAAGATTCTCATTGTGTAGAACCTGTAAAACCTATTGAAGAAAAGTCCGAGATGACTTTTAAAAATATACAAGTGGTAACTCAAAAGTGCAAAAAATGTGATTTTGAGCTTGATTATTTTGGTAAATGTCCATTCTGTGATTATGATTAAGGGGTAGTATATGATTTCAAAAACAAAACTGAGAAAAGAAATGAGAAGTACTTTGTACAAACAAAAAAAAATAAGAAAACCTATTTCTTGGGAAATGTCTAATTTTAGACACGCACTTTTTAAGGTTGTTGAACAATGCCATAGAATAAAAGACATAAAATTTGAGTTTGACAAGAAACATCATACAACTGTTTGCTTTTTGATGTTTAAAACACAAACTTTAGTTTGTTATGATGACCAATCTGGTCTAGTTAGAGTAAAAAGCAAATCTGCTCATAAATTTTCTGCCTACGATACGTTGCCTATTGTTGTAAAGGAAATGCAGCCAAAGATTGTAATTACAAAAAAAATTACTAAAGGAGTGTGAGAAATGAAAGATTTTAAAGATTTAGAAGCAGAAAAAGTTTTAATAAATCAAATGATAATGTCGCCAGATATTATTCCAAATGTTTATGATGTTGTAAAACCAGAAGCATTTTTTTCACAGGTTTATAAAACTTGCTATAATCATATTTTGAATTTGCAAAAGAAATGTACGCCTATTGATGAAGTGTCTTTTCATACCGAAGCAAAAGACATTCCTGTTGAAATTTTTCTTGAAGTAACTTCAGCAACCTCTACTTCAAGTAACTGGACATACTTTGCTAATTTGATAAAAAAATGTTATTTAGCAAGAAGTGTAAAAACTATTTTGTTAAAATCTCTTGAAGAACTTTCTGAAAACAATGGAGATACAACGATAAATAATCTGTTACAAGATTTAAGTCAGGTTTCTGTTAATACATCCTCTTGTCAAATTCATTTTATTCCAGATTTGGTAAAAAATTGTATTAAACGAATTGACGATGCTGTTATGAATAAATCTGTATATACAGGATATCCAACTGGACTAAAAAATCTTGATGATATTATTATGGGTATACAAAACGAATACATTGTTATCGGAGCAAGACCAAGTTTGGGAAAAACGGCATTAGGAGAACAGATTGCATTAAATCTTGCTGGTATTTTTAGTGAGAATAACGAACAAGGCATAAGAACAGGTTTTATCGAACTTGAAATGTCAGCAGAACAACTAATTGAAAGAGCAATAAGCAATATAACCCATATTGGAATAAATAAATTGAGAAGCGGTTTGTTAACACAAGACCAACTGTCTAAAATAATGTTAAGAGCAGAAAAATTATCCCAAAATACCAATTTTATTCCGATTACTTGTAATTCAAGAAATCTTGCAGATATTGTCTCTTGTGCTCGAAAAGAAGTAAGAAATAATAATATGAAAGCCTTGTTTATTGACCATATCGGTCTTATTCATCCTACGGGAAGTTATAGAGATTCTTGGCAAGGTGTTAAAGAAATTTCTAATACTTTGCAACAATTACAAAGAGAAATTAAAATACCTATTATTGTTTTATCGCAGGTGGGACGAGAAGCAGAGGGAAAAGAAAATACTCTTGCTTCTTTGAGAGGTTCTGGAGCAGTAGAGGAAGATGCAGACGAAGTTATCTTTATTGAACGAGATAGGCAAAAAGATACTTTTGAACGAATTATTCCTGCTAAATTGAATGTTGTAAAAAATAGAAATGGAACATGTGGCACTGCATTTGTTAATTTTTTACCGAAGGAAGTTATGTTTACAGATGCTCAAGAACGTAACAGTTAAAATCAAATATATCCTTGATTAACAACAAATCCATCTCTTTCCCTTTTTATTAAATTTTCTAAGGTTAATTCTCTAAAATAATTTTTAATAAAAGGGAAAGTTTCTTTAATCTTTTCATCTAAAAAAAAAGCATTGAATTTGTAATTTGTTAATATATAACAAAAAAGGCTTTTTGCTTGCTGTGTAAGATTTTTATTAGAAAGACAGTTTATTTTTAAACTTAAAGTTTGTTTCATAACAATCGTATAAAAAAAACAAACCTAAGATAAAAAAATATCTTAGGTTTAAAGGGTTAGGGTTCAGAGGGAATGTAATCATTCCTTTGTGAAAGTATCTTATCATAGTGTAATGAATAGTGTCAAGAGTATGAATTAAATTTTATTTTTACAGTTGCTTTTTTCCCTTTTCTGTGAGAAAATTATTATAAGTGGGAAATTTAGGGATTAAGGATAAGGGGAATGGATTATAAAGAAGACCTTCATGACATCGAACTTATGAAAAAACTCATTAAAAACTTAATGAAATCAAAGGGTATTTCTAGTAAAACTATGATTGAGAATGGGTTAAATCATAGTTTCTTATACAACATGAAATCCTTTTATCCTAGATGTGATACATTATATATTATTTCAAGAATTTTAGGCGTATCTATGGAGTATCTCCTTACTGGTAAAGAGATAGAAAATCTATCATCAACAGATTCTCTATCTCTTGAAGAAGAACAACTTCTCCGTTCGTACAGAGATTTGCATCATGATAGTAAAGTTGCTCTTAATAATCTTATCAAAACTATGAAAAAAGACAATGAAATTACAACCAAATGATATAAGAAACAGAATTGTGTCTATATTAAATGAACAAGGAAAAACTCAAAGTCAATTTTGCGAGGAATGTGGTTTAAGTCCGTTAGCATTGCAGCGAATGAGAGATTTTTTTCCACAAGTTGACAATATTGCTATTATGGCAGAAAAACTTGAAGTTTCGATTGATTATTTAATTTATGGTAATAGTGATAATGAAGATGTTTTCTTGCATTTAATAAATTATCAAAGGTTATCCAAAGAGGATAAAAATCTTGTAGACGGAATTATAAAGATAATTCTTGAAAAACACGACTACAAATTGAGTAGCCAAAAAAGTAGCCAGAATAAATCAACTGTGTAATTTCTTTTATTATAAGTAGATAAATAGATATGTGCAAAATAATATTATTTTATCATTTATATTAAAATATAGCCAAAAAGGACTATTAAATGAAAATTCTTCATTTATTTAGCGATTTTTTTTAGTACCCTATTTCTATATAATACATAGAAATAGGTGTTGTTTAGAAATATTGAGTAACCAGAAAAGTAGCCAAAATCATAGAATAAGGATAAAGATAATATGGGACGATATAAAAATAATTTTTCTTTATATTTGAGAAAGTTTCCTAACGGAACAAAAATTTGGTATTACAGAACATATACTGCGGATGGAAAACGGACGTCTGGAATATCTACTAACGAAACAAGTAAAACTCTTGCAAGAAAATATTGTGAAAATCTTTTTAAGGAGGGAAAACTGTATAGTGGTTCAAACACTTTATTTGGAGTCTTTGCAAAAGATTTTTACTCGGCAAACAGCGAATTTGTAAAAAACAATCTTAGAGCAAAAAATATTCGTCCAGATTATGTAAACAGACAAGCAAGAATGCTTGAAAAACATATAATGCCGTTTTTTAAAGATATTCACTTAAAAGATATTTCAGAAAATACTATTAACGATTTTCAAAGTTATTTACAAACTGAAAAACATTTTGCTAATAATACCATAAATATTATTGTACTAGTATTATCAAATATTCTAAGTTTTGCAGAAGCTAAAGGACTCATTTTATCAAATCCAATAAAAAAGGCTTATAATTTAAGAGCGAAAGGAGAGATAAGAGATTCATTTTCGGAAAAAGAAATTTTCCTTTTGTTAAAATCTCCTTTGTTAAGAAGTAAATCGTACTACCAAAATGTTCTTGTATCGGCTTTAACAGGAATGAGAATTGGTGAAACTTGCGGACTTAGAAAAGAAGATATAAAAGACCATTATATAGATTTAAAAGAACAGTTTACTCAAGGAATAAGAAGAAAGGTAAAAACAAAAGAAGCAAGAAAAATTCCTTTATGCGATGATCTATATAATTTTATTCTAAAAAATATTGATAGTTTTAGATTTAATTCATCAAATATGAGTAATTATTTTTCAAAATCTATGAGAGAAATTTTGCACCCCGATGAAAAACGTAATTTATGTTTTCATTCATTAAGGCATTTTTATAATACCTATATGTTATCTCATAATATGAATAGAGATAAGGTTGCTGCTATTATGGGACATTCTACTGGAGTTACTTCTATGCAAAGTCGATATACTAATTTCAAATTAGAAGATTATAAAGAACTAGTAGAAGAACAATCAAAACTTATGAAAAAAATTTTTAACTAAAAAAAGTGGCTATCTCTTTGGGGAAAATAAAATAGATAGCCACAGGGTAGGAGAATATCAATTTTCAACAGATTGTTCTAAAAGTTCATCGTCTGATACAGTTTGCTCAATTTCTTGTTCATCAATTTTTTCAGTTGTCATATAACTTAGAATTTTATCTATATCGCAAGAATTTATTCTGATAATTTTTTTATCAGAAATTAAAAGCGGAATTTTTGGAATTGCGATTGGATACGAACCATATTCATCAAGAACTTTTTTTAGCATTTGAGAAAAATCTTTTAAGTCGTACATTTCATCATCATTGTAAATTACTGTAGAAATTAAAGGATTTTCTAAAAACTCTTTAATAACATTTGGATTTTCAATAAGACTTTGCTTTGCAAGACATAATGTAAATTTTGTTTGAATGTCATCAACATCTTTGATTAAATCTTCGCTAATAAACTTTGCGATTGCATTTGCTATTGATTTTTTATCTACCATACTTTACCTCTGACTTTGCTAAGCGATTGTTGCTTTTGAAGAAACTTGAGCAAATTCCTTTAACATTTCTTGACGTTTCTTTTCCAAATCATTTAACTTTTCTTTTCGACTTTCATCACTTGTTTTTGCTAAATGTTTTTTTATCAAAATGCCAGCATGTTTCAATTCATCATTTGCCATTTCTTTATATTGAGCATCATCTGTTTCTAAATAAATGTAGTAATAGTTTTCTGCTCCGCTAAGTTCATCTTCTACATCATCGCAAAGGCTTTTTTTGCAACAGTATAATTGTCCTAAAAATAATGCCTTCATAAAAGTTTTACTAAAGGGGTCATACGGATTTTTAAAATCTATTTTTTCGAGAGCCTCTTTGAAATCTTTTTTCAAAACATTAACTGCATACACGGTGAAATCTCCTACCAAAAACATTTATAATTTGAAAATGTACTGGGTCTGCAAGATACTGTACTCTTAAAACTGTTCTACAAGTGATTGGACACAATCTTAAGTAATTACCATTTCCATTTAACAAATTCCCAGATACAGTTCCATTTGTAATTGTTATGACACTGCCGTCTGTTCCATCTGGAATTGTAGTTGCAAGTAAAATGTCAAAAACTTCCCCTGCTGAAACAGTAGGCGTTGCTGGTAATGTAATTGTTGTTCCACCACTTGCAACACTAACAGAGCTTGCTCTTATTCTTGGAATGTTTGGTTTACATTTACACATTTAATTCTCCAATAAAAATAGGGAAAGATTTTTTTTCAGTCTTTCCCTAAAAGTATGTCAACGTCATAAAGACGGAATAATCACCTTAAAGGGAACTTTTTTTTCTTTTACGAATAAATTGGATATCCGTAATTTGAACCACAATTACAGAATGGGCTAGAACCTGCATTGTATGCCATTGAGTTTGGATAACGTACAACGCCACAAAGAGCAGAATTAAGTTCTAATTGGTTAATTCTATTCTGCATTGCATCAAATTTGTTCTGTGCAATAGCGTCAAGAACTTTTTGAGTTTGAGCAACATTATCAGCCTTAATTTGTGCTTGATAATTTGCCATATCAAAACGAACACTGTCGATATTGCGGTTTGTTTCACAGCAACAGTTCGCCATTTGTGATTGAATGTTTCTACCTTCGTTCATAACACTATTATTGAGTTCATAGAAACTCTTTAAGTTGTTTGTGTTCTGTGCGTAGAAACCATCACTAAGTCCATTTGTGATACCGTCAAGTTTACGAGTAATTTCGTTTGTGTCGAATCCACGCTGTAAATCTGCGGTTGTCGCAAGATTTTGTGGCATTGGATTTTGACGATTGTTACCAAATAACAAAGCAAAAATAAGTACAATCCAAATTATGCCGTTGCTGTTGCCGAAACAATCACCACCACCCATAAAGATAGGTGAGCCTCCTGATTCTGTCATAGTCATAGCAGTTTTTCTCCTTCTTTATATTAAGTTTATTTATACGAACTGACAGTCCGTTTTTTTTATCTAAAAATATTTTTATTCGTCTAAATCTTTATTCCCATTTGATTAGCAAGTTGTGCTAAATCAATTCCTTGTTCTTTTGCAAGATTAAAAGCAGTTTGTTTAAGTTGATTTTCATCTTTTCCACTTATCATTTCTTGCATTTTTTGGTATCCCTGTGGATTCGTTTTCTGCAACTGTTGCATTTGATTCATTAACTGCTGTTGCATTGTTTGTGTCGGGTTGCTTATCATCTGCAACGCTTGAAACGGATTTGTCATTTTTAAGTCCTCCTAGAAAGTTTTCTATATTTGTTAATCTCTGATTTATCTCATCAATTGGCGATTTTTCTTTTTGTTGATTTTCTATCGCATAAGTTATGAATTGCGACTGTCCATTATTGTTTATGTTTTTTAAGTAGATTTTGCCGTTAGCAGTGTCTAAAAATACGTTATAAGAGAAAGGGTCTATTATTGTTGCTTTTGCTTCCTCAATATTTGTTACTGCTCGTGAAATAATTTGCGGTTGTTGAAAGTTCTGATAAGGTTGTCTGTAATCAGAAAACTGATTATAAAATGGATACATATTTTTCACCTCTTGTTAGAAACAGCATATCATTTAACAAAAAGTGATTAGTTCAGAATAAATATATAAAAAGTTTATAAAAAATTACTGTCGTAAAAAGTCCTTTGATTTTTGTGATAACAGTTGTAAAAAGTCCTTTGATTTTTGTGATAATATTCGTAAAAAGTCCTTTGATTTTTGTGAATTGCGTAACATAATTTTTCTAAAACTGTAAAAATCTGTTACCTAAAAGAACATTATCTGTTATACTTTTTATGAAAAAACAATGAAGATAAGGAGGTACAAGATGAGAGCATATCATAAACAAATTGTTGATAATGCAGTTTCGTATATTGCAAAAAAATATCAAGACAAATATGGCGAACCTATAAATCAAATGAAAATGTATAAAATACTCGCTTTATTTGATTTTGCTAGCGTAAAAGAATTTGGGCGTCCTTGTACAGAATTAACTTATTTAGCTTTACAAAAAGGTCCAGTTCCTAATGAACTTTACAATGGAGATGAATCTATATACAACAGTTTTTCAGCAAGAAAGTTTGATGTAAATGGAAATACTTATAAATATTACGTTTCTACAGTCGAACCCGATTTAGATTATTTTTCTAAAAAAGAAATTGCTCTTCTCGATAAAATTATCAATTATTTTTTAGAAAAAAATTTAACTACTGATGATGCGTCAAACCTTACACACGAAAAAATAGTTGCGTGGAAAAAAACGTGGAACAGAAAACCTAACAGTATAATGAACTATGCTGATGAATTTGACAAACTTTATATTAAAAAAGAAGAGGAATTAACTCCACAAGAAGAACATTTTATAATTTACAACGGATTTTCTTATGCTTGATTATAAAGTAGGACAAGTTTATAGAACGGAACAAAAATTTACTGCTACAGGAACAGACGCAAAACAGAGATATTTTATTTGCTTAGGTCGAAGTAGTATTATGGATTGCCCGATTTATTTCTTTGCTTGTACAACTACAACACGATTTGAAAATTATAAAGACAAAAAAAATGTGTGTATCGAATTTGAGTATTCACAAGATTTATTTACTCACCCGTGTTTAATTTGTCTTGATAATTTATTTGATAATATGACAGTTTCTGAATTTGAATCTTACAAACCAAAATTTATAGGTAATATTAATACTACAAAAATCAAGGAAATAAAAGATAAGTTACCAAAAGCAGATATATCACCAATAATATTAAAAGATATTTTTGCAAGTTTTACACGAGATGGCTTTTGATTTTTTATTACAATATTTTTTTATGTGTATACTAACCATATGGAAATTAAAGAATTGATAAAAGATATAAAACGAAGTAATCAAATTAGAAATTTTTCTTTAATAGAATTAAAAAACTCTGAAACAGTTGATTTTGTTGAAAGAACTTTTTAATCAATTTCAAGAATTTTTGCTATCTTTGTTCTTATAACTTTTAACTCATTGTTTATAACCATTCGACAAACACATAAACTATCAGCAATAAAGTTAATATCGTGTTTTTGAATGTAAAACATTTCAAAAATCTTTAACTGTCTGTCAGATAAGACAATATCAGATTTTATTTTATCTATATCTTTTTTGAGAGCATAATGGAAAAAATTATTTATTTTTTTTATTGCGACTGACATTTTTACTCCTATCAACTTGATGAGGTGTTTCAGCACTCAATTCTATTTTACTAACTGAATTTAATTCTTTAATTACAGTTTCTGTCGTTTGTGATTGATAACTTTTCTTACAAGTTATAACTGTAAAACTTAATGAGAGTATTAATAACAGTGCTAGAATTGTGTTAGCAACTTTTAATACTGTTATTTTTTTGTCTTTATCTTTTACATAATCTTTTAGAATTGCTAATTGAAGTTCATCTTCCTTTATCAATTTTTTAAAATCTTCTTCCAATAACGCATTAGTCATCGGTTCCTCCAAGTTCGTTAATTTTAGTTCTTAACTTTTTTACTTGTGTTTCTATTTTAGAAAGCGTTGTTTTATCTTCTGCTGTTGCTTCATTTGCTAAAATTGCTCTAAGTGGGCGAATTGCTTTTAGGTCAAGAGAATTGAGTTCAGATTTTAGTTCTTCAATTTGAATTAAATTATATTCTGATTGTGAAATATCACCATCAGAAAGTTTTTCATTAAGTGTTTTTTCAACTATTTCATTTCCAGTAATTTTATAACCTATAGGAAGTTTTTCAAATCCAGCCTTGATTTTTTCAATTATCGTCATTTCGACAAGTTTATCATCATCAATTTTAAATCCTATTGGAATTTTTAAACTGCCGTCTTTATACATTTCAATTTCTGTTTTTTTGATAATCTCATTATTTACGATTTTCTCATTATTTGCTAACTTTTCAATTCCTGCATTGATTTTTTCTATTCGTGTCATTTCGACAAGTTTGTCATTCTCAATTTTATAGCCTATAGGTAATTTTTCTAAACCATCTGAAATTAGTTGAACTTGACTCTTTCTATTCCAATTTTCATCGTAATAATCGACACTTTCGCCAACAATTCCATTCCATTCATGAACAACATATTCATTGTCTTTTAATTCTCTTTGGTCTGATACTATAAGATGTTTTTCAATTTTTTTGTTTTCAATTATTATTATTTCTTTCATTTTATACCTCTTGAACTTGCCATATTTTTATTGCAACGTTGCGTGGACGCAATTCACTTGACCCTGTTGAACCGCTCGAACCACTATAACTACCTACTGAAACAGAAACACTAGTATTTGAATTTCCACCTAATTGATAATCTGTATTAACATTGGCATTTGCAGAAGGATGTCCTTTTGAACCTGTAAAATATACGTGATGTGCATTTGACACAGACGTGCTTACCGTATGTTCGTGGTTAATTGTGTGTGTATGGCTACTAAGTTGTGAACTTTGCTGTGATATAGAAGTGTCGCTAAAAGCACCTGAAGAACTATAAAATGCACGGAAAAAAGCACCAGTATATTTAGATGTTATATCTACCCACGCACAATTAGTTGCAACTTCTAAACCAAGAGTTGCAGGACTAGCAGTTCCTGAATATTGTGTGTATACAAAGCCTGCTGGGAAAATAAGTTTGCCATTAGTTACTACAAATTCAGATTTTGTACCGTCTGATAAGGTAACTGTAAGTTTATTTTTACCACCAGACACACTTGATGTTTCTGTTTGCTCAACTTTTGTAATAGAAGTTCCCTTTTCTCCAGTATTACCTTTGTCGCCGTAAACACAAATTAAAGCAATGTTTGTTTTATTTGTTCCATCAGTATAAGTAATGACTTGTTTTTGCCATAAATATTTATTTGTGGTTGACAATGTAGGAATTGAAGTTGATGTTATAGTACTAGGTTGAGTTTGACTTGTTGAAGTTGCATAATAATAAGTAATTGACGAAATTCCGTTTCCAGTTGTTCCTTTATCACCCTTATCGCCTTTTTCGCCCTTTTCTGCATAAGAGTATGCTATACAAGTTCCTGTTAATTTACCACTAGCAGTCGTGCTTTTGTAAAAAGCAATGTGTGCTTTTCCACTAGTAGACGTTCCGACTACAGTAAAGATATCACCTATTCTACAGCCATTACGAGAATTTTCTGTGTTATTCCACGCTTCAGTATGACCTATAGTTCCATAAATTGACCACCAATCATCTGTTTGTTCATTTCGTGAAACAGAGGAAACAATAGAATATCCTTGTGCTCCTATTGCTCCAGTATCCCCTTTATCACCCTTATCGCCTTTTTCGCCTCTTATTCCTTGCTCACCTTGAGTAGATAACAAATTACCTTCTTTGTCAAAATCTAAATGGAAGCCATTATCTAATCCATATCTAACAACATTATTTTTATTGTCATATAAAATTTGTGTAAAGCCAATTCCTGTGCCATATACTTCTTTTTTAGTAATTTCGTGAGAAAGTTCTTTATAAAATTTTATATTTGTAATTTTTGCAAAAGATTTTTCTAATGAAAGAAAATACAATGCGTATTCAGCTCCTAAATCAGAAGTAAATCCATTTGCAAGATAATCTGTAATACAGCCATCATCTGTTATTGATATCTGCAAACCTTGCATAGTAACTTCATTATTACTATCAACAAAACATCTTGGAGTACTTACTAAAAAATCATAAGTAAATACTGGTCCCGAATCGTAATTTATGTTCTTTAATTTCTTAGATTTTTCAACGATTACAGTGCCTGCAATTTCTGTTAATTCATAAGAAATTTTTTTATCATCTTTTAGACTGCAAAAGAAAAAGTTTGTAAAAAAAGGTGCTAGTGTAGCAGTTGTATCTGAAGTTCCGTCCCCACTCAAATATCTATCTATTAAATATATGTCAGTATTTTTACTAAAAACGGAAATTGGATAATATCTCGCAGAATTACAAGTATACAAAATTCCCTTTGACAGTTGTATATTAGAACTAGAGGTTGCCCAATTTACTGCTGATAAATCAATTATTCCTATAGCATCTGTTGTTAACGTTTCGGCTGATTGAGTTGTTTTGTAGAATGACGGAGTAATTAAGAATACATACAGTTTATTATTAACACATCGAACAAATGAATTTTCTTTTACATTAAAAAAATTTTCTCTTGTACCTTGATAAGAAACAAAAGGCAAACCAATTATACCTATTTCTTGATTTTCTATGTTTATTCTAATACAGAGTGTGGCAAGTCTGGCAAATGTTAAAACATAAAAATACTTATCATCTTTTGTGATATAACTATAAACGTTGTCAAAGAAAAAGTTTCTATTAGTAAAAGATTTTATAAAATATGAATTAGTTTTTAAATTTAAAGCATAAAACGTAGTTGTATTATCAAAGGTAGCAGAATCTTTAGTACACGTTACATTTATCAACCAATCATCTAAAACCATTGGCATTGTATCTTCTTTAGTGAGTGCATCTAAAACTAAAAACAAGTCGTCTGTTGGAGTATTGCTTGTATTATAACTGTATAAAAGACTATCATTTAATTTATTGCTTTCAAAATCATAAACAGATTTTTTGAAACTCACAGTATTATTACTTGTACAGTCAACTCTTAAAGCAACTAATTTATTATCAGAAGATTTTAAAATATTATATGGACTATTATCTTTTTGCCAATCTTTTGAACTCCAAATTTGTATTTTATCATCTTCTGAATATAAAGAGAGAAAAGAATTTCCATAATCATCATAAGAAGGACTAAGAAATAAGATTGCTGTATATATTTTATCATTATAATTTAAATTATTAACAATTCTATAATTAGTTACATCAGCCAACGCTGGATTAGGAATATCTGTATATAGCGTATTAACTAAAGGTTTGGTATAAGTAAAAGTTCCTTCATCAACTAATATAAAATTTCCTTCTGGAGAAGTTTTAAACATAAGTTGACCGTCTTTGTCATATACAGTAAAAGACTGACCATCAATCCTTGTTCCATCAGAAGATATTGAAACATCATTTACCACAAAATTTATATTATATTCGCCTGTAGCAACACCATTTTCAATAATTGGTTTTACTTCTATATATTGTTCTTTTCCGCCAACTCTAAAAGCACCTTTACATAGAACTGTTCCATCTTCAAGTTTAATATCATTTACAGCCCAATAATTATATTGGTCGCCTTGTAATGCACCGTCAGTTATATAACCTAGATTTGCACTTATAGCAGCAAGTTCCTCAACGAATATTTGTTTTACTCCTAATGCACCGTCAAGTTTTACTTTTTCACCATTGTCATTTAAATCCCACGCTTTTACAACATCATACGCAGATACGGGTTTTACTTCTACAAAATATGTATCAGTCCAAGCTGATTTTCCGCCTTTTGTATATGCTCTTGCTCTATAAGCGTACATTGTACTTATCGTACCGTCATTATCTTGACCATAAAGAGGTACACTAAATGCAACTGATGAACCTTTTACAGAAAGATAACTATCTTTGTCGCCTTTTTTATAATTATCAAGGTTTTCGTATGGATTTAATCCAAGTGCAGGAGCATACCATTCTAATTCTGTTTTATCAGTTATAACTATATAAGTGTCATTTACAATTTTATATGCTTTTGCAACTTGAATTTCACAACCAAGAAAATCATACACATTATCGTTTTGTATATTCCAAGATAAAGGAACAGTTCTTCCGCTAACAGATATTCTGATATCTGGGACATTTGGAATCCAACCCAAGAAATTTGAAACATCTATAGTAATATTTGAAACTTCTACTGAATCTGCTTCTGTTTCAACCTTAAGTTTTATTGAGATTTTTGCAATATCATTTTTTGTTGGATATATATTATCAGCAAACAAATTATCATAACTTAATACATTTTTTGCTGATAACACATCTTTTGAGTTTATTTGTAATGTATAAGTCGGTATAAGATAATAATCACCACTGTTATCAGTCCAATTTATATGAACTCCAGTTCTGTCAGCATAAGCAGAAACTGTCGGTTTTGTGATTTTGTATGTTTTGTAAAGACTTATATCAATATTACTTCCTTTGAGTGTTACTGATGAATTGTTTGCAACGGATTTACAACTAACAATAATATCTTTATTAGTAATGTCAGAAACTTCTTGATAACCGATTAACTTAAATGCAAATAATCTTCCACTAGAAACATTTTCTGCGATTACATTATCACCATAATTTATAGTAAAATATTTTTCGCCATATGATGAATTAGTGTAATTTATTTTTACATAAAGTAATCCCTCTACTGCATAAGACGATACATCTATTGTTCCAATTTCCCAACCTAAATAATTATCTGTTTTAATTTTTGTTAATAAACAATAATCTGATTCAACATCATATACAGAAATTGATTTTACTCTAAATTGATACGCTGAAAGGTCGTCTATTTCAGGATATCCGTCTTTTGTTCTATCAAAATAATAAGAAAACTCATTTATTGAAGATTCTGCTATTTCTTCCCAATTTGATGTAGAATTTCTTTTTACTTCTAATTTAAAGCGATTTGGATTATAAACTGAATTTGTTGACTTCTCAAAATCCCAATGAAGTTTTATATAATTTTCAAAAGCAGTTGCAATAAAATTTGTTGGAATATAAGGTTTTTCAGTAACTTCTGATTTTACATTTATTCCATTAGAGAAAGCACTTTCATTGCCATTATTATCAACAGCAGAAACATAGTAAGTGTAATTTTTATTTTTAACAGAAGGATAATCTTTTATTATGTAACCAGATGTTGCTTGTTCATCATATTCTATAATTAAAGACTGCTCTAACATTCCACCATCTTGTTTTTTATAAAGAACATAATGATGAACTCCGCTTTCTTCATCAGTAGATTGTAAAAAAGTAATTGAGATATCTCCAAGATTATCAGAAATACACGATTGTAATATAGGAATTGTAGGAGGTGTAGTATCCGCATCAAGTACAATATTATTTATTGAATCTTCTATTTTTGATATCTGTGATTGAATGTTACTGTTTGATTTTTCAATACTATTATTTACAATAGAGTAGGTTTCTGCATTTTTTATAGGTATATTATCTGTAATAGATTTTCTTGTGATATTACTCTCATAAATAGGTAGTTTCTTTCCAGCCGAGTACAGTGAATCAAAGTATGGATAAAGTTGAACAGTTACACAGTTGTTTTCATCATAAGTAAGATTAAACACGACAGCCTTAGACGTAATTCTTCCTACATTTCCAAAAGCAACGATATCTCCAAGTTTTGGAATAAAGTTGCTTAAACTTGAAGTTTCTGTATCTTCATCATCTTTTTGATTTTCTTGTTTATGATTTGCCTTTATAATTCTTTTTTCAAGTAAAACTAAATTTGTTTTTCCATAACAGTTAGAATAAATAATGGTTTCATCATTTTGAACTACAGATATTCCTTTTGTTTGTTGATTTTTATTTGCAAAGCGAACAGTTACTATCCTTGAACTTGTAGATTCTGTAGGTTGCATAATGGAACAACCTTGAACATTGCTTTCATCAGCATTGTATTCGGCTCTATACGAGTAGACATTATCAATTAAAAATCCGTAAATATAATTTTCATCTTCAATAAGTTTGGTTATTCTTCCTGAATTATCTGTTCCAATTTCAAGTGTTGAACTTTGCACATTTACCAAAGAACCTATTGTTAAAGAATTTCCAATATGATTTAGTTTTCTTGTCCAAATTTCCCTTTGCGTAATAGACTGACCTAATAAATACGCTCCCAAAGCCCACGCTTGTTTTGCGTTTGTAATTCCAGAAAAACTTAAATCTTTTATATCTCTGGTATGATTTTCTAAGGTTTGCCCCTCTCTTAAAACATAAATTTCTCCATTTTGGAAAGAATTATTTTCATCTTTAAATGTAATATGATAGCCAGCGATTTGTTTTGTAAAACTTCTTGTATTGGAACTAGATAAACAGTTTTCATCAGTAATTAAAAGCACAGGATTTTTTAAAGGTTTGTCATTATGTATTTCATAACGTCCTTTTTCATCGTAAAACCAATATGCTCTAGCAGCAGATAAGATAGTTGAAAACAAATTTACAACTTTTTGTTGTTGATAAACATAGAGATTACATTTATATTTCAATTCTCCATAACTACCGCCAATATCAATATTATCAGTATATTCTATTGCTTCCCTTAAAGTTACAGGATTAAAATTACCTTCGGCTTTTCTAAATGAGTAATACCATTTCCAGTCTACATAATTAGGATTTTGATAATCTATTGCTATGGGACTTTCTTCTGTAAAAATAATTTCAGAGCCACTTTCTGCTTCTTTTGCATATTTGAGTACAGAATCCAATTCTGTAATTGGAACTGCATCTGTCAAATCTGTATTATAATAAAAATATTCTCCGCCTTTTACTCTCCATAATCTTAAAAATTTATCAGTATTGTATGAGTTAAAGGCATAGGCGTCTTTTCCTAAAGATTTTCCTGTTAAAAATCCTAGTGCTTGAACAATGGCATTTTGGGAACAGAATGTATTTATAAACGATTCTGTTGCTTCCCAACGTGTCCCTATTAAATTAGAATTACTGTCATAATAGGACTTTTTATTTAAAGCCATTTCATTTTTTATATAATTAAACCAGTCATTTCCATATTTTACTTTTTCATACATAGGAACTAATGTTGTTGCATCTTCATAAACAACATTTCCATTATTATCTGTAACTAATTCATCTATCTGTTTTGTTTCAATTTTCTTTGGGAAGAATACTTTATCCCAACTATTATTTTTCAAATAATAAGAATAAGTAATTTCATCCTTACTTCCTATTTCTGTTAAAGCACTTGATTTTATTTCGTCAAAAATTTCTGAATTTGCACCAGTTGAAGAGGCAAGTTCCCATTTAAGACTACTATTTGTAATACTATAACTATCGTCTGATATTCCTAAAATGTCGCTTTGAGCATCGTATCTATCACAAAAGAAATATAAGTTATTTTCTTTTTTTACATATCTAATAAAATTAGGATTTGATTTTAGTTTATTTGAAACAAAAGCAGGCATAATCGCTTTCGCACTAAGATTTATTTTGTTTATAGAATTAGAAATATATCCTAATTTATCTGGAGTAATTTCAACTCCTATAGTTACCAAATTTTCTTGGTCTGTTTTATTCAAAGGAGTAGAGTAGTAATTAGAAATTGGAAATGCGTTCCATTTGCTAGAGCCCTCTTTTGTCATTACTTCTTTTACATTAAGAGTTTCTTTTCCATCAGGAGTTATAACTGTTGCTTGAGTATCTACATTATATGAATCGGCATTACAGTTTATTTTAGGAAACTTTTTTCCCTTTTCAACATAATCAATATCTTGAAGTAATTTTTGTTTATCAAGGCAATAAGTTTTTAGGTATGACCATTGTACAACATCTTGATAAGAATGTTGTTGAGAATCTATGTTTTTAGCAACATAACAAGGTGTCAATCTTACAACTCGTACTTGAATAGAATCTAGTAAACATTCTGTATTGTCAGAAAATTCATTTACTGTTGTCGCATCATCATCAACGCCACCTAATTCTATTGATTTTGGATTTCTGTTGATTAAATCGAGAATTGTATCTTGGTCTAAAGTTGCTGTTAACTCAAAATCCATTTCATCTTTTGCATCGTTAATATTTTTAACAAAAAGTTTCTCTCTATCTGCATTAGAAATCGTTTCTGGCATAAAATCGTTTTGTTTGTAAAAATTTACACCTCCAGAATATTTACCAAAACAAAATACCGTAGAACCAATCCAGTTTGGATTACAGTTTGTATCAGTTCCATCTGAAAGTCCGTAATTACTTTGAACTTCAACTCTAGAATTTGTTACTTGATAAGGCGTGTCTTTAAGAACTTCCCTTATATTTGGATGTTCTCTTGCCCAACAGAAGTGTTGGTCATAATAATATTCTTCGTAGAATTGATTAGCCCATCTTTTAGCAGAACCTGTAGTATTCCAAGAGTGCCCGACAGTAGAATAACATTTTCCGTCAACCCATACAGTTGTAGCATTAGGATTTATTTTTCTCTTTGCAAGGAATGCTTGTACAAATAAGTTTTTACATTCCTCCTTTGAAAGATACTTTAAAAGAGGAACCCATCTAAAATTTGAACCGTCATCTACTCTTTCATCTTCGTTAACTTTGTCGCTATAATCAGTTGCATAATTATTTTCTGAATTTGTATAAACTTCCCAATATCCAAAATAGTCGTCTTTTTTATATCCATAAGAGGTACTAACATTCCCATTTCCATCAGTATAAAGTTTATCTATACGGCTATAAACTTTGTAATGGTATTTCCAGTCTTTTGCATTATAAGTAACCTTTGGAATTATTGCGTTATCGTCAAAATCTCGCCACTGTCCATAACGTCCAATAGTATATCCCTCTGCCTTATTATAACGACTTGTTCCATTATCTGTTGCATTAGAATTTTTATCTACTAGTTTATAATATGGTCGCCATTGAACAACCAAATTCATTGGAATTTTTCTATACATTGTATTTCCGTCAGAATCTGCCCAAGTTTCATAAAGTCCAGCAGGGAATTTTATTCCTACAGATATTTTATAAGGTACGCTTTCAGAAAAATAAATAGGTATATTTCTCATTCCTGTAGGAAAAGTTCCGCCTTGCCAAGTTATTGTATTTTCTGTTGCTATATCAGAATATTGTTTGTCATAACAATATAGTAAAGTAGATTCAATTTTCTTTTGTTTTACTGTGTAAGGATAAATTGTTCTGTTTTGTCCAAATTGAGATATTTCAAATCTAGGATTATTATTTTTCCAACTTGCACCGATTTCATCAGAACCATAATCTAGCGATAAAATTCCATTTAGTACATTTTTTGGATTTCCCGCAATTTTTAATTCATCAAGTTTTATATCTTTTATTAAAAGTGGGGCGTAACCTACAGCCAATAAAAGATATGCTTTCTGATTGCTTCCTAACCAAGTTTTATCAAAACTAGAATTTTTCTCGTATTCTGTATAAAAACTTCCTACTACAAAAGGAGTTGCTATAACATCTCCAATTACTAAAGGAAAGGCATTTGTTCCTAATGCTTGGTTTTGACTTCCAGATATACTAGGATTTCTTTCTGAATTGTCATCAGAATTACTTGATAACTCTGATGAAGACGTGTTGTCCGATGAAAGCGTCATGGCTAATGTTGTAGCACCTAACCCTGCCGCTAAAAGTCCAAATCCTAATATCGTTCCATAATTTGCTAATATCTCACCTGTAATTGCAGCCGCACCAAAAAGCCCTGCACCTCCTGTAAAAATTGCAAGTGCTGCTATAGCAAAAAACATGCCACTTATTATAAGTCCACCTACTAGGTCTTCGTTATTGCTACTAGAGGCTGGTAATATTTCTATTATAATTTTGTCGCAAGGCTGGATTTTATAGTCTAAATCTTTAACAAGTCCATTTACATTTATGTTAACAAGCATATTACTTTCATCATCTTCTAATGGTTCATAATATGTTGTATCTGTTTCAGGATCGTATATTTCTACTGTTAAAGAATAATCTTTCTTGTCTAAGTTTTGTTCATAAAGAAATTCTTTTATAGTTTTTTGTTCATTACATAGATAGCAATTCTTGTCTTTTGTATCAAAAACGTTATTTAGTACTATTATTTCTGCCATAAAAACACCTCTCTTTTTCCTACAAAATTATTTATCTTTGTTAAATGAACACCACTTTTATTACAATGAATTACGTATTCATCTCCTATATAAACACCTATATGATTTTTTTGACCTTTTGAATTTTCAAATAAAATTAAGGCACCCTCAATTAGAATCTGTATTCTTTTTACTTTGTATTTAGCCAAACAATCTTGAGTTGTTCTTTCAAAGAATATATCTGAATGATTTGTATAATCAAAATCTGGTAAATCTATTCCAAATCGTTTTTCAACTTCCATTGCTAATCCATAGCAATCAAAGCCACTTTTGTTTCTTCCGTGTTCTTTATATGGAATACCTATTAAATCACTAACATCAATCATATTATTTGTTTTCCATAATAGCAGGTAATCTAAATACAGAGCCTTTATCTCTTGGAGCGGATAAATCCATAATAGAATCTGGGTCTAAATCCCATTGTGCTGAAATACCATTCCAAGTTACGTTGCTCATAAAAAACTCTTTCCCATAAAGTTTTGAAAAAACATATTTTTGAGTACCATTATTACTGTCTATTTTTGTATACATACCTACGATTTTGCAAGTCAAGTTTTCTGTTATGCTACGAATTACTTCTATAAGTCTTGTATCAACGCAAGAAACTGATATACTTGCTTTATTTTTAGTTTTTCCATCTTCCTTAGGTTTTTTGTATAAAAATGTACATGGAGCATAATATTTAGCAGTTGTATCATCTCCTTTGTATTTTACACCCCTTGTATCGCAAATAAGTCTTAAATGTCCATTTTCTTGATTAAAAGATTTATCAGTCCATACAATACCAGTATGCTTTATGTCAATTAAAATTGGTAAAAAAGCATTTTGAGATTTTTGAGTCATTTCATTAAATGTTATTGTTGATATATTTCTTCTTGGCATTTATAAACCTCTTGTTAATTTTCTTTTTTAGGAATAGCATAATATCCAGAAATAGTTGTTCCATCATACGATACTTGAAACTTCACATTTTCTCCTATTGCTTTGTTTGGAAGTGCAGATTCGCTATACATCAATATGCAGGTTTTATAACCATCGTATTCTAAAGATTCTATATCTATAGTACCGTTAGCAATTGTATTTGTATTATCTATTGAAAATGAAACTATAAAATCTGATTTTTTAGGCATTTTAGTAGGAACTTCTGTAAAATGAAACTCAATTATATTTTCAGAAAAATCTAAATAATCTCCTATAATTTTTTCTTGTGAATAATTTATAGTTTCATTTATTACTTCTGCCCAAGTCATTGAACATTTGATGTATTCTCCCTCTGGAGTCCCTTTTGGCATACCAGAAGATATTATTTTATAAATAGCATATGTATTTCCAGAAACATCCCCAATAGATGCAAAGTAAAAGGGGAGTGTACCCATTTCAATTTCGTATTTGAACCATCTTAAAAACGCTTGCCATTCAGTTATATGATTACCATTGCTATCTACGTGATTTAAATAAAAAGCATCTTTTGTTGAATTTGAAAAATACATTGAAACAGTATATTGGTCTGGAACGCCAGAAGAACGCAAAAGACTTTGTTCTGTTCCGTTCTCTGAATTTGAGTTTTGTACAGCATTTTGCCCGACAGTAATAGATGTGTCATTTAATATAATTCTATTTACACCAGTCGCCCAAGATTTTATTTCCATAAATAAAGAAAATAAAAGATTTATATTTTTTTAACAAAAAAAACAGGCGTTCCCGCCTGCCAAAAAAAATATTTTTTTGTTATAGGAGAAAGTTAAGCGGACACAATGTTGCCTTGTTGTCTTAAAGAAATTGATTTAAATGTATCGTCATAATCTCCGTCATTCATAGACTTTCTTACAACAGAATTGATGACTACTTGCAAATCAATTCCATTATTAGAATTTGTTTGCTGTGTACTTTCTATTTTTACAGGTTCTCCGTTATTAACAATACTGAAAGAAATGTTTGGCGTATTACCTGTTAAACTGTAAGGGTTTTTTGTTGCTATTAAATAATCCTGTGGGGAAGTAGAGAAGTTCCCTTGAGGAGTTAAAATCATATCATTTACTTTTGTTGCACTAACTCTTTCATTAAAACTTAAGGCACTTTTATTTCTTAAAGTTGTTTCATAATATTCTGCGTCATTTCTTGCTTGTTCTATTAAATCGGCAAGGTTGTTTTTCAAGGCTTCTATTCTCTCAAGTTTATCATCATCTTTGTTGTCATTATCATTTGCATATCCAGAAACTATCCCAGAAGCAAAGTTTCCAATACCACCAGCTGCGGCTAATAATAATCCTGCCGCAACGCCACCCCAGTTATGACTTAATGCTGCTGCTCCAGCAATTTGAAGTCCTGTAGTTGCCATTTGTGTAGAAAGGGTCTCAAGAAGTGCCGATGCTTGTCCTGCTAAATCTTTTGTTATTTGCTTTGTTGCTTCTTCTTGTGTCATTGCATTTGTAGAAAGTTTATACTGAATCGTACCTAAGTTTTTCATTCCAGAAAGATATGTATTTAATAAAGCATTATCAAATGTATCTCTTATTGTTTTACCTAATTGTTCAAATGAATTAGCTAATTCATTTGTTATAATAACGCTTTTTGAAATCCCCTCTGAAAGTTTGTCAGTTAGCGACATATCGTCTAATTGCGAAAGAATATTTGTAACACCTAGTAAGTCGCCATTAAACTCTCCATTCGATGTTATATTACTTAAAGACTTTTCTAAGGATTTGTATTCAATACTATCTTTTCCGTTTTTCTTAGAAGTTTCTTTGAGTAAATACGCACCGCCTTCATTTGATAAATATTGACCAACATTTCCTAGTAATTGGCTATTATTGCTAATATAATTATTTAACTCATCAGATACATTTTTTCTTTGTGTATTCCACGTCAATTCTTCTGAAATCTGATTTGTGAATATATTTTCATCACTAACTTTCTTTAAAGAATTTTCTTTTTTTTGGATTTCAGAAAGTTCTCTTTCTTTTTCTTCTTTTTGACTAAAAAGAGCCGTTAAATAATCATTCGCATTTTTGTAATCAATTTCACTTTCATTTAATTGTTTATCAATAATTTCTAATTGGGTGTTATCATTTAATGATTCGTTATACTTTACCCTTAAAGCATTATTTTGTTCTCCTTTTGAGAGCCAATCCTTTGTGGCTACATCAAATTCTTTTGAAATATTGTTTAATTCTTCTTCAATTTTTTGTCGTTCTTTTACTGTGGTTAAATAACTTTCTTTTCGTTCTGAATGTACATTTGATTGAAAATTTACATTTTTATTAACTTGTTCTTTTAATTTTTGAATAGAGGTATTATATAAGAAGTTTGTATAATTAGACGAAATAGATTTATAAACATCTTCAAGCCTTACGTCTTCTTCATATCCTAGTGCCGATAAATACTCTTTTTCTGCTTTTGAATTAAAAGCAGTTCGATTTTTTCTTCCAGTAAGATTTTGTAAACTTCCTTCATTTTCTTGTTGTCCATAATTTTTAAAACCTAATGAATTTTGCATAATATCATTGAGTTTACTTTGATTATTAATACTTTCTTGAGTTTTTTCTAACTTTTTTGTCGCTTCGTCTAATGCCTCTAACGAATTTATGTATTTCGACATTGCATCGTCAGTTAGGAGCATTAACGAGAGTGTTTCATTCCAAATTTTTTCTTGCTCTAAATTAAGTTCTCCGTTTTTTGATTTTTCATCAAGATTTTTTAAAACTTCATCTACTTTTAATGGGTCAATATAATATTCTGGTTTATAATCAAGTTCATCGCCATCTTTTGTTATAGATGATAAATCTTTTTTTGTTTTTCCCGATAAAAGATAGATATTATCAAAAAAATCTTTTACTTGAAGTGCATCTTGATTTAAAAAAACTCTTTTTGAAATTCCATTAAAACTTTCTTTTCTTGCTTCTTCTAATAGACTGTTAGTTAGTGTGCTTATTACATCACTATTTTTTATAAGAAGTTGCTGGCTATTATTAAAGTAAGAAGACCCATTTGTAAGTAAACTCGTTTTTGTTACAGTAGAGAGTGTATCTAAATTTACTTTTTCTAAAGAACTTTTTATGATATTGTCGAGTTTTAAATTAAGTATTTTTTCTCTTAATTCATTACTCATATTATCCACTGTTTCTAATAAAGTATCTTTAAACTCTATAGAACCATCTTTTAAATTCTGTGTTGCAAATGATAATGCTGCTCCTAATTCACTTGCTGGGTCTACAATATCTTCCAATCCTTCTGTTGTTGTAATTCCTTTAGTGATTATATCTGTTAATTGATTTAATTGTGCTTCGTAATTAGAAACAACGGCTTGTCTTTGTTCTAAAGTTCCTTGTTCAGCAAAGCGTTCAAGACTATTTAGACTTGTTGTCCAATCATAAGCAGTTAGTTTATTATCATCTATAAGTTTGTTGTTTATATCTTTTTTTATTCTATTATTGGCATCGGTATCAATTTTCAAGCTTTGAGAAATTTGTTTTAATGACATTCCTGCATTTAAAAGACTTGTAGTAAGGCTTCCAAAGGCATTTTTATTCATCATTGGGTTTACAAATTGCTTAAATATCTTATTATTACTTAATTTATTATCTTCTGATAGTTTTTTTATAATTGCTGAATCAACACCAGCCGCATTACCTAATATTGATTGAATAAGTAGTGGTGATGTTCTTTTATTAAGCATATCTTTATTACTAATATCATATTCAATGTTAGAACCTGTAGCGTCAAAAACAATTCTTGTGTTTTCAAGATTAGCCAACAATCTCTTATCTTCTTCTGTTTTATTTTGCTTATTAGATAATCTTGCAATAGAATCCGTAAGGTGTTTTTCAAATTCCATTCTAGCAACTGTTGCTGATTGATAAGTTTCTTGAGTTAAATTTCCATTTGCGGATTCAGAAATCTTTTTTAAAAAAATTCTTAAAGAATTTCCAAGTCCAGATTTTTGCTTAAACTCTTCTGGCATATTTTCAAAATTCTGAGCAAAGGTTGTTATATTGTCAGTGTATTTTTGCCAATTAGAAAGTGCATTAGTTTTTAAATTAGCATTTGTTCCTACCATTTCAAAAAGTTCAGAAAAGTTTATAGGTAACTGTTCTGAAGAAGCAGCCGCATCTTTTAATAAATTAGCCCTTGTTAATAATCCTGCATTATATTTTAACGCCCTATTATTTATTTTCCCATTTGAAAAATAACCAGTATAACCGTTAAGTCTAGCCCTTAATTGAGCGTCTTGTTCTCTTTGTTGTAACGTTAACTTATATGAACCATAACTTGAACTATCATAATTTGATTTGGCTTTCAACATTCTTGTTTGAGAACCATTTATGCTATTAGCAAATTCATTAACACTTTCTGCACCACGTGAAAGACTTTTTTCAAAAAGTGTTAATGCTTTTGCAGGAATAAGACTCCTTAATTGAGCGAGAGTTTCTTTTCTTTCTTTTTGTGTTGCGAAATTAGTTCTTTCTTCTTCTGTTTCTCGTAAATATATAAGACCTGGTCCCAGCGTTCCTAATGGGTTTCCAGCAGACAATAAACTTGACGTTAAATACTTATTAAAACTTTCTGATATTTGTTGTTGTTGTTGTTGACCTAAAAGAGGTTTCTCTAATTCTTTTGAAAGTTCATCATACTTATCTGAAAGACTTGATACGTTTAGCATGTATTTGTTCATTGCAATATTTGCGTATTCGTTTTTCTTGTTTAGATAAAATTCTCTTTCTTCTTCAGATGTTGCGTTATCTGCTTTTCGCTGATATGAAGCTGCTTGTAGACTAGCAGATTGTTGAATTTCCTTATCCTTTTTACCTTTTTTTTCTTTCGCAGTATTTTCAACGGTTTCCCAAACTCCCTCTTTTATATCAAGAAGGGTATTGTACCAAGAATTATTTCCTTTAGTGTTTCCCCATTGAGTTATATTTTCACCAATAGCCGCTAAAGCCATTTGCTTCATATCAGAAAGATTTTGTTTTCTTGCAAGGATAGTTTGTGCTCCTCTGTCTGTTGCTCCATAAAAAGTTCCACCTTTATTTGTTAATTCTTTTATCATATTAACAAAATCTTCTGATGTTATTTTCCCTGTTTGGAGCATAGAGCGTATAGAAGCATTTGAGATATTCGCAGAACGATTTAAATCATAATTATAAACAGAAGCACCATTTTTTCTTAAACTGTTCGCTAAAGCAGAATAAGCAGGAATACCAGCATTTGCTAATTGACGCATATCTCTTGCTGTTACTGTTGTTGACGACATAATACGAGCGTACGTTTCTGAAACAGACCTCATTTTTTCTGCGTTTCCTGATGCAACATCTCCTATCCGTTGCATAGTGTTCATCAAGTCTTTACCTGCAACGCCAGACTGTTTTAATAAAATAGCCTGTTGTGTCATCATTTCTATTCCAAAAGGAGATTTTTTTGCATACTGTTCGATTTCGTTAAACGAACTTGTTGCTTCAGTTTGAGAACCATAGATTACTGCCATACGAGTTTGTAAACTCTGTATATTCTCATAAGAAGCAACTGCGTTTTTTCCGAAGTCTACAGCCGCCTGTCCTAATTTTACTAATCCAGAAATAGCAATGCCTATAGCCGAACCTATAGTACTGGCTTTGCTTATTTCACTCATTGCCTCTGAATCCCCTAGAACAGACTTCAAAGAAATCGCGTAAGATTTTTTATCTTTAGTAAATTTTTCGTAAGTAGTTTTATCTTTAGGGTCTAAATTATTTGTTTCAGCCCATTTTTTATAAACATTAGTATTTTTGATTTGTTTCGTTTCTGCTGATTTTGATAGGAAATCTGTAAAAGAATTACTTACCATTCTTGCTAATCCCATAGGACTATTAATTCCTTGCAAAATACTAAAAATATTATCTTGTGTCCTTAAAGAACCTCTCATTGTTGCTTCAGCAGATATTAAATTTTTTAATTCACGTGCTTCTTTTCCGTAAGTAGCATCATTGTATGCTAAACCTTTTCCAATGGAAGTTATGTCTTTTATGCCACTTCTTCCATATTTATTTTCTAAAGTGGAAATTGCTTCTGAAAGTTTTTCTACATCTCCATCTCTGAAACTTTTTAAAAACGCTTCTATATCTGACTGTTCAAAAGATGTATAATAATCATATTTACCAGAATATCTTTTTTTGCTAGTAGATTCTGATTTGTTTTTACTTTCTCTACTAGTTTTTTCACTTTCTTTAGAAATTTTCTTTGTTTCTGTTATTATTTTAGTGGCGATTTTTTTTGCCATATCCTCAACTGTTTTAACTACTTCTTCAATATTTTTTTGAGCATTTTTCTTAGAAGTATTTAACTCTGAGTTAAATTGGTTTGATTGTAGATTATTTTGTTTTTGGTCAATCAAAGATGAAGATAATTGAGTTTTTTGCTGTGCAAGTTGTCTTTTCATAATGGCTTGTTGTAACTGCATATATAGTTTATCACTATTGAAAGCAAGCCTATTATCTTCAAAACTGTTAGCATATTTTTCTTTATAAGAATTTCGTAAAAAGTCTGAAAAATTTTTTTCTCTAAGTTCTTTACTAGTTAATTGCCTTGAATTTTTTTTACTAGTTGGAATGTTATTACTGTTATTAAATATCTTTGAAGTTTCTTTTGTTGTACTTTTTTTTAGCGTTTCGAGTTTTTTTATTTCATTTAGTATATCTTTTTTTATTGCTACAATATATGAATTTAAATTTGTTTTTGTTTCTTCTAAAGTTTCTTCTTTAAATTCTGGTGATTTTGTTCCACTTGTATCAACAATAACACCTGTTAAAGAGTCTTTTATTTGTTTTTTTATTTTATCTAAAGCATTTTTGTCAATTTCTAGGTCTAAAGATTTTTTTACAGTAAGTTCGTTTACTATTTTTTTTAGTTCTGTTTCATTGATAGAAAATTTAACATCTTTTGATGATAAATTATCAAGTGTTTCATTAAGCGTATTTATTTTATTTATAATCAAATCTATAGATTGAATTGCATTTTTATCGACTAAACTTATTTTTGCCATAATTCATCTCCTATTTAGAAAAATCAGAAATAGTTTCTTGTACCCATTGATTCATTTTAAATAAGAGTTTTTTTTCAACAATAGTAAAATAAACTTTCATACATTTTTCATATTCATTTAATGTCTGAAATGTAAAAACACGATTACCATTGAAGTCCATTTCAGCATTTCCCCAAATAAACATAAATTGATTAAAAAGCCATTTATATTGTTTTGGAATAGGAGGTTCTCTATATTTTGAAAAACGTTTGTTTGTTTCGCACATTTTATCAAACTTTTCTTTACCATATTGTTTGATAAAATTATCCCTGACAAGACTGTTTCTCACTCCATATTCTGTTGCTGTAGATTTTTTTCCAGTTTTGCCATCAGTAACAGTTTTTTTTACGGAGTGAGGATAATAAAGGAAGAAGAATTGCTTGACAGCCGTTTTTAATTCTTCTTCTTCATAAAAGTTGAAGTTTCAAACAAAGCATTTAATAAATCTGTTCTAATTTCAATATTTTCATCGAGAATTTTGTAAACAACATCATAAGAATATTTTATTTCTGTGCCGTTGTCGTCAATAAGTTGCATACCATCTTTTCCTCTGATGTCCGTAATAACAGCAGCAATCCTTTTGCAAACAGCCTCTCTTTGCATTTTTGCAGCAATTTTTGGGTCTTTCTCTTTTTCTATTTCATCATGTTGCTTTGAGTATGCTTCTGCGGCTATAGCATTTTCATCTGATGACGGTCCTAGCATTTTAAATTCAATTCCTGTGTTAGTTCCGTTTCCTAATTTAGCTTCGTACCAAACACCTTCTTTTTCCCTTGTTGTACAAAAAAAATCCGAAATGTTAATTGTTTTTTTTGCCATAATAACTTTCTCCTATTTTTTATGGTTAAAAAAAACTTAAAGATAAGAAATAAATCATTCATTCTTATCTTTAAGTATGAAATATAAAACTTTATTTTACAGTTACAGTAACATTTTTAGTTGCTGTTTTTGAAGTTTTACCACTAGCAGAGTTAGTAACTTCAACTGTATAAGTTCCTGCATCGCTACTTTCGGCATTGCTTTTTGTATAAGTAGCCGAAGTTCCTACTTGAGATGAACCTTTTTTCCAAACAAATCTCTGTGTTTCATTACCAGATTTTGTTGCCGTTGCTGTAAGAGTTAGTGTTTCACCTTCTGTAACTTCTACCGTTGCTTGCGTTGTGATAGTTGGTGTTGAAGCAGATTCTTGTACAGTAGTTGCATTTTTCAATGTGATAGTTGTTGAAACTGTCGAATCATATTTGCTAGTAATTGTAATCTCAGCAGTTTCATCTGTTGTTGCCCCAGTAACTGTAATAACTCCACTGCTTTCTGTAACAACGAAATGTTCATTGTTAGATGTAATAGAAACATCTTTTGGTTCAACATCGCAAGCATACAAAACATCTCCAGAAGTCAACAAGTTAATGTTGTTTGTAATTTCAACTGGTACAGAAGTTTTTGCCGCAATGTACATCAATGCTGGTGCAACAGATTCGGTTTCTTCAACTTCCTCTTCATTTAAACTTACAACTGCATTTATAAGAGTTCCGCTTGTTAAGTTTTCCGAAGTTGTATAAGCCAAAGAAATACTTCCATCAGCATTGATTGTTTTATCACCTGCTGTAATCGTAGTTTCAATGTCATTTCCATCTGAATCAGAAAGACTTAATTTAACATTGATGTCGTTAAGAACATCAGCGTCTTTTACAGATTCCAAAGGAACATTTGGAATCAGAAGTATAGAGCCTTTATTTTTGTTCAAAGCCGCAGCACCATCAATTTTAACTTGTCTAATTTTAGGAATTGCACAACGAAGAATACGAACTGCTTTTTCTCCGAAAGAAGTATAATTCATATCACAAGTAATCGAATCTTCACCATTCTTGTTTTCAGTTGGAGTAGAAAGACTTGTCTTGAATATTTGGAATACGTATATAACAGATGGGTCATCATGCTTGTCTTGAATCGTGAATATCAATTCAACATCTTCATTGTTAGAAGCAAGATTTTTCAAATCATCTGCACCGAATTTTTTACCAGTAGCGTCTTCTTCACCGTCTGTAAAGTAAACAGTTACATTTCCTGTTACATCAAGGCGAGGTGAAATGTTAGCAATAGCGTTAACTACACCAATAGCATAGATTGAACTTAAATTGTTGTTAATGTCTAAAGTTAAGTCTGAAGCAAATTGAATACGATGTCCATTTACTGTCAAAAATGTTTCCGTAGCCATTAACTGGTCAGTTTCAGTTGATTTAGTAGTGTTTTTCAGAGTTGCTAAAAATTTTTCAGCAGCGTCTCTGTAGTCTAGTGCATAACTCTCATCTCCAGAAGCAATGGCAAGGTCTTTTTCCTCTGCCATTTTTACAGCCATACGAGTTTTTCCTGTTTCTTGAATTTCTGTGTAATAATTTGGGTTATTAGAACCTGTTAAGTTAAAACTTCCAGTAACGATTGCATTTACCGTAACATTCAAACTCATTTCAGAAATTTCAACGTGTTTGTAATTTTGATAACGAACAACTTTATTGTTTACAGGAATTCGAGATGTAAATGAATACTTTACAGGTGTTTCACCTACGTGTAATTCGTGTACAATAAATTTTCCAAATGGATTTGCAGCAGTTCTTTTTCCTTCTGCTCCAAACCATTTTTTATCAACCTGTAAAAGTCCATATTCATCACCAACTGTTCCTTTATTTTCGTCTTTTACATAAAACAAAGGAATTTGAGAAACTTTTTTCCCATCATCAGTTGCCTCTTGGTTATAAGTTCCGTTTTCACCATTAACAGCCAACCAGCCAGTTGGTGTCTTTCGGTCTGTTACAATACCAGTTTTTTCTCCATCCTTAAACCAACGAACAAAAGGAGAACGGAATGTTCCCTCAAGTTCATCGTCAAAAGTTTCTGGAGAAAATTCAAAATCGTGCGAACCAGAAGAACTTGCATTTCCCAATTTTGATTTTGCACGTGTTCTTCCGTGTCGAAGTTCACTAGAAGTAATTTCTTCATTAGTTCCCACGAGAGAATCACTTGTGCGTCTTGTTAGATAAGGATAACTCCAAAGACCTTTCTTCTTAATGATTTTGCCTTTGTCTGCTCCAGACATTGCTTCTCTGGAAAGGTAAAAGTCCGAAGAGGAACCAGTAGGCAAGTCAAAGGTAGGCTCTGGATTTGGAAGTAAATCTGCCATAGTTTTTATCTCCTAATTACTTAAATCTGCTTGCCAATAAATCGAAACTGGCAAACAAACAAAATCGTCATAAACCTGCATTGCGGAAGTTTCTCTACAAGTTTTTGCAATTCTAATTCCGTTAAAAATAGTTCCACGTTTAAAGACTTTCGCTATGTCCTCATAGCATAAGTCCATCGCAGAATTACCAAATACATTATCTTCTGTCGATAATGTATCATCTTTTGGTACGCAAATATTTATTTGCATTATACCTGTCCATCTATTCCTTGCACCCCAGCCAATCTCCTGTTGATATGGTGTGTTAGGTAAAAAGAAAAAATCTAGCCAATACAAATCATCTGGTCGTTCAAAAGCCATATTTGGCGACCAGTTAATTTTCCACGCTTCATTTCCCTCAACATATTGAGGTAAATTATCTATAAAATATTGTTTGATTTTTTTTTCAACAAATAAATCTGTTACTAAAGTTTCTGATTTTCCCATTTTTTCTTTTAAGCCTCTTTGTTAAGTTCTTTTATAATTGATTCTACAATTTGATTTGCTGCTTTCAGATTTCCTTCAAGGAAACTTCTTATATATCCCTCTGGAGTCATCCAGTACTTTACCCCGTTGCGTGCTTCTCCCAATATATATACCCGATTTGCTTCTATTTTATATTCAACTTTGTTAATGTAGTGGTTATTATTATGGTCATATTCTATGGTAACAAAAGAACCTTCTCCGCCATAATTTCCAGTTTCTTTTGCATAAGAACCAAGTATTTCCAAGTTAGTTCTGTATTTTGAAATAACAACTTCTCCATAAATACTTTTTGTTCTTGTTCTTTTTGTTTTGTCTTTTCCTCTTTTTTTAGGTATTGAGTTTTTCTTTTTTGCTTTTTCAGTCTTTTCAATTTCTGTCTTAAATTTTTTTTTAAATTCTTTTAAAACAGCCTGAAATTGTTTTGATTGCTCTAAATTAAATTTTTGTTTTTCTTCATCTGTGTTTATATCAAGGGTGTATTTTCCCTCTAAGTACGCTTTATAAATATCTTTTTCAGTAAAATTTTTTGTAAAATTTTCTGCAATAGTTTGTCTTGTTTCTTTGTCTAAGCCCCAGTCTTTATCAAGTTTTATTTTTCTTGCTAACATTTTTTGCTGGCGTCCAGTTTCTTCTGAACGTTGTATAACATTATCAACAGCACTAGAAAACTCTTGTGCTGTAAGTCTGACAATTCCTCTTGGTGCTTGAACTGAATATCCGTTGATACTTCCGTGAAAACGTTTTTCTCCTTTATGTGCATACTTAGTATTTTCAGAAGCATATTTTCCGTTGCTATTGTATAAACCAAATTCTAAGTATTCAAAATGTTCATTTAAGTTTATAAACTGAAAATGTATATAAGGTTCTCCACCACTTTGTCTTACCAGATACGAGGTTAGGGTTCTTATACTATTATTGTCATGTTCATTTTCAAAATTAAGTCCTAATGCTTCTAGGTTTTGTGTAGTGATTTTTAATTCTTTTCCAGATTCAAGATTTATAAGACATTCCCAATCATCTCTTGCAACGCTATCATCTTTTGTATGTTTTCTTACAACTTCTTTTGTATAAGAATCTCTTGTTTCACCTTTATGTTTTAATTCTTTTGTTTCATAAAAATGATAATAATAATCTTCATCAATAGGAGTTCTTGCTACAAGTCTAAAAAAAGTTAAGGCAATAATTCTATAACGAGCAGAAAGTGTTTTTGCTTCCATATCTTTTGAATAGGACGTACTTATTGCATTGTTGTTTAATTCTTTCATAGCAGCAGATTGTCCTACATTTTTTTTTGTATCATGAACAACATGTACTCGTTCTTTTTTCCTTAATGCTTTTGCAGCGGCACTATTTATATCTGTAATTTTTTCTTTTGCCAACTCTTTGAAAACTCTCTCCTTAAATTTTTTGTTTCTATTATTTGCAAATGTTCCAAAATCAGATAACGAAAAATCTTCTTTTTCATTTTGTCCAAAAGAGAATTGAACTTTAATATCCCCTAATAACGAATTTTTCATTACTAGTTAATTCTCCTTGCTTGAATAATATAAACAAGAACGTTTACAGAGGACGGTGCAACTTGTTGTACAGAGATTATTGTGTATTTTAATTCTCCAAAAATGACTATTTGGTTTTTCTTGTCCATTGGTTCAAAACTTGTGTTATCAAAATAGCAAACAAAGCCAACATCTCCTGCTTGTACAATACTGTCTTTTGTTACAAATTCTGAATCATATTTTTTTCTTACAGCCATTCCTGTGTAAGTTGTGTATGTTTTTACAGATTTACCTGTAGTGTTTTTTGATGTTGAAGATGGAACTAAAACAGAAATTTCTGCACCAAGTTCGTCAATAATACCCTTAACATCTTCTCCTAATGAAACATAATCAAGAGCCATTTTTTACTCCCAAATTGCTTTTACATTTACAGAAGAACCAGAGCCTTTTTGATTAAAAAGTCCTTTTAATAGATTGTCTAGTGATTCATAAGCACTTGTATAGTCTATCTTAACTTCATCAGAACTAAAATATTCTTTTTCGATTTCAACAACATCTGCTTTTTTTCTGTCTTTCTTTAATACGCCATTTGTATCTTTAGTTACGTAAAGCGAAAATTGTTTGTATACATAAAAAGCGGCTTCGCAGATGGCTTTTTTTAGTTTTTCTGGAATTTCTCCACTTCTATTAAAACCATCATCATCAATAATATCTTTTCGGGGAAATGCTAAAGACTGGTCTTTATACATTTTAGAACCTCTCCAATCAAAAATATTATCAACATAATCCATCGCTTTTATGATAGCCGATTTTTTTACATATTCAGTTTGATTTATCCAAGTTGTGTAGTTTCTGTTAACAGCGTAAGCGTCCGCATATTCCAAAGAAACATAAGAGTTTGCAGATTCTACACAAGAACCATTTTCAATGATGAGGTTTATCGTATATATAGTTTCTGGTAAATCTGCCATTTATATTCTCCAATCAGTTTTTCTTTGTTTTAATTGGATTTGTGCCATTAACTTCTGTATTTTTAGTGGTATCATTTTCCACTTCATTATGAACGTCTTTTTGTTCTCCTGATGTAGATTTTTTTTCTTTCCAACCACGTTTCAGATAATCATCAACAACAGTTTTTGTAACAGTAACTTCTGTTGATGAAAATCCTTTTTCTGGTTTATCTCTAACTAAAACAACTGTCATCTTCTTTTTCTCCAGTAATAATTTATATTTACTTCATTAACTAATAATAGAGTGTAAATGAATGATTTAATCAATTCTAATTTACACTCTATTATATTTTTAACCAAGCAAGAGTGCTACGTTATCTGATTTGACAACTTTTGCACCGTATGCAATACCAATTTCAATCCAAGACTTATGGTACATTCTATAAAGACGTACATCAAAGGTAATGCCAGAAAGTGGGTCGGTTAATTCATATTGGTCATTACAACCATCGCCACCGACTGGGTCAGAAAGTTGGCGAGTTGCAAGAACAATAGCATTTTTATGGAAAGCAACAGATGGTAAGTAAGCCGAAGTAATTGCACTTCCTGTAACACTTGCACCAGCATCAGAAACAAGTCCTGGTTTTCCAATGATAATTTTTCCACCACTAACGCTGTGAATAACGTAATTTTCATTGTCAATCTTGATGATATCACCAGCCTCAGCACTTTTTGCGTCTGCACAAGCAAGTTCAATAGTTCCTGCTTTTGGTGAACCTGTAATTGTTACATCTCCTGTAATTTTTGGAGTGTAGCTTTTAAGACCTGCTGAGTTCCAAATCTTGAAACCAAGAACTGGAGTTGTATAACCAGTTCTCAAAAATTCATCTGTACCTGCTTCATTTGTTTTAAGCAAAATTGTTTGCTTACCACGTAAAGCCGCCATAGCCGCACTTGAAAGCACAATGTTTCTGTCTTCGTGTGGAGCACCGTTGTCATCGAGAACTTTTGCAATATTTGCAAAGTCTGACAAATCACCAGCAGTAGAGAATGGAACTGTACCTGCTGTACCAACAGCACGAGAAGCTTCTTCTATTGCTTTTTTTGCAACATAACTTTCAAGTTCATTAGCAAGTTTCTTGAAAGCACTTTGCATTTTACCTTCAAGAATAGCGTTGTAATTACCTGAATTTAACAAGCCACGTGATTGGTCGCCTTTAAGTTCAATGCGAATAACTTTTTGATGTTCCATTTTTACTTTTACAGTGTCAACTTCGCCATCATCAGCCGGAGAAAACGCATTCCAAGACGCTTCTTGTAATTCAACAGGGTCGCCTGCTGTTGCAACTGGAGAATCTACTTCTTGATCCAGAGATGCACGAGCAATATCTGCATCAAGATTTACTGATGGAATAAATCCTATAGATTCACGATTAAAAGTGTCCAAACCTTTATAGATTGGACCAATAAAATCTGTAATTCCTGCCATTTGGGAACTCTCCTAATTAGATAATTTTAAAACCTGCTTTCACCTTAGCGACTCTTTCCGCTGGCGAAAGTTTATCAAATTCCGCTCTGGACATTGATTTATCACCGTTATCACCTTTGCTGCTTCCGCCTTCCGCACCAGAACCAGAAGATGTAAATGGTAAAAACCTTTTACCGAGTGGAGTTTTTAAGAGTTTTTCAAGTTTGGATTCAATCGTATCTCCAGCATTATCTGATGACCAGAATACGCGACCCTCACTCGTATCTCTTGGAGTAAAATTAGAACCTTTAGGACCGAGAATATAATTTTCAACAATTTCAAAAGAATCGCTAGCAACGCCTGCTTTTGAAGCGGCTTTTCTAAACTCATCTTTCATAGAATTAAAAACTTCTCTATTTTCTAATTCTTGAATTTGTTTTGTTAGTTCACCGATTTTATTATCTTTTTCAGCAATCTGCGACTTAAAACCACTTTCTAAAAGTCCTCGCTGTGTATCAAAGTATTTCTTTGCTTCATCAGGATTTGCTTTCTTTAGTTGTTCTTCTGCTTCGGCAAGTTTTGTTTTATAAGTATCTTCTGATTGCTTAAATTTTTCTTGTTCTGCGTGCCACTTATTGCTAATTTCAGTTTTTTCATCTTTTAAGGCTGCGTTAGTTCGTTTTAACCCTGAGATGTCTTCATCAAATGCCTTTAATAAAGATTCCGAAGCTGTTTTAATAGAATCTGTGATAGCATTACCATCTCCTGCGATAATGTTTTGAATTTGTTCTACGGTTATTGCCATAATATTACTCCTGTAATTTTTTTGATTTTTTAGTTTCTTCTGAAACTTGTTTATAAAATTCTATAAATACAATAAAAATTATATTTATTTTTTTAACAAACAAACTTTTAATTTATAGAGTTAAAAAGTTCTTCTAATGTTAAAGAATGTCCATCAGAAGAAAATCTCGATATATCAATACCGCTTTTATATAAAGAATAACGAGTTTTCCCTAATATTTTGAATTGAGTAGAATCTGGCTGTTTTGAAAACCATTCTGAATAACTTGGGCTCTCACTTCCTGTGTCAGTAATGGGCAAGTAGTAACATCGACATCTATTATGTATTGGCAACTTAGGAGCGTTCTGTAGTGAATTAAAAATTTGTCCAGAATAAGCACCACAGACTTTACAAGTTTTTTCATCTAACATTGAAATAAACTGAAAGCGAATATTTTTTAAATCCAATAGCATAATATCTTGAGTTGTTCTTTGAACAGAAGTAAATAGGGTATGCACATTAGAACTTGCTGTTTGAATAATATTTGCAGTAGTATCTTTAAAATCTTTTGTAGTTGAATACGTACTACTTCCAAAAACGTAAGCATTCATAATAGGTCTTGTAGTGGCTTTATAAAATGAAGATTTCAAAGAGGTGATAAAACTGTCAAAATTATCAATAGAATTGAATGGTGCTAATAAAACTTTGTTCAATGAAAAATATGCTCCAATAGCAACTCCTAGAGCAACTTTTAAAAGATTTTTAAGAAACTGGCTTTCCTTTTTACTTTGTTCTTCAACATCTTTTTTTAGTTTTTGTTTATAAGTCTTAAAAAAATCGTCAATTCGCTGTTTACAAACAGATATGGCTTCGTTATAAATGGACTTTGAAGGAATTGTCGCATAACCTAAAATAGTTCCATAAAGATTTCTTTTAAGTTCTTCAAGATTATTTCTAGTTTGATTTTCTTTGCCTTGAGCATAAAATTCTGTGTCAATTATATGATTTGCAAAAGTATCAAAATAATCCATTATTCAGAATCCTCTGCTGAGTTTTTATTAAAAACATCACCAATATTTATTGTTTTATTTTTAGGTGTTGCATAATCTTGATTAACTTTTCCTAATAATTCGCCAGAACGCATTTTTTGATAAGTTTCTATAATTTCCATTGGAGTTGCACCAGCATTTTCCATATCAACTAGCGTTGCAAATTCTTTAAGAGTAAAGTTATTAGGTAGTAATTCTCCTCTGTCGAGTGCTTCAAATACAAGTGGAAGAGGATATTTTCCCTCTCGTGCAAGATTTGCTATAGAGTTCATCATATTAGGGTCAAAGGTAATGGTGTCATAATCAACATTGAATGAAACGCAGACACCACCTTTTACATTCAGCCAATCAGCCATAGTTCTTAAAATCTTTGTAAAAGTTTCTGATAGATTTCTTGCATAGGTAGCAAGTTTTGCATTTTCACCTTGTCTATGAATTTTAGCAGCGTCAGATGTTTCGGACATCGCCTTGTCTGGAGAAATAGACCTTGTTCCTAAAATACCAATTTGCTCTTGAGTAGAAGCAAGTGCTTTTTCACAGTGTTCTAGCCCCTCTCCAGCAAACTGTAATGTACCAACTCTTGCGGTATCTTCTTGAAAATTTAAAAAAGCATCTCCACCAAGTCTTATCGGAATAGGTTTCTTTGTTTTTTCATCAATTTCTTGTACATGTCCAGTTGCATAGCCAGTTGGGATTGTTGTGTAATGAACACCATTTTCATAATCTGCTGATTGCATATAATAATGTTTGTTTAATTCCGCAGTACCATATAGCATAGGTTTTTCTGGATATTTTGACGGTGCAAAAAAGAATGGAATGTATTCTAATGGTTCCCCGTTTATAACTATAAATGATTCGGAAATAAGTTCATCTTCTTTTTCTTTTGTATCGGGATTAGTCCATTCTCTAAAAACTCTTACACGACATTTATCTTCAAACAAATCAAGAATACGACTTTGTTTTAAAATTTCGTGAGCAAATTCATTTTCTGGTCTTTCACTCTCGATATCTTCTTCCAAAATAATCATACCTAACTGTTTTAAATTATTTATATATTTCCATTTCCAATCTCGTACTTTTTCACCTGCATAATATTTACAAAAAGGTCTTA
Organism: uncultured Lachnospiraceae bacterium; assembly: GCA_964531385.1. Classification (GTDB taxonomy): domain Bacteria; phylum Bacillota; class Clostridia; order Lachnospirales; family CAG-274; genus MGBC114079. The sequence goes on along the minus strand of CAZHGC010000016.1, from coordinate 2,231 downwards.
CTCCAGCCTTTTCTGCATCATATACAGTTAAAACTGTTTCTACTTTAGGCATATCAACTAAAAATCCGCCAAAAGATGTTTGCATATTGTCATAAGCAGAATTAGAAGCAAACTGATAAAGTGAATCTCCTTCTTTATTAAAGTTTTTTACACATTCTGCAAGTTGTTCATCTTGAGGAATTTCAATAGTTGGTGCTTTTCTAAAAATCATACCATGCATAGCATTTAAGGCTTGCTCTGTATAATCAGCCCATTTTGCCCTTGCTTTGTAGGCTAAGTAATCCTTATCTGATTGTCCGCCTTTTTTTGGTAAATAAATATCTCCTTTATCTTTCATTCTTTTTTCACCAGCAATACAATCTCTTACAAGTTGCCACTGATATTTTAATTCATTTGTAATCTCTGGGGATTCTGTATCTCTTAACATTTTTATACTCCCAATACTTCTGGTCTTGCGACAGTTCTTTTTCTCATTGGTAAACAATAGTTCACAAAATAAGCAAAAGCGTCTGATATATGGTCAAGTCCTGATGATTTATCAGGTTCTGATTTATTTGTTTCCTTGAAACAATATCCCTCTAATGATTTTCTCGTATAAGGACATTTATTTTTTGCAACAAAAACGTGTCTTTTACCGTCAGCACTACATAATGCCGTGTTTACAGTATTCCATTTATCTTTAGAGGCATACGGATGTGGAGGACAACACACAATGAAGCCATTTTTTTGTAAAATATCAAAATCTGAAATTCCGCCAATAGCGTTTGTTTGTCTTTTATGGCAAGTAGGGTCGGGATATACAAAAATCGTACAATTAGGAAATTTTCCATTTAATTTATTACTCAAGTCTTGAGTATCGCTATTAGGCTCGACAATTTCATCAAATTCTACTGCAATAGGTTCGTTGTTTTCATCTCTATCCATTGCAAAAATAGCAGCAGTCATTGGATTTACGTTAAAGTCTATTCCTACATGAACATCTGTTCCAGTCTGTCCATACCAAGTTTCAACTTCACGAGAGTTTAATTCTCTGTCAAAGTTGTAATAAATCCTATTTGTCATTGTTTCAAAACTTGCTAAAAACTCTTGGTCAAACATTTTCTTTGACATAGTTCTTTTTGCTTCTTCGATTTCTTCTTCGCTTACATTGCCTCCGTCAATCGTTGTATATTGAAAATAATCCCACGATTTATCTGTTTTTGCTTTTTGAAATAAATCATAAAACCAGTTATAACCTTTTGGTGTTGAAATTATTAAACATCTTCCTTCGTGATGTTTGTCTGCAAGATTTGGTCTAATTGTTTCCCAAAAATCATTTGCACCAATCATCGCTGCTTCGTCAATAACTAATAAGTCAATACCAGTTCCTCGAAGATTATCTGGATCGTCTGCTGTTAAACAGTAAATCATAGAGCCATTTTTTAACTTCATTGTCATCATTTGTTGGTTTGCTTTTTCTATGTACTCTTTAGGAACGTTTTTTGAAAGCCAGCCATCCCACATAATTTTTCTAGCCATAGGGAGAGTAGGTGCAACATACCAAATAACAGAATTTGGTTTATTAGTTGCTTGTCCTAACATCTCATATCCCGAAAGAAATGTTTTCCCAAAACGTCTACCTGCATTTACGATTCTAAAACGTTTTTTAGAACCCATTATTTTTGCTTGAGGTTTTGTAACAAAAATCTTTTTTATAGCCATACAATCCTCACACTATATATTCTTCTTTGTTAGAGCCGTCTTTGTCTGATATTTCAACAATAATATCTTCTTTAGGAGTAGCACCTTCTAGTTCAGTAATATTTTTCTTTATTTCTTCATTGGTTGTGTCATTTACACAAATAACAAGTTTTGGCATTTCTTCGTGTCTTTCATCAGTCATAACACCTGCTTTTCCCTCAAGATGTTCAACAATAAACTTTGTAGCGGCAAGTTTTACGTAATCGTCTTTTTCTGGATTTACAGCCATATCAATAGTGTTCTGAACCATCTGTTGTAAATATGTTACGTAATTACCATTGTCAGTAGTGAAATGTCTATTAAGTGCCTGATAAAATTGCTGAGATATAAATCTTTTTGTATCAGCAAAAGTTTTATTAGGTGAAACTTCTTTTACTTGAAAATCATCTCTACTGGGATTTGCTATAATTCCCATTATTCCTCCTTGACTATATAGTCATTTTTGTAATTCCTTGTTTGTTTCAACGTCTATTACGTATTCAGTGATTTTA
>CAZHGC010000015.1:15350-59869 GCA_964531385.1 uncultured Lachnospiraceae bacterium | reverse complement strand
GGCGGGTGTGGGGGGTGCTCGGGGGGGGGGGGAGTGTTTGACGTGGAGTTGGCGGGGGAGCGCGGACAGGGATTGTTTTGGGGGGCGGGGTGATTTAGAGAGTAGAGGGGGGTTGGAGGTTGAGGGGTTTGGAGGGTGATTGGGGTGGAGGGGGGAGAGTTGAGTGGTTGAGGGAAAGGAGTTTCTGTTAATGGAAGCCGTTTGCGGAGGAATTCAGTTCGGAATTTAGGCGATTACCTATTTCTGTCCATATTTTATTAAAATCGCTTAATGTGTTATTTTGGGGTTTTAATTCGACATTTATATTTGGCGAAATATTTATATTCGAGTTGTTTTTTGGAGTTTTTACGCTTATATTTTCTTTTAAATTTTTTAAAAATGCGGGAGATTTTTTATTATTGGACTGTTGGATTGTTTGAATATTTTTTATATTATTTTTGGGCTGTTGCACCATTGCGGTTTTGAGAGGTTTTTTTGATAAATCAAGGGTTTTCTGCAAAATATTTGGCTTTTTTGATATAAAATTTTTTTTGAGAGAAATTTTTTGTTTTTGGGGGAAGAATTGCGGGAGTGGATTTTTTTCGGGATTTTTGAAATTGTTTACAACATTTGAAAGTGGTGAGAGTTCTTTTTTTTGAAAAAGAGATATATTTTGTGCATAATTTGATGTTTTTGGATATACACAATTTGTTATGATTTCTTTTTTTGCAAGTTGGCGATTTGAAGATAGAATTTTTTGGGTCGGTTTTGGCAATTTTATTTGCGGTTCGGTTGATATTAATTTTTTTGTGATATTTTTGTATAACTTATTGACGTTTGAAACTGATGTGTTTTTTGGATTTATCAGCATATTTATGTTTGCTGTTATTTTATTTGTTGTGCTTTCTGAATTTCTTATTTTGTTTAGCATTTCGTTAAATTTTCGTTTGTTTTTGTTTATTTTATTCAAATTATCATTCCTTTCGTTATTGTGCTTTTTTAATTTTTGTAAAAACTTTTTGGGGAGGTTTTAGTTTTTACAAAGACAGTATAACATATAAGTTTAATATATGCAACAAAAATGTTTTATTTATGAAAATTAGAGGTGAGAAAAAGAAGAAAAGGGAGAGTGGGTTTGAGGAGAAAAGGAAAAGGGGGAAACGTGGGAGTTGTGAAGAAACAAAGGGAAGATGAGGGGCAATTTTGGAGGAGGTGAGGGCGGAAAGGTAGAGTGGGTTTGAGGAGAGGAAAAAGGGAGTTTTTTGAAAGAGGAAATAGAGGGGAGCGAGAAAGTGGGGCGGAAAGGGAGAGTGGGTTTGGGAGAGGAGGAAAAGGGGAAAAATTGAGGGTTTGGGGAGAGGAAAGAGAGGGGGGAAGGGGAAAGGAGGGTTGGGGAGGGTGAGGAGGTTGGGAAAGAGGGGGGAAAGGAAATTAAAAAAGCCACAGAAGCAGAGTTTTGTGGCTTTTTTAGGCATTAAATCAATTATATGTTTGTGTTTGTGTTTCTGTTTCCTCTTCCGGTACAACATCGTAGAAAAGGCGATTTACGAGAGTTCTTGTTTTTAATTCATCGCAGTTATAGGGGGTTTTATCATCTCCGGGCAATGTTTCGGAAGTTATTTTATCTGCTGTTATATTTTTTACATATGGGGCATAATTCAGTGCATCACCTATTGTCATATTCGTGTTTACGTTATTGATGAAGATTGTTACAAATTCGGGCAAATTTGAAATTATTGTTTCTGTTTTGGTTATTTTTTCTATAAACGATTTTAGAAACATTTTTTGCATTTCTATTCTTTGTATATCACCTTTTACATATTGGCGGAAGCGAACGAAGCCCAAAGCTGTTTTTCCGTTTAGCAATTGTTTTCCTTTTTTTATATTTATATAGAGGTTTTGCGTTGGGTCACTATAGTGCATATTTGTTGGAACATCGATTTCGACACCACCGATTGAATCGACTATTTCGGCGAAAGAGTTTAAATTTACCTCGAAGTAATAATCTATATGAATTTTCAAAAGTTCTTCGATTTGGCGTGTTAGGTATTCATTTCCATACTCACCGGAAAGGCTATGGACAGCATTTATTTTTATTCCGGAAGAGGGAAGATTTTTACCTTTTGCTTTTAACTCATCACGATTTTCTTTTGACACTTTTACGAAAGTGTCACGAGGGATTGAGATTGTATTGAGCGTGTTTTTTATTTTATCGAAAGACGCTACTATTATTACATCGGAGAGAGCTTCGCCCTTATCGACGCCATATATTGCGAACACTGTTTTTGAGGGAACGTTATCGTTATCTTCGAACAATTCTTCTTGTGTTTGCGAGGTTGGGTCAATTTGGGGGTCTGTTGTTAATTCAACTCTTCGACCCGAGCGAGACGTTGCGAAAAAGACTGCGGAAAGAGCCAATGCAAAGAAAATCAATGTTATAAGAACTATTATTATTATCAACATTATTTTTTTTGATTTATCATTTGAGGAACTTATGGCAATCACCCCTTAATTGAAGTATTTTTTTTATTATATCAGATTTGAGGTATTGGAGCAAGTGGCGGATTGAGGGGGGAGGAGTTGGGCGTTGCCCGAGCCCACAAACTTTTTGAAAAAAGTTTGACAAAAACTTTTATGCAAAACTACGTTTTGCGAGGGGGAGAGAAAAAAAGAGGGGATTATATTTATGGCACAAAAAATTTTGCAATTTTTATTCAAATGATATATAATAATTGATTATACGCTATTTATGAATTTAAGGAGGTTCTGTTTAAAATGGCAAAAGAAAAATTTTACATTACAACACCTATTTATTATCCGAGCGACAAACTTCACATTGGACATTCTTACTGCACTGTTGCTACGGATACTATGGCACGTTACAAAAGAATGCGTGGGTTTGATGTTAAGTTTTTGACGGGAACAGACGAACACGGGCAGAAGATTGAGCGAATTGCAAAAGAGAAAGGCGTTACGCCGAAAGAATATGTTGACAAAATCGTTGCTTGGGTTAAAGAGCTTTGGAAAACTCTTGGCATAAGTTATGATTATTATATTAGAACGACAGACGAGAAGCATGTTACTGCTGTTCAGAAGATTTTTAAAAAGCTTTACGAGAACGGGGACATTTACAAAAGTTCTTATGAGGGCTGGTATTGCACACCTTGCGAAACTTTTTATACAGAAAGACAGCTTGTTGATGGAAAATGCCCTGACTGTGGCAGAGAAGTTGAAAAGCTTAAAGAAGAAAGTTATTTTTTCAAGCTTTCAAAATATCAAGACAGGATAATTAAGCACATTGAGGAAAATCCTGATTTTATTCAACCTGCAACGAGAAAAAACGAAATGATTAACAACTTTTTGAAGCCGGGACTTGAGGACCTTTGCGTTTCGAGAACTTCTTTCAAATGGGGAATTCCTGTTGATTTTGACCCAGGGCACATTGTTTACGTTTGGGTTGATGCTCTTTCGAACTACATTTCTGCTTTGGGATATGGGTCTGATGATGAGAGCGAATTTGAGAAATACTGGCCGGCGGACGTTCACGTTGTTGGAAAAGAGATTGTTCGTTTTCACACTATAATTTGGCCGGCTATGCTTATGGCTCTTGATTTACCTTTGCCGAAGAAAATTTTTGGCCATGGTTGGCTTATAATTGACGGCGGAAAAATGTCCAAATCGAAAGGAAACGTTGTTGACCCGAAAGTGCTTGTTGACAAATATGGAATGGATTCTATTCGTTATTTCCTTTTACGTGAGATTGCTTTTGGTCAGGACGGCAATTTTACAAACGAGGCTTTAATTAACAGAATTAATTCTGACCTTGCCAACGATTTGGGAAATTTACTTTCGAGAACTGTTGGAATGATTGACAAATATTTTGGCGGAGTTTTGCCGAGCGAGCAAAAGGGCAACGATTTTGACAAAGAGGTTGTTAAAACAGCGGAAGAGACTGTTTCGAAAGTTGAAGAGTATATGGAGAAGATGTTGTTTAGCGATGCGTTTGCTGAAATTTGGGTTCTTGTTAGAAGATGCAACAAATACATTGACGAAACAACTCCTTGGGTTGTTGCAAAAGACGAAAGCAGAAAAGCCGAACTTGCGGGAATTATGTATACTCTTGCGGAGGCTCTCAGAATAATTGCAATTCTTATAAGCCCAGGAATGCCGAATACTCCGAACGAAATTTACAAACAGCTTTGCATTAATGACGAAAACCTTAAAAATTGGGATTCAGCTCACAAATTTGGAAGTTTGCCCAAAGAAATTAAGATTGAAAAAGGTGCTGTTGTTTTCCCTAGAATTGATTTACAAAAAGAACTTGAAGAGCTTAATGCGGCGATGGAGAAATCTCAGAAAGAAAGTGTTGCGAACAAAAAAGCCGAAAAAGAAGCTTCGGACAGCTCGGAATTTATATCAATTGACGATTTTGCAAAAGTTAATCTTAAAGTTGGCGAAGTTTTGGAATGTGAAAAAGTTGAAAAATCGGACAAGCTGTTAAAGTCACAGATTAAGATTGGCGATGAAGTTCGTCAGATTGTTTCGGGAATTGCAAGCTATTATTCTCCGGAAGAAATGGTTGGAAAGAAAGTTATTGTTGTTACAAACCTTAAACCTGTTAAACTTAGAGGTGTTTTATCTGAGGGTATGATTCTTGCGGCATCGGACGACGACGGAAACTTAAACGTTTTAACTGTTGACGGAAGCATTGGTGCAGGGGCAAACGTTAGATAACGATTTATTTTTAATATATTTTGCGAAAAGGCGGTTGTTTATTTTGACGAAAATTTTTATTGCCGTTTTTTCGCAAATTTTTTATATAAGGAGTTTTGCATTATGTATTTTGAATCTCACGCACATTATGATGATGAAAAATTTGATTTGGACAGATACAAACTTATTGAGGAAATGCACAAAAACGGTGTTGAGTATATTGTTAATGCCGGAGCGGATATGAAGTCGTCTCTTGCAGGAGTTGAGCTTTGCGAGAGGTTTCCGTTTTTTTATGCGGCGGTTGGAGTTCACCCACACGATGCTGAAAATATGACGGAAGCTGACATTCAAACTTTGCGAGAATATTCTAAAAACGACAAAGTTGTTGCTATTGGCGAAATTGGGCTTGATTATCATTATGATTTTTCGCCGAGAGACTTGCAGAGAAAATGGTTTGTTCGACAGCTTGAGCTTGCGAAGGAACTTGATTTGCCAGTTATAATTCACTCGAGAGAGGCTGCACAAGAATGTTTTGACATTATTAAAGAGAGCAACGTTAGAAAAGGCGTTATTCACAGTTATTCGGGGAGTTATCAAATGGCTTTGGATTATATCGATATGGGTTTTTACATTGGCATTGGCGGTATGGTTACTTTTAAAAATGCAAAAAAACCTGTTGAAACGGTTCGAAATATACCGATTGAGAAAATTTTGATTGAAACAGATTCGCCATATTTATCTCCGGTGCCTAAGAGAGGCGACCGTAATAATTCACAAAATCTTAAATATATTTGTGATAAAATTGGAGAAATTAAACAAATTCAGCCTGAAAAAGTTGCAAAAATCACACTTGAAAATTCGTTGGATTTATTTTCTTTAAAATAATTGTTGCATAATTGTTACATTTGTGTTAATATGTTTCTTGTAAATGTTAATCGAGAATATAAATTTTGCAATTTTTGCGAATATATTCTTAAATCTTGCGTAATATATTAATATATACAGTTTTTGCAAAGCATTTCTTTTTCTTTATAAAACAAATTTATCTCACATTTTGTTTTTTTCTTTGAAATGTTGGCAATAATGTTTTTAAAAATATTTTTATATTTCCGCAAAATGGCTTTAAGTAAATTATTAAAATATTGTTGCAATTTTGAATTTATTTAAGCTGTTTGATTATCAAGGAGGAACAATTCAGATGTTAAAGAAAATTAAATTGACCAAACATATTAAAACTTTCGTAATACTTTCTTCGTTTTTACTTGTTTTTACAGGAATGGCCAAAGCTTATGATATTTCTTCAACTAATGTAAGACTTACCGACAACAATAATTCATACAGCGTGAAAACAGATGCAAAGACCGTTGAAGAGTTTTTAAATCAGGAAGAAATCTCTTTAAACGATTTGGATAAAATTAATGTTAGTTTTTCGGAGACTGTTAAAGACAATATGGAAATTGTTATTAAACGAGCTTTTGATGTTAACGTTTCTATTGACGGGGCAGAACCTATTAAAGTTACAACAAACGAGGACACTGTTGGCAAAGTTATTGCAAATTTGAGAAAAGAAAACGCTTCGGAATATGTTCTTGTTAGTGGAAGTTCTTCTTTTAAAACAGAGCCTAATATGCAGATTAAATTAAATTCCGTTAAGGAAGTTGTTGAGACAAAGAAAGAGTCTATTCCTTTTGAAACAACCGTTGTTGAAAACGCTTCTCTTGAAAAAGGAAAAGAGAGGGTTAAAACAGAGGGTGTTTGCGGAGAAAAGCAATATGAGGTTAAGACTGTTTATGTTGGAGGAAAAGTTTCTTCAGTTACAAACGGCAATGAAGTGATTGTTAAAGCTCCTGTTGCTAAAGTTATTGAAAAAGGCACAAAAGAGCCTGAGCCGGAAGTTCCGACTGTTAAGACAAACAGAGGGTCTTTTCAAGTTGTTAAGGAATATTCTATGAGAGCGACTGCTTATACTGCAAACGAGCCACTTGCCGGACCTTATTGCGGAATTACTGCAAGCGGTATGAAGGCGGCTGTTGGTGTTGTTGCTGTTGACCCTAACGTTATTCCTTTGGGAACAAAACTTTATATTGAGGGGTATGGTTATGCTGTTGCCGGAGATACGGGCGGAGCTATTAAAAACAATCGTATTGACCTTTATTTTAACACTTATCGTGAATGTGTTAATTATGGCGTTAAAAACAACGTTAAAGTTTATGTTCTTGGAAAACAAATGTAATATTTGATTTATGTTATTAAGTTAATATTTTGGTTATTTTTCACCGGTTTGATTTGTTACATTTTTGTTCGAAATGTAGATTTAAACCGGTGTTTTTTTAAAATGCTTGCAGTATTTATTTTTGTGGTGTATAATAAACTCATATAATTATCGTTTACTGTTGAAAAGGAGGTTTTTTTGTGAAATTGTTTAAAAAATTATCGGCTGTAATTTGTTTTGTGCAAATAACTTCTTTGCTTTTTTCTTCGAGTGTTTTTGGTGCTGTTTTTAAAGATGTTCCTCAATCTTATTGGGCTTATGCCGCTATTGAAAGCGTTTCTGCAAAAGGTTATCTTAAAGATGTTTGGAACGAAAATTTTAATCCTGACAGTTATATTGACAAATTTACAGTTTCCAAAATTCTTGCGGTTGCTGCAAATTATTCACAATCTGACAACGATTATTCAAACGAACTTGCGATTATTTCAAAATATTCTTCTCAATATTCAAAATGGAATTTTGCTTCCAACAAACAAATTGCTTATCTTCTTTCTAAAAATATTTTAAAAGAAGAGGATTTAAAAGATTTTATGCTTTTTTCTGATGACGGTTCTGAGAAATTCAGAGGAATTTCAAAAGAGGAGCTTGCTGTTTTTTTTGTTCGTCTTATGGGCAAAGAAACAGTTGCGGAAAATTTTAAGAACTCTAACTTTTTTAAAGACAACGACAGCATTACCGAAAAAAGAAGAGCATCTGTTAACTATTTGAAATCCATAAATGTTTTGAACGGCGGAAGCGACGGCTTTTGCCACCCCAAAAATGCTGTTACAAAGGCTGAGTTTTGTGTTCTTTTGAACAACGTTACCGATGCGGTTTTGAAAGAAACGAGCACTTCTCAAAATTTGGGAATTAACAATGTTTCTTCTGTTAGCGGTGTTGTTGAAAATTATTTTAAGGCGATAAACATTGTTCAGATTAAAATTGACGATGAAATTAAGACTTTTAGAATTGGCGACAGCACGAAAATTAAAAAAGACGGCGAAACTCTTGGAAAAGACAGCATTTTGTCGGGAATTAAAGTTTCAGCGATTATAAATAATTCGGAAATTCTTGAACTTACTATTATTGATTTGGAAGAAAGCGAAAAAGAGGAAAGCACAGAAAGCACAACTTTTGAAAGTGTTTCAAATTCTGATGTAAATTCTTCTGAGTTATGTATGGACACAGAAGTTTCGGGAACGGTTTACAACATTTCAATTGGTTCAAGCGTTAAAGACGAATGCAAAATTGGCATTATGACGGAGGACGGCGAAGTTAAATATTTTTTGGCAACGAGGTATTGTGTTCCGATATATTCAATCAGAGTTGGAGACTTTGCGAAAGTTATGGCGAAAGACGGAATTGTTTCATCGATTAAGCTTAAAGAGCAAAGCAAAAACGTTGAAACGGGATATATTACATATATTGACAACGAGGGTTTAACCCTTGAAACTGTTGGCGGAGAAAAAGAGGAATTTTTCTTTGACGAAGATTTGACGGAATGTTTTGACTGCACAAAAGGAACGAAAATTGATTTTGATGATATTGGCAATTATGCAGAAGTTTACATATTATATGAGGACGCTTCTTCACATAATATAGATGTTATATTTGTTCTTGCTAATTCTTAATTTTTGTTTTTTATGATGTACAACGATTATTTTTTTGGGAGGTTGTTTTGTGATGTCGGATTTGTTCCGAAAAGCCATTAATTATTTGAAATTGAGAAGTTGTGAACTTTTTAAAATTTCGAAGTTTAAAGTTTACGTTTTTGAAATTAAAGAAAAATATTTTAATCCGGAGAAAATTAAAAGAGCGAAATTATTTTTGAGATACATTTTTAAAAGGAAAATTTATTCTCAAAGCAACATTAGTTATCTTATGAAATGTTCGTTGGCTCTTTCTGTTATTATAACATCGATTACCATTGCTTCGGGATTTACAAAGAACAACGCTCAAGCGGTTTACATTGAGGGCGAGCCTGTTGCGATAATTGACAACGCCGATATTTCCGAAACTCAATTTTGTTCGGACATTAACGAAAAAATTGAAAAAGCAACGGGGGTTCAAACTTCGATTAAGGAAACAATTTCTCTTATTCCAATTATTGCATCGAGTTCGGAAATTTCACCTTCCGATGAAATTCTCAATTCCCTTGCAAACGACTTATCATATGAAGTTAAAGCCTGCAACATTAATCTTGACGGAAAGACACTTGTTTCGTTGAAATCGGAAGAAGAAGCTAAACAAGTTCTTGAACAGATTAAAAAATTACGTTCGGAAAAATGCGACGGAGTTGTTTCGTGTTCTTTTGCGGAGGACGTTTATCTTTCGGAAGAATACATTAATTCTGAAAGGGTTGTTTCGTATTCTGATGCTTATGACATTTTGAACAAAAACGAAGTTGAAGAAAAGAGTTATACCGTTGTTGAGGGAGACACTATTGAGGGGATTGCGGACAAAACGGATTTATCTGTTTCGGAAATTCTTGACCTTAACCCGAACATTGACGAAAATTCAATTATTCACATTGGCGACAAAGTTGTTATAACGGAAGAAAAGCCGTTACTTTCGGTTGAGACGACAGTTAGAAAAACTTACAACGAAGAAATTCCGTTTGAGACGGAGAAAGTTGAAAACGACTCGGAGTATAAAACTTACGAAAAGGTTTTACGAGAGGGAGCTAACGGAGAAAAGACGGTTACGGCGGAAGTTGGATATATAAACGGCAAAGAGACTTCGAGAAAGATTTTGAAGGAGTCGGTTATTAAAGAGCCTGTTAAAGAAAAAGTTGAGGTTGGAACATTGACTGTTCCGCCGAAAAAGGCCACAGGTGTTTTCAAAATGCCTGTTAGTGGAAGGTTATCTTCGGGGTTTGGTGCAAGATGGGGAACTGTTCACAAAGGCATTGACATTGCAGCACCTGCGGGAACACCTGTTTATGCAGCTGACGGCGGTGTTGTGACATTTGCGGGCTGGAACAGCGGTGGATATGGGTATCTTGTTAAAATATCCCACGAGAACGGCAAGGAAACATATTATGCACACAATTCGAAAGTTGCTGTTTCTGCCGGAGAAAGAGTTTATCAAGGTCAGCTTGTTTCTTATGTTGGAAGCACAGGAGACAGCACCGGAAATCATCTTCATTTTGAGGTTAGAGAAGGCGGCGTTGCTCACAACCCATTTGACTATTTAGGCTGATAAATAAATTTTTACGAATTTATTGACACGTCAAAATGAATTGATGATTTTTCATTAATTCGTTTTGGCGTTTTTTTAGAGAGGGGAAGAGTTTGGGAGGAGAACTTTGGGCGTTGCCCAAACCCACAAACTTTTTGAAAAAAGTTTGACAAAAACTTTTATGCAAAACTACGTTTTGCGGTTGAAGAGAGGGAGTTTTTTGGGTGTTGCCCCGAACGGCAAAGTTTTTAAAAGAGTTTGGGGAGAACTTTGGGCGTTGCCCAAACCCACAAACTTTTTGAAAAAAGTTTGACAAAAACTTTTATGCAAAACTACGTTTTGCGGTTGAAGAGAGGGAGTTTTTTGGGTGTTGCCCCGAACGGCAAAGTTTTTAAAAGAGTTTGGGGAGAACTTTGGGCGTTGCCCAAACCCACAAACTTTTTGAAAAAAGTTTGACAAAAACTTTTATGCAAAACTACGTTTTGCGGTTGAAGAGAGGGCAACGAAATTTATACATAAAAATAATTAATTAAGGAGAACAGTGAAAGATGAAGAAAGAAACGAAAATAATTTTAGGAATTATCGGCATAATAGTTATAATTGGCATTATTGCGGCGACATTTATTTTTATCAACAAAAACAATTCAAACGATGCGACAAATCCGGACAACATTAAAATTCAGCTTGAAGACATTCAAAACAAATTTACCACTCTTTCGGAAGAAATTCTTTCTGACGACAAAAAGACTCTTAAAGAAGGTTATACAAAGGAGCAACAATATGCTTTTAACGCAATTTTGGTTAAAGTTGACGAACTTGGAAAATTTGTTGAGAGCGGGAAGAAGGAACTTAGCGAGGGAGATTATTATGAGCAACTTTCCCAAAAAACGACAGAAATTCAAGATTTAATTACAGCACTTGACAACGACATTCACACAAACAAAGTTGATTTTAAAACAGTTTATGCAGACTTACAGCTTATGTTTAAAAACTTTGTTAACGAGGCTGTTTCGGGAGACAACAAAACTTTAAAAGATAAATACAAGGAGCATCAAGGTGATTTTGACAAAATTCTTCGAGACATAATGGAGCTTGCATCGGAGATTGACGAAAAGAACATCAATCAGGAATATCTTGACAAAATGACGGGAAAAGGCGAACAGATTTTACAAAATCTTAAACAACTTGGAGAAAAGACAGGAATTAAACTTAAATAATCGGACGGTGACTTTTTTGGAACTTATAAAGAATATTTACAAGAACCCGACGCAATTTGAAAACAAAGAAATTATTATTGCGGGGTGGGTTAGAACTTTGAGAGCTTCCAAAGCTTTTGGATTTATTGAACTTAATGACGGAACTTTTTTTAAAAATGTTCAAATTGTTTTTGACGACAAACTTGAAAATTTTTCTAAAATTTCCAAGCTTGGAGTTGGTTCAAGCCTTAGAATTAGGGGGATTTTTGAGCTTACCCCGAACAACAAGCAACCTTTTGAAATTAAGGCTTTTGAGATTAGGGTTGAGGGAGAGTCACCTTCGGACTATCCTCTTCAGAAAAAACGACATTCTTTTGAATATTTACGAACGATTGCTCATCTTAGGGCAAGAACAAACACTTTTTCTGCTGTTTTTCGTGTTAGGAGCATTGCAAGCTTTGCAATTCACAAATTTTTCAACGAAAGAAATTTTGTTTATGTTCACACGCCGATAATTACGGCGAGCGACTGCGAGGGTGCGGGAGAGATGTTTCAAGTTACGACCATGAACGTTCAAGCTCCGCCGAAGACGGAATATGGAAACGTTGACTATTCCAAAGATTTTTTTGGAAAGCCTGCGAATTTAACTGTTAGCGGGCAACTTTCGGCGGAGACTTATGCTCTTGCATTTAGAAACGTTTACACTTTTGGACCGACTTTTCGTGCGGAAAATTCTAACACCGCAAGGCACGCCGCCGAGTTTTGGATGATTGAGCCGGAGATTGCTTTTGCCGAACTTTCGGACGATATGGCTTTGGCAGAGGATATGCTCAAATTTGTTATAAAATATGTTATGGAGAATGCTCCGGAGGAAATGGAGTTTTTTAACAAATTTGTTGACAACGGTCTTATTGAAAGGCTTAACAACATTATCAATTCGGACTTTGCAAGGATAACTTATACGGAGGCGGTTGAAATTCTCAAAAAAGCCGATGTTAAATTTGAATATCCGGTTGAATGGGGGATTGACCTACAGACGGAACACGAAAGATATATTACAGAGCAAGTTTTTAAAAAGCCGGTTTTTGTTACTGATTATCCTAAAGACATTAAAGCTTTTTATATGAGGCTTAATGACGACAGACAGACTGTTGCGGCTATGGATTTGCTTGTTCCGGGGGTTGGCGAGATAATTGGCGGAAGCCAGCGAGAGGAACGGCTTGATATTTTACGTTCACGTATGGAGGAGCTTGAACTTGACGAGGACGATTATTGGTGGTATTTGGACCTTAGAAAATATGGCGGAACGAAGCACGCAGGTTTTGGGCTTGGGTTTGAAAGATGCGTTATGTATATTACGGGAATGGTTAATATAAGGGACGTTATTCCTTATCCGAGGACGGTTCGAAACGCAGAATTTTAAAATTTTGACAATTAAAGATTGATTATAACAGTTCGAAGACTTTTACATTTTTGTCATTGGGCTGTTATTTTTGGCATAATTTATCTTTGAGGGGAGTTTTTCTTAATTTTTTGTGTAGTTATTTAGAGATTTTGAACAATGGACAAAAATATTTTTTTGTGATACTATATTACAAGAAATTAGATTGTAAATAAAAAAAACGGAGCGACCCGAGGGGGAAATGCGGTGGCGAGTAGCGAGAGCTACGGAGTAGCATTTTAAGCGGAGGATTTTTTATTAAACCGCAGATGTTTCTTGTAATAAATTACAAGAAAATAGATTGTAAATAAAAAAAACGGAGCGACCCGAGGGGAAAATGCGGTAGCGAGTAGCGAGAGCTACGGAGTAGCATTTTAAGCGGAGGATTTTTTATTAAACCGCAGATGTTTCTTGTAATAAATTACAAGAAATTAGATTGTAAATAAAAAAACGGAGCGACCCGAGGGGAAAATGCGGTAGGTTGATATAATTATATAAATAAAAAGGAGGATTTGATATGTTTTGCAATAATTGCGGAAACGAAGTTGATGAAAGCATGGAGTTTTGTGGAAAATGCGGAAAGAGGATTAATCGTGAACAAAATTTTTCTTCCGGTGTTTCACTTTCGAAAGCGGAGGAAAGTGCCCGTTTTGAAAACAGGTCTCAAGGCGGGAATTTTGGCAACGATGTTATTGATGAAAATTTTGTTAAAGGAAAGTTCAAATGGGGCGGTGGGGCGATTGCCTGGTTTGTTATTATGATTATTTGGAACAGCATTAGCATTATTGGCTCGATTTTTTCCGCAATTGTTTTGGGGGGAATGAATTCGGCTATTGATTTTTCTGAACTTGACGAATTTATGTCCGGTTCGGATTTTGAACTTATTTCCTCAATATTCGAAGTTACGTATATATTTTTAATTCTTGGAATGATTGCTGTAATTATCATACTTATTGGATATTCGGTTTTGCTTGGCAAGAAAAAGAAAAGTATGTTTTATTTGACAATTTTCGGATATTCATTTTGCGGTGTTTTGACAATTATTCAAGCTTTTATTTTTTCGGACAAAATGGACAAAATTGCATGTATTTTCAGAGATTTTCCTTACAGTGAGAGAAAAAATTTTCAAGCTGTTTTTGATATGCTTGGCGGAACTCTTTCGATTTCGGCTGTTTTTTCAATTTTGATTTATGCGGGGCTTGTTACAGCGACATATTTTATTATTAAAAAAAATTGGGACAGGCTTGCGTAGTTATTAATTTTTTTGATACATATCAGGGTTTTACAAAATTATAAAAGTTCTTTTTGCAATGCAATTTTGTATTTTATTTTTTGACAATTTGTTCAAACATTTTTACAAAGTTGTATTGCTTTTGAGCTTTATTATGTGAGTTGTTACGTATGTTATTGCTTTTTTGGTGAATTTGTACTAACAATTTGCTTTTTTGTTTATTTTTTTTAAAATTTTGTTACAAAGAAAAATAAATATTGATTTTGTGGCCCCTGTGGTGTATAATATAGTTGTCTATAAATTATTTATGTAATATTTCAAATTTTGGTGATTTTTATAACTTTGTAGAGAGCGGAGTTGTTTAAATTGGTTGAGTTTGAAGATTTTATGATTTATAGTATAACAAATTCTTAAAGGAGGAAAGAACAATGAAGAAAAAGATATTAGCATCTATTCTTGCTGTATCGATGATTTTTAGTTCAATGTCTTTTAATGTTTTTGCGGAAGACATTGAAACTTCTGAAGTTGTTGAATCTGAAGTTGTTGAAGCGGTTGAAACTGAAGCCGAGACTGATGCTGATGCTGCTGAAGTTTCCTTGGATTCTGCCGAAGAAGTTGCTTCTTCAGGCTCTGTTGACCTTAACACTGTTGTTACAGACGGTTGGACAAAAGGAAACACAGGCGGAAGTACATCGGATACTGTAGGAGATTATTCTTCAGAAGTAACAATTAAACCTACCGCAGTTAAAAAAGGTAAGTGGTCAAACGGTTCCGATGAATTCGGATACTATGCTGCGACTGTTGACGCAACGAAGGATTTTACATTTTCAGCAGATGTTAAAATTAACGAGTTCAATACTCTCAGCGGCAGTGGAAATCCAAACCAATCTTCTGCCGGACTCGCAATTTTTGACAACGTAAGTGCTAAAACACCTAACAGCGTTGCAGTTTCTCTTTATGCAGCGGCAAGCAACTCTTCTCATTCTGATTTTTACGGAAGCTACAGAGATAATGGAACAAAGAGAGCATTGGGCGACCAGCTTTCTGAACAAGCTATTACTCTCACAGGATCAAATGCAGGTCCTTTCAAGCTTAAAATTACTAAGAGAAGCAACATTTACACAGTTTCTTGCGACGGTAAAAGCCAAGTAATTAAAGACAGCGGAAACATTTTCAAAAACGCAACTGTTTGCCCTGCTTTATTTACTGCAAGACAGGCAGAAGCAACTTTCTCAAACATCAAACTTGATGTTGAAGACAGAGAAGTTTCTTCACTTGAAATTACTCAGATGCCTAACAACACTGAATTCGTTGTTGGAAACGAACCTAATCTTGAAGGCATGATTGTTACAGCTAAATTCTCTAACGGGGACACAGAAGTTCTTGATTCTGAGGGTTATGCTATTGATGCCGACAAAGACACTTTGGGAACTCAAACTGCTTACATTACAAAATGCGGAGTTAAAGTTCCTATTCAAATCAGTTTTTGTAAAAACAAACCTACAAAAATAAACGTTGTTAATGCTCCTATTAAAAACGAATATTTTATTGGTGAAAAAGTTCAAACTAACGGTTTGGAACTTGAGGCAGAATTCCTTGACGGTTCTAAGGCTACTCTTGAAGAGGATACATATGAACTTTCTATTAACGGAAAAGTTTTAGATGCCAACACAGTTATTGATTCTTCTATGGCTGATGCAAAAGCTATTAAAGTTTCTTTTGTTGCCACAGAAAGTACTGAAGCAGGAAATGCTTTTGGCGAAATTCCTGTTACTATTTACAAAGATTACAAAATTAGCGAATTGAAAGTTTCAAGCAAACCTATTGTTACAACTTACTATCTTGGTGAAGATTTTGATGCAACAGGTTTGTATATTAAAGCTGACTTTGTAAATGCAAGCGGTGACAAAAAATATGATATTCTTTCAAGCGACGAATATGTAATTGATTCTGTTGTTTGGACTGAAAACGGAAAAGAAAAGAGTGTTAAACTTTCTGAATTTAGCACTTTACCGGCAGGCAACTATGGAATTAAAGTTGCTTATGCTGCTGACCCTTCTGTTTTCACAACTATTGACGTTGCTGTTAAAGTTAAAGAAATCAGAAGAGTTAAAATTACAGGTTATCCTATAACTACTTATCAGCTTGATCCGGAAAAATCCGGTATTGATGCATTTAAAGAAACAGCTTTTGTTGGATTGGAAGTTGCTTATCTTTATTCATCAGGCGAACTTGAAACTCTTAAAATGAGAAACATCATTTATGATGGTGGTTCTATGGTTGTTAACGCAGATGGTTTGTTTGACGTTGATCTTACAAGATTTTCTGTAAATGCTGTTTCATCAGCTGAAAACCCAACTTCTTTCATTACAATTGTTCCTGTTAACAAAGACTTTGCTGCAACAGAATTGCCTATTACAGTTAAAGATTTGGGAACTCACATTTGGCAACACGTTTACCAAGGCGAAAGCACAAGTGCTGCTAAAGACAAAGCAACAGGCGACATTGCAAACATTGAAGACGACGATGCAAAAATGACTGTTTCTTCAACAGGCGGCGGCGGAAAAATTTCTACTGACCAGGACGGTATTTCTTATGTTTACACAAGAATTGGTTCTGACAACAACTTTAGACTTTCTGCTGATGTAACTATTCAAACTTATCTTATTGAAGATTTCAACGACTTGAGACGTGCGGGACAGGAAGCTTTTGGTATTATGGCAAGAGACAACCTTCTTTTCACTTCAAGCGACGCATATTTAGCTGATAATCCGGGAGAAACTGTTACCGGTACGGCTGCCAACGCAAAGAAAGACGCTAACGGCGAACCTGTTGCTAAGAGATCAGGCGACGTTTACTGTGCTAACTTTGTTATGGTTGGTGGCTGCTCATTTACAAGCTATCCTAACGACCCAACTGCTGCTTCTTACGAAAAGAACAGAGATATAAACCGTATTAACCTTGCTGTTAGATATGGTTGTGCTTCATTTAAAACTACAGAGGTTGGTTCTCCTACTCGTTCTATTCCGACACCTACTATGTCTAAGAATATGTTCCAGAAAGGTGACAAATTCAACCTTACTCTTGAGAGAATCAATGGTGGTTACAAAGCAATTTGTTATGATTATCAAACAGGTACAACAGAAATTAGAACATGGTATCCTGAAGACGGCGAAAACCTTACTACTATTGACCCAGACAATATTTATGTTGGTTTCTTTGCTGCTCGTTATGCTACTATGGACGTTGAAAACGTTGACTTCTACATTACAGACCCTTCAACTGACTTGACTTCAAGAAGCGCAGGACTTTCTTCTGTTGCTCCTAAATTCACTGTTGTTTCAACAGCTGTTACTGAAAATTCCGATTACAACCTTACTATTAAGGCTACTAACAAATCGGGTGGATATGTTACTATTAAACAAGATGACAAAGTTATTGCAAACAAATCATACATTACTAAGAAAGAAAATGTATTCCCTACAAAACTTAACGAAAATGCAACTACTACTTTCCAGATTGTTTACACACCAAGAATTGTTAGCGAAGATTCAGACGAATATGAACTTTTGACATCTACTGCTGATTACACTTATACATTTGAGGTTACTCACAACTCTAACTTTGACACTTCTGCAGAGTCACTTTATGTTTCTCCTGACGGAACTGTTGTTGGGAAGGGTACTAAAGACGACCCACTTGATTTGGACACAGCTTTAGGTCTTGTTAAACGTGGTCAGACTATTATTATGATGGACGGCGTTTACTATAGAGACAAAACTATTACTGTTCCTTCAACAAAATCAGGTACTTCTGCACACAGAATCAGACTTGTTGCTGACGAAGGTGCTGAACCTATTATTGATGCTCAATACAAAGTATTGGGTATGACTTTGGAAGCAAGTTATTGGGACGTTAAAGGAATTGATTTCATACATTCCGGAAACAACCAGAGAGGCTTCCAGCTTTCAGGCGACTATTGTGTTATTGAAGACTGTAAATTCTATGACAACAACGACACAGGATTCCAGCTTTCAAGAACAAAATCTGACGCTGACACTATGAGCCAATGGCCACACAACAACTTAATCAAGAATTGTGAAGTTTGGAACAGTGCTGACCCTTCAGGTATTAATGCCGACGGTTTTGGCTGTAAACTTACAGTTGGTTACAACAACGTATTTGACGGTTGTGTTTCTCACCACAATCTTGATGACGGTTGGGATTTATACACAAAATCAGGTACAGGTCCTATTGCTCCTGTAACTATTCAAAATTGTATTTCTTACCGTCAAGGTTATGTTCTTAACGAAGACGGAACAAGCACTGTTAGAAGCAAAGGCGGACACAACGGTTTCAAACTTGGTGGTGAATCTGTTCCTGTTCAGCACGTTATTAAAGACAGCAAAGCTTTCCTTAATGATGCAACAGGTTTCTCTTCTAACTCTAACCCTCAGCTTACTGCAAGAAACTGCGTATCTTGGAAGAACAAAGGCGGTAACTTTGGATTATACACAAGTGCTTCAAGTACAAAACACTACAACTATGATATTAAAGGTTTAGTTTCTTACGAAGGTTCTGACAGAGTTGGAAACTATCCTACTCAGAAAGATGCAAACGGAAACACTGTTGACCACCCAAATTATAAAGATTACAACTATCTTAAATTGAGCGGTCAGGACGAATGCCAGAACAAATCGGGCGAAGTTGTTACTGCTGATTTCTTCAAGAGTCTTGATATGGACGCTGTTATTAAGAACGGTCATTTTGCTCAGGACGCTGAAGGAAACTTCATTGACGGTGACTTCCTTGAACTTACTGATTCTGTTAAAGCTAAAATCCAGAGTGTTGAAGGATATGAAGATCCTATTGAAGAAAGCACTGAAGAAACTACTGTTAACAGAAGTGATGATTTCGACACTGTTTACACAGGCGGTGGTTCTTCTAAGAGAGGAAACAGCGGAAGCTCTTCTTCTGCTTCAAGCGACACTAACAAAGATAAAGATAAAGATAAAGAAGATGAAAAATCTACAGAAAAATCTTCTGAAAAGACTTCTGAGAGCGAAGACGCTACTTCAAGCGAAGACGCTACTTCTGAGGGTGAAACAAAGGCTGATTCTGAAGAAGCTACAGAAAAAACAACTGATGCTACTGATGAAAAAGCAGATGTTGACTTTAGCGACCTTAAAGACAGCTGGGCAAAAGACTATGTTGAAGCTCTTGCCAAAGAGGGCATTATAAACGGCGTTACTGCTGATACTTTTGCTCCTAATGCTGAAATTTCAAGAGGAGACTTTACTAAGATTCTTGTTAAAGCTCTTGGTCTTACAACTTACGAGCCTCACAACTTTGTTGACGTAAATTCAAGCGACTATTACAACGATGAAATTGCTGCTGCAAAGGCTTACGGACTTGTTAAGGGTACTTCTGAAATTACATTTGGTCCTAAGGAAACTATTTTGAGACAAGACGCTGTTACTATTATTGCAAGAACTATCAGTGCACTTGGTCTTGAAATTACAAAAGGCGATTTGAGCAAATTTAGCGATGCTGACACAATTTCAGACTATGCTAAAGATGCTTTTGAAAGCCTTGTTGGTCTTGGTTTTGTAAACGGAAGCGACGGAAAAGTTAATCCTAAAGCTAAGATTACTCGTGCCGAAGCTGCAAAACTTATTTATGACCTTTTCACACTTCAAAATGCAAGTGCTGAAAAATAATTATTGATTTTTTCTCGCTTTGCGGGGAGGGCTGTTGCTGTTGCAACAGCCCTTTTTTTGCGTTGTTGGAGGGGGAAGGGGAGCAAGAGAGGGGAGAAAGGGTTGTTTTGAGGGAGAGTTTGGGGAAAAGAGGGGGATAGGAAAAGGGAAAAAGAGAGTTTTTGAGGGGAGTTTGAGGGGAAGTTTGGGAAAAAGGACGAGGGAGAGGGGAGAGAGAAAGAGGGGCAGAGAGAGGGAAAGGGGGGAGAGGAAGAGGCAAAAAATGGGGCAGAGAGAGGGAAGAGGGGAGGAGGGGAAAGGGAGTTTGAGGGGGATTTTGGGAAAAACGAGGGAGGAAGAGAAAGAAAAGGGGAGAAAGAGAGAGGGGAAAAGGGATTTGAGGGGAAGTTTGGGGAAAAAACGAGGGAGAGGGGAAGAGAGGGGATTTACAAGGGAATGCAGGAGAGTAATTTTCTAAAATTCTAATTAGTTTTTAATCTTTTATTAATAATAATTAAAGAAATTTGACGTAACATTAAAGAATAAAATAATTTTTGAGGAGGGTTATTTATGAATTTTAAACGAAAAGTTACATCTTTTGCTGTTTCTTTGATTTTTTTGGTTACATCGATTGTTCCGACATTTGCACAAGGCATTTTGGGCGATGTTTCGGGAGACGGCATTTTGACATCGGTTGATTCTGCTCTTATTTTGGAACAAGTTCTTAAAGGCGGAATTTTGAGCGGAGAAGTTTTGGAACTTGGAAAAGTTTCCGGAGAAAAAGAATTGTCGGTTAATGACGCATCGTTGGTGCTTGGAAGAGTTTTAAATCTTGACAATCTTTTCCCTGTTGAAAAGGGAGAAAAGCAAACGACGGAGGGAACGACAGCGGAAATTGACGAAGAGACAACGGAGGGAGCGACAGCGGGATTTGGCGAAGAGACAACGGAGGGAACGACGACGGAAGTTGACGAAGAGACAACGGAGGGAGCGACAGCGGGATTTGGCGAAGAGACAACAGAGGGAACGACAGCGGAAATTGACGAAGAGACAACGGAGGGAACGACTTTTGGCGAGGCATATATAACTTTGGAGGACGGTAATTCGGTTGTTAGCGGAGCAGGCGTTTCTATTGACGGCGATGATATAGTTATTAGTCAAGGCGGAGTTTACTATGTTTCAGGAAAGCTTTCAGACGGAAGAATTGTTGTTAATTCCGAATTTGACGTTGAAGTTGTTTTTGACGGCGTTGAAATTTCAAATTCTACAGGTTCACCTTTTTATTCAATTAGCGGTGATGTTGATTTGAAGCTTCAAAAAGGAAGCAAAAACGTTTTAACCGATGCGGAGATTTATTCTGACGTTGATGCTGACGGAGAGCCGGACGCTTGTTTATTTACAAAAGACAGGCTTACGATTAAAGGTGGTGGAGAGCTTACAATTAATGCAAATTTTGGTGACGGTATTGCAAGCAAAGACGAAATTAAAATTAAAAACGGAAAAGTTTCTGTTATTTCGGCTGATGATGCTATTCGTGGAAAAGATTATATTAAAATAACAGGCGGAACGCTTGATTTGACTGCCGGTGGAGACGGTATTAAATCGACAAAGGGTTATATCACTATTGACCAATCGGACAAGAATGTTGATATTATTGTTAATGCGGGCAAAAACGGAATTAAAGCAGAAACTTATTTACAAATTGATAACGGAGAAATTGACGTTACTTGCAACAACAACTGCATTGTTGCTTCAACGGGCGATTTGACTGTTACAGGCGGTGTTATTGGCTGTTCTGCAAAGGGAACGGACACTGTTAATTACAATTATGACGGAATTAAAGCTTCGGCAACTAATGTTTATATTACAGGCGGAAAAATTACCACAGATGTTTCACAAGATTCAATTCAAGCAGGGTTGCTTATTCAAATTGAGGGAGGAACTCTTGATTTGACTTCGGGCGACAATGGCATTACTTCTGACGGTGATGTTTGTCTTAAAGGCGGAGAAATTACCCTTAATACTGTTGGGAAAGGCGTTAAAGCCGAAACAGACTTGAACATTTATGACGGTGTTACAGTTGTTGCGGAATGCACAGATGATGCTATTCATTCCAACGGAAGTATTTATATTTATGGTGGAGATTTGACACTTTCGACAGGTGATGATGGTGTTCACGCTGATGTTGCTATTGTTGTTTCAGGCGGGGAAATCAATGTTACAAAATCTTACGAGGGAATTGAAGCCGTTGATATTACTATTGACGGGGGAACTATTTCTATTGTTTCAAGCGACGACGGATTTAATGCAAACGGTGGAAGCGACAATTCCGGTATGGGCGGAAACGACAAAAACGAACCTTGGGGCAGGCCGGGAAGTTCGGGAGGAAGTTCTTCTTCAAGTGGAGAAAGTTCTTCAGGCAGTTCTTCTTCAACAACAGAGGAAACCCCTTGCATAACTATTAATGGTGGTTATATTTTTGTTAACGCATTGGGAGACGGTATTGATTCTAACGGAAATATTATTTTTAACGGCGGAACAGTTATTGTTGACGGGCCGTCATCTGACGGCGACGGTGCTTTAGACTGTGGAGACAACAACAACACAATTGCTTACAACGGCGGAGTTTTACTTGCTGTTGGCAGTTCGGGAATGGCGGAAGCTCCAAGCGTTAGTACTTCCGGAAAACACGCAATTAAATACAATTTGAGCAATTCGATTTCTTCCGGAAACAATATTACAATTTGCAATTCTGACGGCGATGTACTTGTTTCTTACAAAAACAAAAAGACGATTAAATCTATTGTTTTTGCGGAAGAGAACATTCAAGGAGGCGACAAAATTTTGATTTACAGCGGAGGCACGCTTCTTGGTGAATTTGACAAAAATGATGTTTTGCTTGTTGGAACTGTTTCGGGGGCTGAGGAGCTTGCGACAATTACGATTAGCGAAAGCAGTGTTACAACTTCTTCGGGCAGTAGTTCATCTTCGGGAATGCCGGGAGGCAGATTTTAAGGTTTAGAATATCAAGGAAGCGGGAGGTTTCCTTGCGAAAATATTGGAATTTTTGGATAAGTGCTGTCGCTTGGCGACAGTGCTTATTTTTGTTTTGAGGGAAAGAGATTGGGCGTTGCCCAAGCCCACAAACTTTTTGAAAAAAGTTTGACAAAAACTTTTTATGCAAAACTACGTTTTGCGGAGGGGGGAGGGGGAAAGAGAGGAAAATGGGAGGAGAGGTTGGGAAAGAGAGTGGGCGTTGCCCAAACCCACAAACTTTTTGAAAAAAGTTTGACAAAAACTTTTATGCAAAACTACGTTTTGCGGAGGGGAGAGGGTTTGAAGAAAAGAGGTTGCAAGTTATGATAGGATATAGAGTTGATTAAACTCGTTGAATCCGGTTCCGACAGTTTTTTTTGTTAGCATAACGCCGAGGTTATTTTTTATTTGAATTTGGAAATAGATGCAACCGATTTCAGTTCCGAGGATATGGGACTTTATTACAATCATTTCATTGCCGGAAAGTGCAGCCGAAGAAACGCAATCTTCGTTATAATATGGGAATTTTGAAAAAATATGGTTGCATATTCCGAAAGGAAGCTCGAAATAACCTTTTTTGCTTTCGAAACATATTTTTCCACACGTATTATTATTTGAAAGAGAAACCGACAAATTGTTTATTCCAAATATGTTTTTTTCAACGTTAAATATTTTGTTGCAGATGGTTTTTATATTTCCGCCACCGAAAAGAGAGGGCGAAAGAGGGCGGATTTCAAGGGAATTTTTGATTTTTTCAAGTTCATTGAAATCGTTTTCATTTTCTGTTATTGGGCAATTTGAGAAATTTGGATAAACATTTTCCCAAAAAAGGTCAAAAATTCGGTTTATTCCGTTTGGCGTTTCGAATGTGTCGGCGGTTGTTACCATAACGAAATTAAGTTTTGGAAGAATTATTGCAAGCTGGCCGGCAATTCCATAGCACATATAGCCATTGTTTGAAGTTTGCCAAAATTGATAGCCATAGCCTTGTTTTTCTTCACGACAAGCACCTTTTACAAATGTTTCGGATTGTTTTGAAGTTGCAATTTTTATATAATTTTTCGGAATGACTTGTTTTTCATCTAATTTGCCATTATCGAGCAAAATTTTTGCAAATATTAAAATATCTGACGGTTTTGCCATTAATCCCGAACCGCCGAGACTTATACCCATTGGGTCTTTTAAACAATATGCTTCTTTTGAAAATTTTGCGGAATTTAGAAATTCCTGACGCAAAAAATCAAGAAGCGATTTTTTTGAAATTTTTTCGACCAATGCACAGAGTGTATGGCTTGCGGAGGTGTCATAGGAAAAAACTGTTCCGGGAATTTTTGTTGGTGCAAGTTTGAAAAAGGATTTTACATAATTGTTGTCGTTAATTTGTTTAAATGCTGTTTTTTCGTGGGGGGACTGCATTTTTAAGAGGTCTCGGACTGTTGCTTGTTTTACGAGAGGGTGCACATCATTTCCGTCATATTCGGGAAAATATTTTATAATTGGGGAATCGAGAGAGATTTTTTCTTGATTTGCCAAAATTCCGATGGCAACGGAAACGAAACTTTTTGTTATTGAAAACATTCTATGGAGTGTATTTTGTGTGAAAGGCTTATAATAGCCCTCGAAGAACAATTTATTTTTGCGAAGCATTAAGAGAGAGTGCATTGTTATATTATTTTTTTCCAATTCGGAAATGAATTTTGTTATACATTTTGATGAAACTCCAACGCTTTCGGGGGTGCACTTTTCAAAAATATCCATAAACGAAAACTCCTTTATAATAATTTTGTTTGGAAAGCAAAAAGGCTGTCGATTTATCGACAGCCAATCAAAGGAACATTTAATTTCTTTGAGTTTTTGTTTTGTTAAAACAAGTTTTTTAATGAATTTGGAAAACGATTGTTTGCAAATTCTTTGTTATTTTAAGCATTGCAAGAATTATGCACGACTTAAATATTCTCCTGTACGAGTGTCGATTTTGATAACATCGCCTTGATTTACGAAGAGAGGAACATTTACAGAAGCTCCTGTTTCAACAACGGCAGGTTTTGTTGCACCTGTTGCTGTATCACCTTTGAAGCCCGGCTCTGTATCTGTTATTTCAAGTTCAACGAACAAAGGCGGTTCAATTCCGAAGATTTCGCCGTTATATGAAAGGATTTTAACCATTTCATTTTCTTTAACGAATTTGAGAGCATCTCCAACGTCAGTTGCATTTACAGCGATTTGTTCGAAAGTTTCGTTATCCATAAAGTGGAAAAGTTCGCCGTCGGAATATAAATATTGCATATCTTTACGGTCGATGAAAGCTTTGCCCATTTTTTCAGTTGGTCTGAATGTTTTTTCAACAACGCTTCCTGTTTTGATATTTTTGATTTTTGTACGAACGAAAGCGGCACCTTTTCCAGGTTTTACATGTTGAAATTCAAGAATTGTATAAACATCGCCTTCATATTCGATAGTAACACCATTTCTAAATTCACTGGCTGAAATCATAAAAAAATCCTCCTTAAAAATTACTATATTTCATTATATCAGATACAGCATTATAAATTCAACACTTTTTTATAAAAAATATATTTATATTGCAAATTTTGGTATAATTTAACCAAAAAAGCAATGATTATTATTTTTTTGCATTTAAAATTTCGTTTAGGGCGAACAACGCCATAATGTAGCCGTTATGCCCAAAGCCACAGATTTGGCCGACACATACGGGAACTGTTACGGAGAGGTGTCTAAATTCTTCACGTTTGTGAATGTTTGACATATGGACTTCGACAACGGGAATATCGACAGATGCGATTGCATCTCTTATTGCATAGCTGTAATGTGTGTATGCTCCGGGATTGATTACAATTCCGTCAACTTTTTCGTTGAAGCAATTTTGTATATAATCGATTATTTCGCCCTCATGATTTGACTGGAAACATTCTATATTGAAGCCCAAATCTTCGCCATTTTTTTTGATTAGGCTTACTATATCGGAATAATTTAAATTTCCGTATATGCCTTTTTCACGAATTCCTGTGAAATTTATATTTGGGCCGTTAATAACTCGTATTTTTTTCATATAAAGCCAAGCCTCCTAAGTTCTCTTCCAACTTGCCATGCACTTTCTTCGAGACGCATTTCGCTTATATCGATTATAAAATCGGCATATTTTTGATAGAGCGGTTCTCTTTCTTTAAGCATTGAGCAAATTAAAGCATATTTATCTTTGGCATTATTCAGAAGAGGTCTTGTTGAATCATTTTTTATATTTTTATAAATTTTATCGGGACTGCACTTTAAATAGACTACAGTTCCGCTTATTTTCAAGTTTTCGATATTTGTTTCATCTTTTATAATTCCTCCGCCGGTTGCAATTATGTAACCACAACTTAGTGCGACGAGTTTACAATAATTTCGTTCAAGTTTTCGGAAATATGATTCGCCATATTTTTCAAAAATTTCATTTATTGACATTCCCGAGAGATTTTGTATTTCTATATCGGTATCAACGAAATTTGAATTGAAATTTTGGGCAATGCGTTTACCTATGCTTGTTTTTCCGCAACCCATAAAGCCGGTTAGGATAATATTACTCTTCTTCTTTTTCATAATGTCTTGAGTCCTTCATAACGATTTTTGCTGCCCTTGTTATTTCTGCGATGATTTCGATTTCAAACTGTAACTCCATTGTTTTTAATTTATTGAACAAAAAGCCATCGTCTGTTACAGTGTATTGAGGCGGAAGATTATTTAAAGCTATTGCCATAACATCGAGCTTGCATTTTTCACAAGTACACATATCGAGTTCTTTTATAATATCGTCAACATAGCGATTTACTGCATCTTCCATACAATTTTTCAGTTCCATATGATACACCCCTTAAAATAAAAATATTGCTGATTTAACCCCTTTGTTTATTTGCAAAGGTTTATTTAAAGTTTGATGCTTCCCAAAGGGATTTTTTTAAATTTTCTTTTGTTTCGTTATCATAATTTTTATCGAGCCATATTTCGGAGGCAGCAACTGCTTGATAGATTAACATATCGAAGCCGTTTATTGCTGTTACGCCCATACTTTCGGCATCTTCCAAAAATTTTGTTTTACTTGGTATGTAGATTGTGTCGAATGCGGCGGAAACATTTTTTTCGGCGAAAAAACGATTGTTTGTAATTGGCGAAAGCCCTGTGTTGTTTCCGAAACCGACAGTTGTTGTTTGGATAACTATGTCACATTTTGGAATTTCGTTTATTTTTTCAAGACTGCAAACGGTTATATTTGCAGGGTAATAGTTTAGAACATGATTTTTTAATTTTTCGGCATTTTCAACTGTTCTGTTTGCAACAACGACAGATTTTGCACCTTCGGACGCAGCAAGAACCAACGCCGCACAGGCACTTCCCCCAGCACCGATAATTAAAACATCTTTATTTTTTATTGTAATTCCACGAGTTTGGAGGGAGTATAGAATTCCGAGAATATCGGTGTTATAGCCAAAGTAGCCGTTTTCGGTGTATTTTAGGGTATTTACTGCACCTATGGCCTCGGCACGTTTTTCAATTCCGCAGAGATGTTCCATTACTGTTTTTTTATGGGGCACAGTTACATTTAAGCCTTTTATTCCCAAAGCGTGAGCTCCGCAAAGAGCGGATTTTACATTTCCCTCGTGAACATGGAAAGGAACATAGACAAAATTTTGATTGAAATTTTTTGCAAGCGTATTATGGATTGGAGGCGAGAAAGTATGGGAAACGGGGTCACCTATCAAGCCATACACTTCTGTTTTTCCGTTTATTTGTAAATTGACATTCATTTTTTTACCTCTTTTGTTGCGTTAAGGCAACGCATTAATTTGATGAAGCGGTTTTGCAAAGCCCCACAAAAGGGGGCTTGAAACCGAAATTGATTTTATATTGTTCGTTTTTGTTTAAGATATAGGCTTATTACGAAGGATTCGACCCCTCTTTTTAGCCTTGTTCCGAAAGCGTCTTTTTTTGAAACGGGTTTGACGAGAATTGTGTGGATTCCCATTCGATTTCCGCAAAGGACATCTGTGAAAACTTGGTCACCTATTATGACTGTGTTTTTATGATTTTTTACACCAAGTTTTTTTATGAGCTTTCCGAGACCTTTTATTCCCGGTTTTCCTGCTTTTGGGACATATTCGATGTTCAAATCTTTGCAAAAGAGGGAGACTCGTTGTTCTTTATTGTTTGAGAGAACTCCGACTTTTATGCCTTTTGATTTGATTTTTGAAAAAAGCTTTTTTATTCTGTCGTTTGCGTGCGGGACGAAGTATGGGACAAGCGTGTTGTCTATGTCAAAAATAAGAGCTTCGACCCGTTCGTTTTTCATATTTTCCAAATCGATTTCAAAAACAGACTCAAGATACTTTTCGGGGAAAAATTTTTTA
The DNA here is from genome assembly GCA_964531385.1 of uncultured Lachnospiraceae bacterium. Lineage (GTDB taxonomy): Bacteria > Bacillota > Clostridia > Lachnospirales > CAG-274 > MGBC114079. The sequence goes on along the minus strand of CAZHGC010000015.1, from coordinate 31,741 downwards.
AACATAAAATACCTCGCAAATAAATTATTAAACAGTTGTTACAGTAAAGTCTTGTTTTTAGTATATCCAATATTAATTTGGCAATTCATTTTTTGAAGCCGAAATTAATTTGATTATTGAAATATTTTAAGCATTGTTTTAAACAAAGCTGTTGTAAACGAAAATTGGAGTTGTATGGCAATTTTTAAACCATACAAATTACTGATTTTATTATACACCCTTTTTACATACATTTCAAACTATTTTTAAGCATTTGGGAAAGTTAATTAAAATTTGGTTACGGTGATATTTTATGAGCGTTGTTTGGCATTGCGGGAAAACAGGTTTTACGGTGGTTTTACGAGGCATTATGATAGTTGTATGTATAATTTTTTGATATAAGAAAGCATATAAATATTTATGGTATTGATTTTTTGGGAGGAATTTTTATGAAAAAATATTTTTTGATTTTTTTATTATTTTTTTTGAGTTTGGCGGTTGAGGGGTGTGGGGAGAGTTCTTTTGGGCGGGAGGGAAAAAAGCCTGCGGAAATTCTTGCGGAGATGAAAAGTTACAGTTGTTTTGCCGATGTTTTAATTGTTTCGAACAAAGGCGAGAACAATTACAAAGTTAATATTTTTTGGGAAAAAGGCGGAAAATATCGAATTGAAACGACAAGCCCGAAACTTTTGGAGGGAAGCGTTATTTTATTTGACGGGAAAGGAATATGGCATTATAATCCTAATGTGAAGAGCAAAATTTCTTTTATTGGAGTTGGCGGAGATTTTGATGGAAAGAGCAAAATTTTTATTTCTGAGTTTATGAAAAACTATTTTAAACGCTCGGACAGCTTTGAGGAAGAAATTAGGCTTGCTGGAAAAGATTATATTGTTTTTTATGCAAATGTTGATGACGGAAAATATTTTAAATTTCAAAAGCTTTGGTTTGACATTGAAAAAGGGGAGCCTTCGGCTCTTGAAACTTTTGATGATGACGGAAAGCTTGTTTTTAAGGCGGATTTTTCCAATTTTAAATTTAACGAAGAGAGCAACGAAAAAGCTTTTGAAAGTTTTTCGGAATAGCATTTGATTTTTTAAGGAGGATTTCTTTACATGGTTGAATATCAGAGAGTTGTTGCGGAAATTAATCTTGACAACATTGGCAACAATGTTAGGGAGGTTAGAAAAAAGATTGGTGATGATGTTAAACTTCTTGCAGTTGTTAAAGCCGATGCTTATGGACACGGTGCTGTTGAAGTTAGCAAGGTTGCTTTATACAACGGTGCGAACTGGCTTGGTGTTGCAACTTGCGACGAGGGTGTTCAGCTTAGAAAACACAGCATTTTTGTTCCTGTTTTACTTCTTGGATATACTCCGGAGGCGAAAATTGACGAGGTTATTTTAAACGGACTTACACAGACAATTTTTTCTTTTGATATGGCGGTTGCTTTTTCAAAATCGGCAGTTAAGCTTAACAAAACGGTTGATGTACATATTAAAATTGATACGGGAATGGGAAGAATTGGATTTTTGCCATCGGAAGACAGCATTGATACAATTTTGGAAATTTCCAAACTGCCGAATTTAAATGTTTCGGGGATTTATACACATTTTGCAACGGCTGACGAAGAAGACAAAACTTTTACTTTTGAGCAATATGAAAAATTTACATATATGGCGGAGAACGTTGAAAAAAGGCTTGGACACTCGATTTTGAAGCATGCTTCAAACAGCGGGGCTATTTTGGATTTGCCCGACTTACGTCTTGATATGGTTAGGGAGGGAATTATTCTTTACGGTTTGTTTCCTTCGGAAGCTGTTAAAAAAGACATTAACATTTTGCCTTGTATGAGCATAAAGACGAACATTAGCCACATTAAAACAGTTGATGAAGGTGTTAGCATTGGATATGGACGAACTTTTTTTACAAAGCGGAAAAGTGTTATTGCGACAATTCCCGTTGGATATGCTGACGGATATTCAAGGCTTCTTTCGAACAAGGCAAGCGTTATTGTTGGTGGAAAAGCATCATTGGTTGTTGGCAACATTTGTATGGACCAATTTATGATAGACGTTACGGACATTCCGAACGTTTCGGTTGGAGACGAAGTTATTTTAATGGGCGAATTTAACGGAGTTTCTGTTACGGCTGATGACCTTGCGAAAATTCAGGGAACTATTAGTTATGAAGTTTTATGCAACGTTGGAAAGCGAGTTCCGAGAATGTATTTGAGAGACGGCGAGGTTTTGAAAACGATAAATTACATAGTTTGATTAACAGCAGGGAATATGAGAATTTTTTGAAAAAATAAAAATTATTTACATATTGGAGTATATTTTTGCGTCTTACAGAGGATAATATTCTACAGACAAAATAATTTTGAAATGAACGTTTTATAAATTTTTGTTGGAATATTACTATTTGGAGTGTGAGGCGAATGACTGTTAAAAGAGGCGATATATTTTATGCTGATTTAAGCCCTGTTGTTGGCTCGGAGCAAGGGGGGATAAGGCCTATTTTAATTATTCAAAACGATGTTGGCAACAGATATAGCCCAACGGTTATATGTGCGGCGATTACATCACAGATTAACAAATCTAAACTTCCGACGCACATTGGAATTGACTGTTGCAAATATTCTCTTGTTAAAGATTCGGTTGTTTTGCTTGAACAAATCAGAACTATTGACAAAAAAAGACTGCGTGAGAAAATTGGGCATTTGGACATTGAACTTATGAAGAAAATTAACAAAGCTCTTCTTATAAGCCTTGGATTATAATTGTTTTTACATAGAGCTGTTTGGATTGGTTTTAAAAAAATTGGACTTGACGGGGCGGGAAAATTATTTTCTTCCCGTGGAGCTGATTTTTTGCTGTTTGGCGAAAGATTTGTGAAACGGTTTTTGCAGGGAGAAAATTATGTTAAAAAATTTTGGTTATTTTTTCGGAAAAAAAGATATTGTAAAATATATTGTAATCTGATATACTTTTTATGGTTTTTATTGTTTTTTAATTTAAGAAAACGATACAAATTGTTTATTATTATTTATTACATTCAGAATTTTTATAAGGGTATGAACATATGATTAAAGACAACAAGAATTTGAAAAATTCAAATCAAAAAAGACTTTTGAAGAAGTATTTTGCCGTTTTGGGTTCGATTATGGGGATTTTTATATTATTGTTTGGGTCGGGGGTTTTGATTTATCAAATAAATGTTGAGCCTGCTTATGTTGCCTCAAACCAAATTAAAGATTGGGACAGGCTTGAAAAAGTTGAAGAGCAGGAAGAGGAAGAAGAGGGAATTTTTTCGGCTCCCGCAAGAACGAATTTTCTTTTAATTGGGCGAGATAAAATTGCGGGGCTTACCGATACGATTATGGTTGGAAGTTTTGTTTCGGCAACGGGCGAAATTTCTTTGGTTTCCGTTCCGAGGGATTTATATACGGTTTTGGAGCGAGACAAAATTAAGGCACTTAACGACATTGGAAGAAATCCGCCGAGTTATTTTAAGCTTAATTCTCTTTACAATTATGTTGGAGAGGAAAACGGGCTTCAATATCTTAAAGACGAGGTTTCCGATGTTTTGGGAATTAAAATCGATTATTATGCTATGGTTGACACTGCTGGTTTTAGAAGCGTTGTTGACACTATTGGTGGGATTGATTTTGAAGTTCCGGAGGGCGGACTTTATTATTCTGACCCCGGACAGGATTTGTACATAAACCTTAAAGGTGGAATGCAACACCTTAACGGAAAACAGGCGGAGGGGCTTGTTCGTTTTAGAAAAGGTTATGCAACTCAAGACATTAAGAGAATGGAAATTCAAAGAGAGTTTATTAAAGTTTTTATGAAAAAAGTTTTGAGCACCGAGAATCTTTCGAAAAATTTGAGAGGGCTTGCATCTGACTTTATGAAGTATGTTGAGACGGATTTTACTCTTGTTGATATTACAAAATATTTGTCGTGCATTTCGAAAATAGATGCGGACAATATTAAATCTTATATGCTTCCTTGCGAGGGCAAGATGGTTGACGGAGCTTATTATTTTGTTTTGCAAAAAGAAGAGGCTAAAGAAATTATTGATGAATGCTTTTTTGGAATTGAACCTGTTGGCGAGGAGACATCGGAGGAAACTTCCGAGGAGATTATTGGAATTGGAAGATAAAGATATTTTTATTATTGCCCCATATCATAGTTAAAGTTTATGGTATGGGGTTTTTATTGATTTTTACAAATAAAAAAAGATAAGCCGAAACTTATCTTTTCAAAAGAAGGGTAAAAAAGGAAGGGAATAGGGATAAAGCTGCGGACGATGGGATTTGAACCCACATGAGTTTTCTCACAGGAATCTGAATCCTGCACGTCTGCCGTTCCGTCACGTCCGCATACTATTATGATATAATGAATAACCGATATTGTCAAGAGTTATTGCTGTTATTTCTTAAAAAAACAAAAAATTCTTGAGCGATATTCTTTTTGAATATGGGGATTTTGTGTAAAAATATGTAAAATTTGCATATTAAGTTTTGTTAAAAATAAAATTTTGCGAATGATTTTAGAAAAAAACGGCTGATTTAAGACTTTTGGCAAAGCCTTAAATCAGCTGTTTTTATTTTTTTGCAAGACTGCAGAATTTTAAAAATGTTTTTCGGTTTATTTTATTTTTGCAACACCGGATTTTATTGCGGCTTCGGCAACGGCTTTTGCGATGTCTTTTGAAATGTTTTTATTGAACGGAGACGGAATTATTATTCCATTTTTTAAATCTTCTTCCGTTACAAGGGAGGCGATTGCATTGGCTGCCGCAAGTTTCATTTCTATATTTATGTCGGTTGCTCGAACGTCTAACGCTCCGCGGAAAATTCCGGGGAATGCAAGAACGTTATTTATTTGATTTGGATAATCGGAGCGACCCGTTGCAATTATTTTTGCTCCCGCTTTTTTTGCAACATCGGGCATTACTTCGGGAACAGGGTTTGCCATTGCAAAAATTATTGGGTCTTTTGCCATTGATTTAATCATTTCTTCGGTTAATATATTTGGGGCTGAAACACCGATGAAGATGTCGGCTCCTTTTACTATATCGGCAAGTGTTCCATGTTTCTTTTCAAGGTTTGTTATTTTTGCAAGCTCATTTAAAGAGTTATCGGAATAGGTTATGTCGGAAGAGATAACGCCATCGATATTTGCAAGCGATATATTTTTGAAACCGGCTTTTAAGAGGAGTTTTGCTATTGCTGTTCCGGCAGCACCGGCACCGGACATTGCAATTTTTACTTCTTCGGGCTTTTTGCCTGTTATTTTTAGGGCGTTTCTTATTCCGGAAAGAACAACAACGGCTGTTCCATGCTGGTCATCGTGGAAAACGGGAATGTCACAAACTTTTTTTAATTTTTCTTCGATTTCGAAACATCTTGGAGCTCCTATGTCTTCAAGATTTATTCCGCCGAAGCTTCCTGCAAGAAGGCTTATTGCATTTACGATTTCATCGGGATTTTTTGAACGAACGCAAAGAGGGATTGCATCAACTCCGCCAAATTCTTTGAAGAGAACGCATTTTCCTTCCATTACGGGCATTCCTGCTTCCGGACCTATATCGCCCAACCCCAAAACGGCTGTTCCGTCTGTTATTACGGCAACGGTGTTCCATCTTCTTGTTAATTCAAATGAAAGTTCGGGGTTTTCTTTTATTGCGAGGCAAGGCTGGGCAACCCCCGGAGTGTATGCAACGGACAAGTCATCGAGTGTGTTTAATTCGGCTCTTGACACAACTTCTATTTTGCCTTTCCATTCGGCGTGTTTTTCCATAGCGATTTTTTTATAATCCATAGTTATGCTCCTTATTTTTTCATATTTGGGAGAGCGAGCATATTAAAAGTTTGAATAACCTTTGAAGCGAGGGTATTCGATATGCGAAGTTTCCCAATCATAATTTATTATACCACTCAATTAATTATTTTCCAGTAATAAAATTGCAAAAAAACTTTTCCTTTAGACAAATTTTACTTGTATAATTTATATAAAAACTATATAATTAAATTAGAGAAAGGAAACAGGCTTACGAAAAATATTACATTTCTTTGAATTTTGTGAAATTTTTGGATTTTTGCGGAGTGAGTGTGTTTTTTTTGATAGTTTGTTTGCTTTATTGACAATTTTTTTAATTCGGGAGGTTTGGTTTATGGATTACAAAGAAGTTTACGAACAATGGCTTAACGATGATTATTTTGACGAAAAAACAAGAGAAGAGCTTAAAGGTATTGAGGGAGACGACAAAGAAATTCAAGAGCGTTTTTATAAAAATCTTGAATTTGGAACGGGCGGACTTCGTGGAATAATTGGTGCGGGAACGAACCGAATGAATATATACACTGTTAGCAAGGCAACGCAAGGTTTTGCAAATTATATTGCAAAGCAAGGCGAAGAGGCTTTAAAAATGGGTGTTGCAATTGCTTACGATTCAAGGAGAATGTCTCCGGAGTTTGCCGAAACGGCAGCTTTGGTTTTGAACGGAAACGGCATTAAAACTTATCTTTTTGAGTCTTTGAGACCGACTCCGATGTTATCTTTTGCTGTTAGACATTTGGGTTGTACGGGAGGAATTGTTGTTACTGCAAGCCACAATCCGCCGGAATATAACGGTTATAAAGTTTATTGGGCAGACGGGGGGCAAGTTCCTTTCCCGAGAGACGGCGAAATTATTAAAGAAGTTGAGGCTGTTTCTGATTTTAAGCAGATTAAGAAAGCTGTTAAGGAAGAGGCTGTTAAAGACGGTTTGTTTAACATAATTGGAAAAGAAGTTGACGACGAATATGTTAAAAACGTTAAGGCTCAGCTTATAAATCCTGATGTTATTAAAAAAGCTTCCGACCTTAAAATTGTTTATACTCCTCTTCACGGAACGGGGAATATTCCTGTTAGACGTGTTCTTAAAGAGGTTGGTTTTGAAAATGTTACGGTTGTTCCCGAACAGGAATTGCCCGATTCTGAATTTTCAACGGTTGGATATCCGAACCCAGAGGACCCGAAAGCTTTTACTCTTGCTATGAAGCTTGCCGATGAGATTGGTGCGGACGTTGTTGTTGGAACGGACCCAGATGCGGACAGAGTTGGTGCTGTTGTTAAAAATGCAAACGGCGAATATGTTATTTTGACGGGAAATATGACGGGAGTTCTTTTGACGGAATATATTCTTTCGAGCAAAAAAGAAAGCGGAAAGCTTCCGGCAAACGGTGCTGTTGTTTCAACCATTGTTTCAACGGATATGACAAAAGCCATTGCAAAGAATTACGGTGTTGATTATTTTGAAGTTTTGACAGGGTTTAAATATATTGGCGAAAAAATTAAGGAATTTGAAGCAGACGGAAGTCATTCTTATATTTTTGGTTTTGAGGAAAGTTACGGTTGTCTTGCGGGAACTTATGCAAGAGACAAAGACGCTGTTGTTGCAACCATGCTTATTTGCGAGCTTGCAGCTTTCTACAAAACTAAAGGTATGACACTTTATGAGGGGCTTTTGGAAGTTTACAAAAAATACGGTTTTTACAAAGAGTCTATAAAATCGATTACTCTTAAAGGCATTGAGGGTGTTGAAAATATGAAAAAAATTATGGACACTTTCAGGGCAGAAACTCCGAGCGAAATTGGCGGAGCGAAAGTTGTTGAAACAAGAGACTACAACTTTGGAACATTTAAAAACGTTTTGACGGGCGAGAGCGGAAAAGTTAATTTGCCGAAATCAAATGTTTTGTATTATGTTCTTGAAAACGGGACTTGGTTCTGCGTTAGACCTTCCGGCACAGAGCCCAAAATTAAAATTTATTTCGGCTCGAAAGGCGAGTCGGTTGAAGCGGCTGAGGGCAACATTGAAAGTGCTTTGAACGGAGTTATGGAAATTGTTAACGGAGTTTTGGGCGAATAATTTTTTGAGAGGAACAAAAAGATGAGCTTATACAAATATTCTCTTGAAACAGGACGAGAGGGTTTTTATGATATAACCGAAAAAGTTAGAGATGCTGTTGTTAAAAGCGGGGTTTCCGACGGGATATGCGTTGTTTATTGTCCGCACACAACGGCGGCGGTTACGATTAACGAAAATGCTGACCCTGATGTTGTTTTGGATTTGCTTTTTGCACTTGACGAAACATATCCGGACAGAAAAGAATTTCGCCATATGGAGGGAAATTCTCACGCACATATGAAATCGAGCTGTGTTGGAGTTAGCGAAACGGTTATAATTGAAAACGGCAGGCTTGTTTTGGGAACTTGGCAAGGAATTTATTTTTGTGAATTTGACGGGCCGAGAAGCAGAAAATTTTTTGTTAAAGTTATGTAGATTTTAGGTTTGATTTTGGCAAGGCATTGAAGTTATGTTTTTTTGAGGAGTGTGAAAAAAAAATTCACACTCCTTGCCTTGATTTTGTGTTTTTGCAATTGCTGTGTATTTTTATTTTTGATTTGATTTTTCGAAATTTTGGGGATTAAATCGAAAATAAATTTTTTTTTGTGAGGTTTGATATGAATATTTTTAGGCAATTTTTAAATTCGATTTATCGTTTTGACAAATATAACGAGCTTGCACAGCTTAAAGGTTCGAAAGTTGTTGCTTATGAAATGGTTTTATTTTTTGTTAGCCTTATTCTAACTGTTTTGCCGATTGTTTTTCTTATTTTTAATTTTGGTGGAACGAGAGGGCTTATAAAAGAATTTGTTCCGGAATTTAAAATTGAAAGCGGTGTTCTTGAGGCGGAGAACAATGTTTTTGAAAGCAACGGCACTGTTGTTATTATTGACGGGCAAAATGTTAGAGATGTTACGGAGCTTGAGAAATTTTCGAACGGCGTTATTTTTGACAAAGAAAAGCTTATTATTAACAATGGTATTCAAACTGAGGTTTATTCGTATTCTGACATTTTGAGCAGTCTTGGAAAGGATAAATTTGAAAAAGCCGATATTTTTGAATATGTTTCGGTTATTAATTTTTTGGGAATTATATTTCTTGTTGTTTGGTTTGTTTCAATTGTTATTTCCGAAGCTTTGGGGATTTTTGCTTTGAGCGTTTTTGGAATTTGTTTTTCTCACATTTTTAAGAAAAAAATTAAGTATTTGAAGATTTTGAAAGTTTCGGTTTATTCGAGAACTTTGGCGGAAATTATTTTTGCAATTTTCAGTCTTTTCGGGTTTGTTGTTCCGATTGTTTTTACGATTATTCTTGATTTGGCTTATTTGTTTTTTGCGATTAAAAATGTTGAAACTGACGAAAAAAACGAAGTTTTGGAATGATTATTTGTTTAAAATGTATGGATTTGATTTTTTGAAAAAATTTTTTTGAGATATTGGATTTAATTTTGTCCAATATCTTTTTTGTTTTGATAAAAAAATTTACAATATTTCAATAAGATTTTATTATTTTTTTGCGTATTTATAGTTATAAAAAGTGATTGACCGAAATATAGTTTTATTGTAAAATGATTTTACCGTAAAATGATTTTATCTTAAAATAATTTTATCTTAAAACTATTTTAAGTCGGAAATTATTTGTGCGAGGTGATTGTGAGGAGTTTTTGCTATGTATCAATCGGAAGTTGTTGCTAAAAAAATGATGGTTCTTGTTGACTCTATTGTTCGATATAAGATTCTATCTCTTAAAGAAATTGGTCGTTTTAAATTTACTGACGGACTTAGCGAAAGACAAATTAAAATTTTGATTATTCTTTCCGGAAGGAAAGAAAATACGGTTTCAGAAATGGCAAAGTGTATGAATGTTAGCAAAAGCACGCTGTCTATTATTTTTTCAAAGATGATTAAAAACGGGCTTGTTGTTAAGAAGATGCCGGAGGACAGAGAGGACCAGAGAAAGGTGTTTTTTGAAATTGCTCCGAAGGGCGAGAAAATTCTTGAGGAATTTAAAAAATTTGCTCTTCGCAAATTTGAGATTACATATATGTCTTTTTCTGACGAAAAAAAGAAAAATATTTCCGACAGCATTGAAAAGCTTGCGAGTTCGGTCAGCTCTTCGCAAATTGATTTTTTTGAAAATATTTTTAAAAGTCAATTTTATACAAATGTTAAAAGTTCAGGGGAAATTTCGAGTATGGCTTTTCAATTTTATATGTTTTTCCTTTGCTTTGCCGAATATTTTTCTGAAGTTTTGAAAAAAGAAAAAGGCGAACTTGTTATTTTTAAACAAATGACACCGAATCAATATCGAATTTTACAATGTATTAAAAATTTTAAATTTGATACGGTTTCCAAACTTGAAAGCTATATTGGAACAAGCACTTCAACTATTTCCATTACGGTTTCGAAGCTTGCCAAAAGCGGATATGTTTACAAGGAATATCCATTGGGTGACGGCGACAAAAGGAATGTTTTTATACGCCTTACGGAAAAAGGTTCGGAAATTATTGCTGATTTTGAAAAATTTGTTTTGAGCGCTCTTACTATGTATTTTGAAAAATTTTCCGAAGAAAAAAAACAACTTGCCGAAGAAGCTATTGACGGGCTTTTGGTGATTTTTGAACATTCGAAGAAAAAAATGTAAAAACTTTTTTGCAATGCCGAGAGGTTATGTTCAAATTTATTTTATAAATTTGATTTTTATAATTAAAATTTTGATTTTTTTTGAAAAATAATTTTATGGAGGAATTAAAAAATGAAACGTTTTAGAACTTTAGCTTCATCTGTTTTGTTGATTTCTATGTTATTTACGGGGTGTGGAAAGGAAGAAGCTGCACCTGCCGAGGAAACAAAAACAGCTGTTGAAACTCAAGTTATTGAGAGCAGTACAATTAAGAGAGAGCTTGTTTATGCGGGTCAGGTTAAACCGAACGAAACTGTTAACGTTACAAGCAAGCTTTCCGGTCAGGTTGACAAAGTTTATCATGATATGGGCGACACTGTTAATGCAGGAGATGTTTTGTTCACTTTGGACAAAAAAGACATTCAGGACCAAATTAAACAACTTCAGGCACAGCTCAAAGTTTCAAATGCTTCTGTTAACAGTGCGAAAACGAGCCTTTCTCACGTTGACGGAGCACAAAACGAAACACAGATGCTTTCTTTGCAGACAGCTGTTGAAAACGCAGAAGAGGCTAAAAAGAACGCTGCTGTTCAGCTTGAAAACGCAAAAACACAGCTTTCAAACTCTCAGACAGCTGTTGAAAACGCAAAAGCAAGCCTTGACAACGTTACGGAAAGATATAACAATATGAAAATTCTTTACAATGCGGGAACTGTTACAAAAAACGATTTTGATGCAACAGAGCTTGCTTATACTCAGGCTCAGAAGGCTTATACTCAGGCTCAGAACGCTTACAACCAAGCTCAGAACGGCATTAAACAAAGCGAAATTGCCTGCACTCAGAGCGAAACGGCTTATAAACAAGCAAAAGAAAATTATGATATTTACAGAAACAAAACAAAGGGCGAAAGCAGAGAAACTGCTCAAAACGGTGTTAATTCCGCTGTTGCTTCCAAAGAGTCTATTCAAACTCAGATTTCAATTGCTCAATCAACTTTGAAAGACACTTCTGTTAAGGCTCCTATTTCCGGTGTTATTACCGAAAAGAACATAAGCGAAACAAATATGGTTAGTGCTCAAAGTGCTCCATTTGTTATTGTTGATATGTCTAAAGTTACAGTTGACGTTAATGTTTCGGAAAAACTTATAAATGTTATTAAACAAGGCGATGTTGTTGACATTACAATTCCGACTATTGAAGACGGAAAAATTCAAGGTGTTATTAAAACTGTTAATCCTTCTGCCGACAACACAAGCACTTATCCTGTTAAAATTGAGATTAACAATGCGGCAGGAAATATTAAACCGGGTATGTTTGCCGAAATTCATTTTGTTGAAAGCCAGAAAGAAAACACTGTTACTGTTCCGAGAAACACTGTTATTGAAAACGAAAATGCTCGTTTTGTTTATGTTGTTGAAAACGGAAAAGCTGTTAAGAGAGAAGTTGAAACAGGCATTGACAACGGCGACCAGATTGAAATTGTTTCGGGCGTTAATTTTGGCGAAGAAGTTATTGTTAAAGGTCAATCTTATGTTAATGACGGCGAAGAAGTTAACATTGTTAACAACAATTCTGAGCAAGGAAAAGCAGAAGATGACAAAAAAGAAGAACAAAATCAAACAGAAGCTGCTAAGGAGGAATAAAAATGAATTTATCCAAAACGGCTGTTAAAAGGCCGGTTACAACACTTATGTGTGTGTTTGTTGCCATTGCCTTTGGTATTATTTCACTTACAACCCTTGAAATGGACCTTTATCCGAATATGAATATTCCTGTTGTTCTTATTATGACAACATATGACGGTGTTGGTTCGGAAGAAATTGAAAATCTTATTACGGAACCTATTGAAAAATCAGTTGGTACGGTTTCGGGCTTGGACACTCTTAATTCGACAACATCGAACGGGTCTTCTATGGTTATAATTCAGTTTGATTCGGACACTGACATTGATATGGCAGCTATGGACGTTCGAGAGAAGATTGACCTTGTTAAGGGAACTTTGCCGGACGATGCCGAGGACCCTATGATTATTAAAATTGACCCGAACTCTATGACATCGCTTAATATTAGTGCATCTTGCGAAGGAATGGATATTACTGAGCTTAAGACACTTATTGAGGACAACGTTGCTGACAGACTTGAAAGACAGGACGGCGTTGCGAGCGTTAGCATTACGGGTGGTCGTGAAAAGGAAATTCAAGTTGTTCTTAAAGCGGACAAAATTAGAGGTTATGGAATTTCTGAAAACACAGTTACAAGTATGCTTATGAGCGAAAACTCCAATACTCCTATGGGAAGTATTGAGCAGGGCGACAAAAACCTTACTTTGCGTGTTAAAGGCGAATTTAAAGAGATTGAAGAAATTAAGAACATTCCTTTTTCTCTTCCAAACGGTTCAACTGTTTATATGCGTGACTTTGCCGATGTTACCGAAGTTTACAAAGATGTTTCGAGCGAATCTTATACAAACGGAAAGCCGAGCGTAAACATTTCTGTTAGAAAAACATCTATGGGAAACACTGTTAATATGTCGGAAGCGGTTCTTAAAGAGCTTAACAAAATTAAAGCGGAAATGCCGAACATTGATTTCCTTGTTATTTATGACCCTGCAGACCAGATTAACAATTCTATTTCAAGCGTTGTTGACTCAGCTTGGCAAGGTGCGGTTTTGGCTGTTCTTGTGCTTTATGTTTTCCTTAGAAACTTTAAATCAACTCTTGTTGTTGCGTTATCTATGCCGATTTCGATTGTTACAACGATTGCACTTATGCACTTTACCGGAATGACAATAAACCTTATGAGTTTGGGTGGTTTGACGCTTGGTATTGGTATGCTTGTTGACAACTCTATTGTTGTTTTGGAAAGTATTTATAAAAAGCTTGAAGAGGGTGTTGACAAATTTACGGCGGCTATTGAAGGTGCGAGGGAAGTTGGTACGGCTATTTTTGCATCAACTCTTACAACTGTTGCTGTTTTCCTCCCTATTCCGATGTTTGGAGGAACTGCCGGAGAATTGTTTAACGATTTGTCTTTGACGATTACATATTCTTTGACAGCTTCACTTGTTGTTGCCTTAACATTTGTTCCTATGTGTGCATCACTTATTTTGAAGCCGGAGTCGGTTGCAAATGTTCACAAAAGCAATAATATATTTACTAAAATTCTTGATTTTATCGGATATGGAATTTCTGCACTTGAGGCAGGATATAAAGCACTTTTGGCGAAAGCTTTGAAACGCAAAAAAATTACTGTTCTTTTGATGTTCCTTTTTGTTGTTCTTACCGGAATGTGTTTTTCAAGTTTGGGATTTGAATTTATTCCATCTATGGATTCCGGAAAAGTTCAAGTTGACGTTACTATGCCGACAGGAACAAGGCTTGAGGAAACAAGCGACGTTACTTGGAAAATTATTAATATTATTGAAAATTCGAGAGAAGCGGAATTTCCAGAAATTGAAAACATTTCATTTACAACAGGCGGCGGAAGCGGTATGTCGGCTTTGACAGGCGGTTCGGAAGACACAGCTTCAATTACAATAACACTTGTTGCAAAAGAGGACAGAGACAGAAGTGCTGACGAAGTTGCAAGTGTTATGAGAGGAAAATTTAAAGACATTGCAGGTGCTGAAATTTCTGTTGACGCAAGCTCATCTTCTATGGGTAGATATGGTAGCAGTGGTATTGAAGTTAAGATTAACGGAGACGAAAACGAAAAACTTCAAGAACTTGCCGACCAATTTGTTGATGTTATTGAAAAAATGGGCGGTTTTACCGAAGTTAAGACTTCTCTTGAAGAGGCTGCTCCTCAAACAACAATTGTTGTTGACAGAAAGAAAGCTTCGGCTTATGGTATTACAAGTTCATCTGTTGCAAGCATTATTCGTACAGCGGTTTATGGTTCGGTTGCAACAACTTACAAAATTGACGGAGATGAATTTGACATTAGAGTTATGCAAGACGGAGACAAGATAAATTACATTAAAGATGTTGAGAGCATTCTTATTCCGACTTCGACAGGGGCTTCTGTTCCTTTGGGCGAACTTGCGGAGATTACATCTGTTGACACACCGACAACAATTACAAGAGAGAACCAGCAGAAATATGTTACTGTTAGTGCAACGACCGACCTTGACCTTGGTACTGCTAACTCTATGGTTGGGACGAAGATTGACCAAGAAATTATTATGCCTGACGGATACACTTATTCTTTTGGCGGAAACACAGAAGATATGAACGAATCTTTTGCAAGCCTTGGAAACGCACTTTTACTTGCAATTCTTCTTGTTTATATGGTTATGGCGGCACAATTTGAGGCATTTTCTTATCCTCTTATGATTATGGGTGCTATGCCTATTGCTATGACCGGTGGTTTGTTTGGTTTGTTCCTTGCGGGCGAATCGGTTACAATTACTTCTATGCTTGGTCTTATTATGCTTGCCGGCGTTGTTGTTAACAATGCTATCGTTTTGGTTGACTATGCCAACCTTCTCATTAGAGAAAGAGGGCTTGACTATACGGAGGCTATGAAGCTTTCGGGACCGGCTCGTTTACGTCCTATTCTTATGTCAACTTTGACAACTGTTTTGGGTATGATTCCTATGATGACGAGCACAGCAGAGGGTGCGGAAATGATGACCGGTTTGGCTACGGTTATGGTTTTTGGTTTGTCTTTATCTACTGTTATTACTTTGTTATTCATTCCTGCAATTTACGTTGGATATAATAACGTTAAGGCACGAAGAAGGATTAAAAAAGAGAAGAGAAGAGCGAGAAAAGCTGAAAGAAAAATGATGAACATTAATAAATAAAGTTTAAAATTTGAATAAGTTATGGGTGTAGAACTTAATTTGTTTTGTACCCATTTTTTTTGAGGTGGTTATTAAAGAACGGGGAGTTTTCACTTTTTTAACAAAGTATGGAGAGAAAATTAACGGATTTATTTTTGGAGGTTGAAAATTATGAAAAAAGAAAAATTTTATATTGGGAATGTTCCTGCAATTCTTTACGGACAAAAAGCGGAAAAGGTATTTCTTTTTGTTCACGGGCTTATGGGAAACAAAGAAGAGGGCGAAGCTTTTGCCAATTTGGCTGTTTTGAAAGGGTTTCAAGTTCTTTCGATTGATTTGCCGGAGCATGGCGAAAGAAAGGGAAAAGAAAACGATGATGTTGAGCTTTTGCCATGGCTTGTTGTTCCTGAGCTTTTGAGCATTTTTAAATGGCTTAAAGAAAGTTATAAACATATTTGTGTTAGGGCAACGAGCATTGGAGCGTGGTTTTCGATGCTTGCTTTTTCCGAATTGGAAATTAAAAAATGTTTGTTTGTTTCGCCCGTTTTGGATATGGAGAATATGATTTTGAATATGATGATGGCGGCGAACGTTTCTGAGGAGCGACTTATGGCGGAAGAAGAGATTGCGACTGATTTTGGACAGACGTTGTCTTGGAAATATTTATGTTATGTTCGTCAAAATCCTGTTTCGAAGATTTGCTCTGATACGGCTTTATTGTATGGAACGGCGGACAATATGGTTCCTTGGAAAGTTGTTGATAAATTTGTTCGGGAGAATGGGTGTCGGCTTGAGGTTATGGAGAACGGAGAGCATTGGTTTCATACGGCGGAGCAAATTGAGTTTATGAAGAAATGGGAAGAAGAGAATATTTGAGAGGTTTCGGGAGGCTCTCTTTGGGATAGTTCAAGGGGAGTTTTTCGGAAATCCTAATTTTCTTATGTGCGAGAGAGGAGTTTTCGGAAATTCTAATTTTCTTATGTGCGAAAGAGGAGTTTTCGGAAATTCTAATTTTCTTATGTGCGAAAGAGGAGTTTTCGGAAATTCTAATTTTCTTATGTGCGAGAGAGGAGTTTTCGGAAATTCTAATTTTCTTATGTG
>CAZHGC010000015.1:0-15250 GCA_964531385.1 uncultured Lachnospiraceae bacterium | reverse complement strand
GAGTTTTCGGAAATTCTAATTTTCTTATGTGCGAAAGAGGAGTTTTCGGAAATCCCTATTTTGGGGTTGTACTTTTTGGTACAAAAAGTAACAAAAACGTGGGGGATTTTTGATTTCCCCTTGGTTGCATAGGTGAGCAGTGAAGCGAAACTTTTGCCGACTAATTATTAACAAAAAAAGGCTGTTTAATTTTTTGAGACTTTAAAAAGCTCATCAAATTAAACAGCTTTTTTGAAACGCAATGTTTTTATTTATTTTGTGTGGGGGTTAGACTTTTGGGAACTTTAAAATCATTTCGGTTCCATTGCCTGAGGAGCTTACTGCTTCGATTTTGCCTTTATGACCCTCCATTATTTCTTTTGCTATTGAAAGCCCCAGACCATTTCCGCCCATTGCTCTTGAGCGAGCTTTATCCACTCGGTAAAATCGCTCGAAAATTCGCTCGAGGTCTTCTTTTGGAATTCCAATTCCGTTATCTTTTATATGGACAAGGTGGTATTCGTTATTTTCGCTTATGAAGATTTTTATTTGCGTGTTTTCGGGGCTGTACTTCATTGCGTTTGAAATTATATTATTGAACACCTGTGTTATTCTTCCAACATCTGCGAGAATTGTTATTTGCAAATCATTTGGAATGTTGAAAATTATATCTTGGTTTTTGTTTTGGGCGGCGATGTAATTTTGTTTTACACAATCTCGCAAAATTCCGACAAGGTTTATTTTTTCTAAATTGAATTTCATTTGCTTGTTATCGAGGTGGGACAAATCGAGAAGGTCTCTTGCCAAAAACGCAACTCTATCGGCGGCGGAATTTATTATTTGGAGAAATTCGATTGCGGTTTCCTTTTCATCGATTGCCCCGTCTATTAGAGTTTCGGCATAACTTTTTATTGTTGTAAGAGGGGTTCGGATTTCGTGGGAAACGTTTGCGACAAATTCTCGTCGCATTTCATCGAGACGGCGATGCTTTGTTATGTCTTGCAAAACAACAACGACTCCTTCGAAGCTTCCGTTTGATTTTACTGTGCCACCGAGTTCGAAATTTTCAAGTTTTTGACCATAGGGAATGAAAGAAATGCTAAGATATATATTATCTTGTTTTATAATTGTTTCGGAAATTATATTTGGAACAAGTTTTATATTTAGCATATTTGTTTCTTTTAAAAAATCCCTAAGCGTCAAGCCGTCGGTTGAATGCCCCAAAAGTTCACGACAAACGTGGTTTGCATGGATAAGTTTTCCTAAATAATCGAACGCAAGGATTCCGTCGGTCATATTATTTACAACGATTTCAAGCTTATTATTTTCATTTTCCAATTCAGACATTGTCTTTTTTAATTCGAACGCCATATAGTTGAAACTTTTTGTTAGTTGGCCGATTTCATCGTTTGACTTTACGGGAACGTTTTCGAATTTTCTGCCATGTGCAAGCTGATTTGCTTTTCGTGTTAGCAAAGAAATTGGTCTTGTTATTGTTGAGGAAAATATACTTCCCAAAATTCCCGTCATTACAAGGGCAATTATTACTGAAATTACGATTGTTTGGGCGATTGTTGTTATATTATCTTTTATACTTTCGCCGTCTATCTGGACATATATTACATATTCTACATTTCCGTTTTTATCGAAAACGGGGTAGCCGTATGTAATCCAATCTTTTATTTGAGAGTTGAAGTCCATATATTTTTTATTTGATTCGAAACTTTCTTTTCCGGCAAGGGCGGATATTACCGCAGAATTTTTATAATCGATAAAATGGGATTTATCGGAAGATGCACTTGATGCGATTGTTTTTCCGTTTTTATCGAGAATATTTGCTTGAATGTTTCGCATTGACGAACGAACTATGAAGAAATTGTCAAATCCGCTTTGGAAGTCATCGGGGTTGTCATATTCACGAATTATTTGTTCTTCAACGTATGCGGCACATTGTTTTAATTCCTCTTCGGCATTTTGAGTTTCTTGAGAATCGGTCATAATTACGATATATGTTCCGCTTATAATCATAACTATAAAAACGAGTGCCAAATATATAAATACAAGTTTCCATCGAATACTTTTCATAAAAAACCTCTAAGCAGTGAAATAATAGCCAATTCCTCTTTTTGTTATTATATAATGCGGTTTGCCCGGGTCATCTTCAACTTTTTCACGCAGACGCCTTATTGTTACGTCAACAGCTCGGACATCTCCGAAATATTCATAACCCCAAACTTTTTCGAGCAATGCTTCCCTTGAAAAAATTTGATTTTTTTGGGTTGCAAGAAATTTTAAAAGCTCAAATTCTCGAACGGTTAGGTAGATTGCTTCGCCACGTTTATATACTTCGTATCTATCGAAATCGATTGTTATATCGCCATATTTTCCGAAATTTTCGGACGTTTCGGTTTGGACTTCGTTACGTCTTAAATGGGCTTTTACACGAGCCATTAATTCACGATTTCCGAACGGTTTTGTGACATAGTCATCGGCTCCGAGTTCGAGCCCGACAACTTTATCGACTTCTTCGGCTCTTGCGGTTAGCATTATTATTGGAACGTTACTTTTTTCACGTATTTTTTTGCAAACTTCATAGCCGTCCATTTTTGGCATCATAATATCAAGGAGGATTAAATCGGGTTTTTCGCTTACGGCGAGCTCATAGCCTTTTTCGCCGTCACACGCTGTTAAAACTTCGTAGCCTTCTTTTTTTAAGTTATAGCCTATAATTTTTACGATACTTTCTTCGTCATCGACAACCAAAATTTTTTTTGCCACAGGCATCACTCCAATCTTTTTTTACATTGCACAATTTTTGAAAGCGGGCTTGAGCCAGTTTTTAGCTTGATTTTTTTAAAAGCCGGAAATTATGGCAGGCTTATAATTATAATTGTGCGGGGTTGGTTTAAATGCTTTGATTTGACTATGATTATTTTTTAAAGTATAATTTAATTTATACAACATTGATTTTATTTTGCCGAAAGAGAGGCAACCTTTTTTTGATGTTGACTGTTATAATTTATTTAAATTATAACACATTATTTTTTAATTGTAAATTATTGAGTTTGTTTTTGTTGGGCAAGCTTTTGGGTGTTATTTTTGGGGGATTAAATGTTTAGGCGTGGAAAAAATTGCAGTGAGTATTTTTATATTGTTATTCTTACGATTATAGTATGTGCAGGCGGTACATTTATATATTCAAATAATTTTAAAACGGTTTACAAAGCAAGCACAGCAACGCTTTTGTATTCTGACAAAGGTCCGCACGAGGAAAGTATTGGGGAGAGGGTTGGCATTTCTTCTGAAATTCCTTCGGCTTATTTATATCGAACGGGGAATGTTGATGCTCTTAAAAATTATTTGATTGGGAGAAAATCGAATTTGGCGAATGAGCCTTATTTCAGCGAAATAATGGGCTGTGCGAAAAGATTTAACATTAACCCTTGTTTGCTTTTTGCAATTACGGGAAGAGAGCAAAGTTTTGTTCCTCAAAATCACAGATTTGCGGAAAAAATTTCGAACAACCCTTTTAATGTTTTTGGAAGCTGGGAAAAATATAACACAAATATACGTGATTCTGCCGAAATTGCGTGCAGGACAATTATTAAGCTTTCAAAAAATCGTCCGAAAGATGTTGAATTTATTAAATGGATAAATTCTCGGAACGGAACGGGGGGTTATGCGGAAGATGATTTTTGGCACACAGATGTTAAAACTTTTTTTGAATTGCTCAATTCGAAAGTTTATTGAAACGGATAACGAGGGAGCGATTTGGATTTGCGATTTGGCAAAATTGCAGGGGAGACATAAAAATTTATTGGAAGAGGGAGAAAAAAAGAATGGAAATTCCTATTCAGGTTAAAGACATTATAAAAACTCTTGAAGATGCGGGTTTTGAGGCATTTATTGTTGGCGGGTGCGTTCGTGATTATTTGCTTGGAAAAACCCCGAAAGACTGGGATATTACAACTTCGGCTTTGCCGAACGAAACAAAGAAACTTTTTTCACATACTTATGATACGGGAATTCAGCACGGAACTATTACTGTTGTTATTGATAAGAACAATTACGAAGTTACTACATATCGCATTGACGGAAGTTACAGCGATTTTCGTCACCCGACGGAAGTTATTTTTACAAAAAAAATCGATGAAGATTTGAGCAGACGTGATTTTACTATGAACGCTGTTGCATACAGCGAGAGCGTTGGTTTTTGCGACCCGTTTTTTGGAAGAGAGGATATTAAACGTAAGATTATAAGAGGTGTTGGAGACCCAGACAAGCGATTTAACGAGGACGCTTTGAGAATGCTTAGGGGGCTTCGTTTTTCGGCTCAGCTTAATTTTGAAATTGAAGAGGAAACTTTTAATTCGATTAAAAAAAATTCCGAATTGATAAAGAATATCAGCGTTGAAAGAATTAGAGAAGAATTTACAAAGCTTTTGCTGTCACAAAACCCCGAAAAAATAGTTGAACTTAACGAAACAGGTCTTTTAAAAGGATTTTTGCCGGTTATTTGCGACAAAGTTTATGAGGGCGGAAAAATTGTTAATACTCTTAAGGCACTTTCGAAAAACGGGGCGGAGAGCATTTCTCTTTTTTGTTGTGCGTTGTTTTTTGAATTTGACGAAAAAGAGTGTTTATCACTTATGAAGGCTCTTAAATTTGACACGAAAACGGTTAGGGAAACCGCAATTCTTGTTAAATATTTTAAAACGGAGATTCCTGTTTTGCCGTATGAAATAAGAAAGACGCTTTATGAAGTTGGCGAAGATATTATTTCTAAACTTTTTGAATTTAAAGAGGCTTTTTATTTTGACAACAGAGAAGAACTTGTTAAAATTGACATTGCAAAAAAAGAGCTTGCGGGAATTTTGAAGAGGGGCGATTGTTTCTCTTTGAAGAAGCTTGAAATTAACGGTAACGACCTTAAAAATATGGCAGATTTGAGCGGAAAACAGATTGGCGAGGTTTTGATGATGTGTTTGGAGGAGGTTTTAAAAAATCCGCTTTTGAACCGCAAGGAAGAACTTGAAAAAATTGTTTTTGAATTTTTGGGAGGAAGCTATGGAGAAAAAAGAAAAATACAATCTTGAGGATTTTAAAGAAGTTATGAAAATTTTGACAGGCGAAAACGGTTGCCCTTGGGACAAGGTTCAAACGCATGAGAGTCTTAGGCGATATATGATTGAGGAATGTTATGAGGCTGTTTATGCTGTTGAAAACAACGATTTTAAAAATTTATGCGAGGAGCTTGGCGATATTTTACTTCAAATTGTTTTTCATTCGATTATTGGAGAAAAAAACGGCGAATTTACACTTGACGATGTTATTGACGGGGTTTGTAAGAAAATGATTTTCAGACACCCACACGTTTTTGCGGAAGGAAACGCAGAAACGCCGGAAGACGTTGTTTTAAACTGGGAAGAGATTAAGAAAAAGGAAAAAGGATATGAGAGCAAAGCAGATGCCTTGAAAAGTGTTCCGAGAAATTTCCCTGCTCTTATTCGTGCGGAAAAGGTTCTTAAAAAAGGGGCTGACGGGGGATTTTCGATTGGCGGAATTGATGAAAGTGTTGAAAAAATTGGAGAGCTTTTGGAATTGTTTAAAAACTGCGATAAGCTTGATAAAAGTCAATTAATGGAAAAATGTGGCGAAATGTTACTTCTTGCGGTTAATATTTCGAGAATTTTGAAATTAAATCCCGAATTTGCCTTGACAAATGCGACAGAAAAGTTTATAAATAGATTTGAGTATGTTGAAAGCAATCCCTGTTCAAAAAAATAAAAAACGTCAAATGATTTAGACGGAGGGCATATTTTAGTTAAATTATGTTTCTTTAAAACTTGTGTAAATTTCTATTGACGAACATAACAAATTGTGGCATAATTTAAAAATAAATAGGGTATCATACTTTATAACTTTTTTTAGGAGGATATTTAAAATGAATAAAACAGAATTGGTAAGTGCAATTGCTGAAAAATCAGGTCTTAAAAAAGCAGAGGCTGAAAAAGCTTTGAAAGCATTTGAAGAAGTTGTTACTGAAGAATTGGTTAAAGGCGGAGAAGTTAGACTTGTTGGTTTCGGAACATTTGATGTTCTTGAAAGAGCTGCTCATACAGGAAGAAATCCTCAGACTAAAGAGCCTATGGAAATTCCTGCTTCAAAAGCTCCAAGATTTAAATCAGGCAAAGTTTTGAAAGATGCTGTTAACGGCAGATAATTTTTTGCAAAATCTTTTCTTTGGTCAGGCTTTGCTTGGCCAAGAAATCTTTTGATTTTGTTTTTTGCAAATTTGAAACGGCGGAAACTGTTTGTTTTATATATTTGCACAGAAATTTGATTTTTTGATTTTGCGGCTGCCTTTTGGCAGCCTTATGATATTTTGACATTTTTTTTGAGAGGTATTTTATGAGACTTGACAAATATCTTAAAGTTTCGAGAATTATTAAAAGGCGAACTGTTGCAAACGAAGCTTGCGACTCGGGAAGAGTTATTGTTAACGGAAAAGTTGCCAAGGCCGGCCTTGAAGTTAGGGAAGGCGATGTTATTGAAATAAAATTTGGAAACAACACAACCAAAATTCAAGTTCTTTCTGTTAAGGAGCAAGTTAGAAAAGACGATGCGGCGGCTCTTTATAAAAGCGTTGAATAAAAATATTTTTTGATTTTGCATATTGACGGACTTTCTTTTATATATTATAAAGACAGATTGTTTTTATTTTTGAAAGGGGCGATTATATGCAGGAGGAAAAATCTTTTAAGCACAGCGTAATTATGGAGAACAGGGGAAAGCTTGCCGTTACGGGTGTTGTTGATGTTATATCTTTTGATGAGGACATTATTGTTGCCGAAACGGAAATGGGCGTTTTGCTTATAAAAGGCGAAAATTTACATATTAACAGCATTATTCTTGAAAAAGGGCAAATGGACGTTGACGGTATGATTTATAATTTGGGATATGAAGAAAAAAGCCACGCAGAGCATTCTTCATTGTTTGGCAGGATTTTTAAATAATATGATTTTGTCTATGAGCAATCAGGCTTTTCTTTTTTTTAATTCTGTCCTTTTTGGTTTTGCTGTTGGATTTGTTTACGATGTTTTGAATGTTTTCAGAAAAGTTATTTATCATTATAAAATTTTTATTCAGATTGAAGATTTTTTTTATTGGATTTTTTCGGCACTTTGTTTGTTTTTTATTATGCTTCAAAAAAATTCGGGTGAAATTAGATTCTTTTTGATTTGCGGAGCTTTTATCGGAATGATTTTGTATTTTACAATTTTGAGCAGACTTTTTTTGAACGTTTCCGATAGAGTTTTGATTTTTTTGAAAAAAGTTTTTTGTCTTGTTTTTTGGGCGGTTTCACTTCCGTTTTTTACTGTTTTCAAATTTTTTAAAAAGATATTTTACGATTGTTTTTTTAAAAAAGTTTTTTGGGGTTTTAAAAATGTTATTTGCAAAAAGAAAGATACTCAGAAATAATCGATTTTTCGGGAGTTGTGTTTATGCGAGAAAAAAACATTAAAAAAACAAAAGAGGCTAAGCCTGAAAAAAAGAAAAAGCATAATTTCCTTTACATACTTGTTATGGGAATTTTTATTACGGTTGGAGTTTCTGTTTTATACATACAATATGAACAAATTCTTGAGCTTAACAAAGAAAACGAGACTGTTCTTGCAGAGATTGAAAGACGAAAAAAAGAAGCCGAGAAAATTGGCAAACAGGAAGCATATTATGACAGCGATGAATATATTGAGAAAATTGCGAGAGAGCAACTTTCACTTGTTAAGCCTAATGAAATTTTATTTGTTGATGTAAATAAATAAAAATATAACTGCGGTTGGTTGATTTTTGGCATTTTATGATAGAATTATGTTTATTACACAGCTGTAAATTCGCAGTTCGGAAATTGGGAAAACATCACACAAATTTGTTTTATTGTGATAAGTCATTGCGGAGATTGTTGAGATTGATATATAAATTACAATTTGTGGAATTAAAGCTAAAGCAGAATAAAAAGAGATGTTTACGACAATTTTAATGGATTATATAAAAAAATTAAAAAAAGTATTGACAAGGTTATAAAATTGGTGTATCATAAAAAGGTAGTTTGGTTTTGGGAGCATAGCTCAGCTGGGAGAGCATCTGCCTTACAAGCAGGGGGTCATAGGTTCGAGCCCTATTGTTCCCATTATTTATTTTGTGAAAGAGACAAGCTTGGGGTTGTTTTATACAATTTCCGAACTTGTCTTTTTTTGTATGCAAAATTAAGAACTATTTACAAAATAATTTTGATGCAAAAAGAGAGCCGATTTGTTGCTGATTGAACAAATTGGCTCTCTTTGTTTATATGTGTGTTAAAATTAAGCTTTTTGAGGGGTGTTTATTGTTACGCTGATTTCGTGGGTCATAACGTTATCGGCTTTGACAACTGTTATTGTTAAATTTTCAAAATTGAATTTGAACCCTTTGAGAGGAATGTTTTTGCTGTTTTCGATTAACCAACCGTTTACAGTTGTTGCTTCAGTTGTTTCGGAAAGTTCTAAATTGAAAAACTCTGCGAATTCATCTATTGAAGTTGTGCAAAGCACGCAATATGTGTTGTCAGACGTTTTCTTTATGTTATTGATTTCCTCATCTTGTTCGTCCCATATTTCTCCGACCAATTCTTCGAGAACATCTTCTATTGTTACAATTCCTGAAGTTATTCCATATTCATTTACAACTATGACGATATGATTATGTTTTGTTTGCATATTTTTCAGCAATAAATCGAGAGGAATGCTTTCAGGAACGTAAGTTGCATCAAACATTGCCTGTTCGAGTTTGAAATTTGGATTGTTATATTTTAAAAGATATTCTTTTGTGTGGAGAATTCCGATTATTTTATCGATTGTTTCGGAATATACGGGAATTCGTGAGTAGCCTTCTTCTTCGATTATTTTTAAAATTTCTTCTTTTGAGGCAGAGGCAGATATATATGTTACGGCTTTTCTGTGGGTCATAATGTCGGCCGCTGTTAGGTTATCGAGTTTGAAAACATTTTTTATATATTCTATATTATCTTCGTTTAACGTTCCTTCGTCAACTCCCGCATCGAGCATTATTACTATATCTTCTTCGGAAACGGGTTCGTCTTTTTCGGACGGGTCTATTCCAAAAAGCCTTAAAACGCCGTTTGTTGAAACGGTTAGAAGCCAGATAATCGGTTTTAATATTATTGCAAGCGTTGAGATTGTTCCACAGACGATTTCTGCAAGTTTTTCTTTATGACGCATTGCTATTCTTTTTGGCACAAGCTCGCCGAGAACGAGTGTGAAGAACGAAAGAATTAACGTTATTACTATTACCGAAATTGTGTTGATTGTGTCTGTGTGCGAGTTTGAAATGTTGAACGAGGATATTATTAGGGCGGATAATTTTTTTGCAAAGTTATCTGCCGCAAATGCTGAACCTAAAAAGCCCGCAAGCGTTATTCCTATTTGTATTGTTGAAAGAAACCTTGTTGGTTCTTCTATCATTTTTAACATTTTGACTGCTTTTTTGTCGTTGTCATCTGCCCTTGCTTTTATTTTTTTCTCGTTTAGAGAAATTACGGCGATTTCTGTTGCCGCAAAAAAGGCGTTGAGTAAAATCAAGATAAATTGTAATATTAATTGTTTAATCATTTTAAATTTTCAGACCTCCAAATTTTTGTAAGTTTGTGTTGTTATTAATTTAATTTTAGCAACGAAGCCGAACGAAACGGCGACTTTTGCAAAAAATTCGATACTTACAGAATTTTGAAAGCCTGTTGATACTTCGGGGAAGCGGGTCCATTAAATTTACCATCTCCTTTTGAAAATAATTTTTAGGACGATTATATCAGAATTGAAAAAGCAAATCAATGATATTATTATTAAATAAATGTTAAATTTGCGTAAAGTTTTGCGGTGTTATGACAAGCTGTTTGAAATTTGGAATTTTGCAATAATTTTTTAATGTTTTTTTAATTTTGTGCGTTTGACATTGACGGCAGTCTATAGTAATATTATAGGGTAGTGGTATTTTCAGATGCCGTATAAAAATTTAAAACAATTTGCGATATTTGCGATTGTTTGACGGCTTTGGTTATTAAAAATTAAGGAGTGATAGTTTATGAAAAAGGTTTGCGGGTTCTTTTTGATTTTTGCACTTGTTTTGCAAACTGTTTTTTGCGGTGCGGTTTTTGCAAAGGGTTCGATTATTTCGAAATTTACAAAATCGCCGGAAAAACCGGCTCTTAATCAAGAGGTTCTTTTTAGAGTTAAAACAAATGACCCTGTTTCGAAAGTTTATATTGTTATTGACGGGGGCAAAGAACAGCAATTTACTCAAAAATCGAAAATTTCTTGGGAATTGAAAAAGAAATTCACTATTGAGGGAACGAGATATTTGAAAGTTTATGCTGTTGATGAGGACGGCAACAAAGAAACTCTTAACGACACTATTGAAGTTGTTGCTAAAGAAAGCAAGGCGGAAACAACCACCGAAGCTACAACAACGGAAACAACTACCGAACGAAATTTTACGGGGAACGTTGAAAAAACAACGGAAGAAACAACTCAGGCAACTGTTTTTGAAAATAAAGAAAATTCGGATTTTGACGGCGGAGAATATAACGAGGAAAGCGATGTTTCGGACAGTTATTTTGATTTGTCACAGGGCGAAAATATGAACATTCTTAACGAAACGGCGTCTTCTTCCGTTTTTATGTATGTTAATGACAACTGTTTTTACAACAAAATGAGCAAACAGCTTTTTGATTCTGAAAACGAAAGCGTTCAGACTTATATTAAAAACGGTTATACTCTTATTCCGCTTAGGGCGGTTTCGGAAGCTTTTAATGCCGATGTGTTTTGGAATTCGGAAACGAGAACGGCAAATATTTCTCTTTCCGGAAAAAATATTTCTATTGAGGTTGGCTCATACATTATGAAAGTTGGCGAAAAGGACGTTGCTCTTGAAACGGCTGCCGAAGTTAATCAGAGCAGAGTTTTTGTTCCACTCAGAGCAATTTCGGAAGCTTTGAACAAAAATGTTTATTACAAAGACAAATTTATTGGTATTACAAACAAAGGGCAAGAACTTTCTGACGGCGGGCTTGAGCTTATTAGGCAAGCTATTGAAAGACAATGATATTATTACAAAGGAGATTTTGATTATGAAATTTAAACGAATTTTGGCTTTATCTATGGCGACGGCTTTGGTTTTTGTAACGGGTTGCTCTCAGGAGGAAGAAGTTGCGGAAACAACAACGGAAGCAAAAGAAACAACAATTGAAGCGGAAGAAACACCAACGGAGATTGAACAGGTTACGGAAATTAGCGAATATGAAAAGTCATTGCTTGGAGAAGCTGGCTATTTTCCTCAACTTCAAGAACACGTTGACGGCGAAATTTTGGCAACAATTAAAACCAATATGGGCGACATTAGCTTGAGATTGTTTCCTGACGAAGCTCCGAAAGCCGTTGAAAACTTTGTTACCCACTCGAAAGACGGGTATTATAACGGTGTTACTTTTCACAGAGTTATTAAAGATTTTATGATTCAAGGCGGTGACCCACAAGGAACGGGCGCAGGCGGTGAAAGCATTTGGGGCAAGGAATTTGAAAACGAAGTTTCTTCTTCTTTGAGAAATTTCAGGGGTGCGTTATGTATGGCAAACGCAGGTCCGGACACAAACGGAAGCCAATTTTATATTGTTCAGTGTGGTAAAATTCAAGATCTTGAAAAACAGCAGTTGGAGGGATATCTTTCAAGGCAAGAAGAATATTTAACGCCTCAAAGCGGTTTGAAAGTTAAAGATATATATTCCACTGAAGTTATAAACGAATATATTAAAAACGGCGGTTATCCATCTCTTGATTTCCAATATACTGTTTTTGGGCAAGTTTGCGAGGGTATGGACGTTGTTGATGCCATTGCTCAGGTTGAAACGGACAGTTCTGACAAGCCTGTTGAAAACGTTGTTATTAATTCGATTGAAATTCAAGAATAATTTGACCCGACGATTTTGTTAGGTGTTGCGATTTTTTTAAATCAAGTGTTAAGTTTTTTTGGCTTGACACTTGATTTTTTTGTTTATAAAGATTTTGAAACTTTTATTTTTTAAAAAATTTTTTTCGAAATACAAAAAAATGGACAATATTTATTAAAATTTAGACGTAAAATACAATATTTTTTATATGTTTTGGAGTTTTTAGAAAAATTGAATAAAATATGTTGTATATTTTTTTATTATAGTGTATAATTGTAATATATAAATTAGTCTTGTGCAAAATGTTTAGCCTTGTGCAAAGCAATGTTTTGTACATTTCTGATTAAAAATTTAATAAGAAGTTATTGCCGGAATTTAAAAATGTTCTTGAAATTTTACAAAAAAGCTTACGATGTGATTATTGGGGGAAATATCGGAATGCTCAAAGCTTGATAATTTTTTGGGAATGTGACATTTGCTTATGAAGTTGTCATTTTAAGGAAGGAGTTTCTTACTTTGCAACGCTCATATTTATTTACGGTTTTGATACAGCAATGGGAAATGTTATTTCAGCCTGTTTTTAAATGTGATGTTTTATTTGAAAATGCTTCAGTTGGCAAATTTTGATTTTTTGAAACAGTTTTATCCCCAATACAAAAAAGTATTACGGCAAAAGTTTTGACATTTTGAGACTTTTTTGTTATTTCGAGTGTGTTATTTATTTTCCGTCAAGGTTCTTATACTACTACTACAAGGAGTGTGAACAAAATGTTAAACAAACTTTCTATTAAGGCAAAAGTTACTTTACTTGCAGTTATTTTACTTGTTCTGACTTTTATAATTGGCGTAGTTGGCATTTCCGGTGTTCAAATGGTTAACGGCGAATACAACTATATGACGCAGACAGCCGATGCCAGACTTGCTTATGCGAACAGTCTTGAACTTAATTTTGCGAACATTGAAAAAGAAATTAACCAAATGCTTGTTTACAGTGTTATTGAAAACGATAGCGGAAAATTTGAAGAAGCTAACAAAAACGTTACAAAAGCATTTACAGATATTAATTCGATTATTGAAGAATACAAAGTTTGCCTTAATGGTGACGATACAGTTACTCAACAAAACAAAGACAGACTTAACAACGATGCGGAAGCCATTTTAAAATATATTAACGGCGAATATGGCGAATGTGCAACAGGGGCTTACAATACGTTTAAATCGGTTATGGGCAAAGATGTTAACGCATCGGTGTTATCTGAAATTGAAGTTATGCTTGATGAATTTGCAGAATTGGACAGTGCTGTTGCTGTTGTTGTTGACGATATGGTTGTTGCGGCAGAGGACAAAAAAGCCGTTATGGTTGAGGAATGCCAGGCATATACAACAACAATTACCATTATTACCATAACTATTATTCTTCTTGCGTTACTTATTGGACTTGTTTCAGCTATGGTTATTTCCAAGAAAATTGTTGGGCCTATCAAAAAGATTATGGACGCTTCGAACAGAGTTGCAAAAGGTGATTTCGACATAAAAATCAGAAGCAACAACAGAGACGAATGCTCAAGGCTTGCAAACGATTTTTCAGATGTTGCGGACAATGTTAAAAATCTTGTTCACGATGTTGAAGAAGCTGTTGACAAATTTGAAAAGGGCGAAAGCTTTGAACTTAACGACAGCGGTTATAACGGCGAATATAAAAACCTTATGAATGCTGTTAGCAACCTTATGGCGAGCGTTACAAGACAGAACGAAAGCATTATTGAAGCTGTTGAGGCATATGGAAAAGGCGATTTCGAATATACTGTTGAAAGATTTCCAGGCGAAAAAGCTGTTGTTCACGAGGCTTTTGACGGACTTAAAGAGAACCTTGTCAGAATTACAAAAGCACTTAGAAAGACGATTGACGAAGTTTCGGCGGGTCAATTTGACTTTGACATTAACAAGGACGATTTTGAAGGCGACTGGGCAAGGATAATTGGCGGACTTAAGGAACTTGTTGAGTCGATTGCATCACCTATCAGAAACACTGTTTCGATGCTTGAAGCAATTTCGAACGCTGATTTTTCCAATACACTTAACGAAAGCGAATATCAAGGCGAATTTAACATTATTGCGAGAACAGCGAACTATTCATCACAGACACTTTCCAAATACATAAGCGAGATTTCAACTATTCTTGAAAGAATTGCGGCACAAGACCTTTCTATTGAAGTTAGCGACAATTTTGTTGGCGAATTTGTTGAAATTAAAAATTCTCTTGAGCTTGTTATTGAAAACTTCAACATGCTTATTAAAGAAATTTCGGCATCTTCCGAACAAGTTGCACTTGGTTCGAAGAGCATTGCGGATTCAAGTCTTAACCTTGCACAAGGTGCGACAGAGCAAGCGAACGCTGTTGAAGAGCTTACTGCAACGGTTAGAGACGTTTCCGAAAGAACTTCGGAAAACACAGAAAAATCGATGCGTGCAAGCGATTTAGCGATTGAAGCGAAGAACGACGCAGAAGTTGTTAACAGAGAGATGAAAGATATGCTTATTGCTATGGACGAAATTAACCAAGCGTCCAACAACATTTCGAACATTATCAAAGCTATTGACGACATTGCATTCCAGACGAACATTCTTGCACTTAATGCAGCTGTTGAGGCGGCGAGAGCAGGAGAACACGGAAAAGGTTTTGCGGTTGTTGCGGAAGAGGTTCGAAACCTTGCGGCGAGAAGCCAGCAATCGGCGAAAGAGACATCAGAGCTTATTACGACTTCACTTGAGAAAGCAGAGCAAGGGTCTGCGATTGCGAACAGAACTGCGGAGACTTTGAAATCGATTACGAACCAGATTGTTAAGATTTCTGAAATTTCTTCAGAGGTTGCGGAGGCATCTGAGAAGCAAAATGTTGCGATTAACGAAGTTAACATTGGAATTTCACAGATTTCTGATGTTGTTTCGAACAACACAGCGACATCTGAGGAGAGTGCGGCGGCATCTGAGGAGCTTGCGAGCCAGTCGGCGTTGTTCAGGGAGACAATTCTCAAATTCAAATTAAAATAAAAAAATGAAATAAAAATAATTAAAAAGCACCGTAAAAATGAGAAATCATTTTTACGGTGCTTTTTTTGTGCGGGGAAGGGGGAAAGGGGAGGCGTTGGAAGTCTGTAGTTTTCTTTGAGGGGGTCAAGGGGAGGCATTGGAAGTCTGTAGTTTTCTTTGGGGGGAAGGGGGAGGCATTGGAAGTCTGTAGTTTTCTTTGGGGCGAAAGGGAGCCTTTCGGAA
>CAZHGC010000014.1:50529-69148 GCA_964531385.1 uncultured Lachnospiraceae bacterium | reverse complement strand
TGGTTTTATTTTTTGTGGTGATTAATATTATACCATAGATTGCTATGATTTTTTTTGTTTTTTTTAGTGTCCTATTTGATTATACAATCAACCTTCAAAATTTGTCCTATCAAATTTCAAAAAAATTATTGACAACCGTTAATAATTTTGGTATACTGTATTAGTATTCGTTTTTGGAGAAATACTCAAGTGGCTGAAGAGGCTCCCCTGCTAAGGGAGTAGGTCGTTCACGCGGCGCGAGGGTTCAAATCCCTCTTTCTCCGTTTTTTGCCCTTTAAGGGCTTTTTTTTGTGCAATTTTTTCCAAACACAAACAAAATGAGAGCGAAAATATTATCTCCGCTCCCATATTTATCGCATTTTTATTTTTTAATACACTTAATCGCAAACAAAGCAAAATCATTTTCCAATCATATCGATAAATTCCTGTTCGGTAATTATTTTAATTCCAAGCTCTTTCGCTTTTTTGTTTTTTGATGATTGTGACAAAATATCGTTGTTTATCAAATAGCTTGTTTTTCCCGTAACGCTTGCCGTAACTTTTCCCCCAAGATTTTCAATTTCCTTTTGAAGTTCTTTTCTGTTTTTATACCGAAAAACATCTCCCGTAACAACAAAAGTTTTTCCCTCAAGAGTTTTTTCAAAATTCTCGCTTTCAATTTTCGCAATCCGCAAAAATCCAAGTGCTTTTTCGGCAAGAGAAACATTTTTTTCGTTTTTAAAATATTTTTCAACAGAATGTGCAATAACTTCTCCAAATCCGTCAACTTCAATAATTTCCTCAAATGATGCGTTTTTAATTTTCGAAAAGTCATAATCAAATTTTTTGCAAAGAAGTTTTGCATTGCTAAGCCCAACATTGTTTATCCCCAAACCGTAAATGAAATTTTCAAGATTAACATCTTTCGACTTTTCAACTGAATTTATAATATTTCCATACGATTTTTCACCAAATCCCTCCATATCGATAATTTCATTTTTAAATTTTTCAAGCTCGTAAATATCTGTATAATTTGCAATAAATCCTTTTTGAACAAATCTTTCAACTGTTGCCTCCGAAAATCCCTCAATGTTCAACGCATCTCTCGATGAATAATGAACAATCTCCAAAACAATTTGAGCGTCACAATTTGGATTTATACATTTAAGTGCTTTTCCGTCTTTCATTTTAACAACTTCTGTTTCTCCTCCGCAAACCGCACATTTCTCAGGAACAACAAAAGTGTTGCTTTTTGTAATATTTTCGGCAACTTGAGGAATAATCATATTTGCTTTATAAACCGTTATTTTATCGCCAATTCCAAGTTTAAGATTTTCAACAATGCTCAAATTGTGCAAACTCGCTTTGTTAACCGTTGTTCCCTCAAGTTCAACCGGCTCAAAAACAGCAATCGGATTAATCAACCCCGTTCTTGATGTGTTCCAAATTATGTCCGTCAAAACCGTTTCCGCCGTTTCGTCTTTCCATTTAAAAGCAATCGAATCTCGTGGAAATTTTGCGGTTGTTCCCAAAGTCTCGCTAAAACTGATGCTGTCATAAGTTAAAACAAGCCCGTCTGATGCAAATTGATTTTTTTCAATGTTTCTTTCAAATTCCAAAACAGAATTTTCAACGTCTTCCGAAAAAACAATTTTAGATTCAACCGTTTGAAAACCAAGCTTTTGAAGCCATTCCATTTTTTCATATTTAGAGTCGTGGAAATCAACATCAACCGCAGAAACAAGTGCAAATGCCAAAAAGCAAACATTTCTTTTTGCCGCAATTTCGCTGTTAAGTTGTCTAACAGTTCCGCTACACAAATTCCTCGGATTTTTATATTTTTCATTTTCATCGAGAGTTTCGTTTATTTTCGCAAAATCCTTAAAAGAAATAACTGCTTCCCCTCTTAAAACAAGCTCTTTATCATAACTTATTTTAAGCGGAATGTTTTTAAAAACTTTCGCATTGTGTGTAATATCCTCTCCAATTTCTCCGTTTCCCCTTGTAAGTGCTTGAACAAGTTCTCCGTTTTCATAACGAAGAACAACCGTAAGCCCGTCCATCTTCCAAGACAAAATCCCCTTGTTTTCGCCCAAAAATGCTTTAAGCTTTGCCGGTTCTTTCGTTTTGTCTAAAGATAACATACGTGATTCGTGCCTAACTTTTTTAAGGCTTCCCAAAACTTCATATCCAACGTTGACAGTTGGACTTTCAGATAAAGTAACCCCCGTTTCTTTTTCAAGACAGACAAGCTCGTCATAAAGGTCATCATATTCTTTGTCGCTCATAATACTGACGTTATCTTGATAATAGCTTTTCGAAGCCTTATTTAAAATTTCGATAAGTTCTTTCATTCTAAGCAAAAAAATCCCTCCAAAAATATATTTCAAAAACAAAAATCTTTTCAATTTTTTAACCTGTTTCTCAAATTAACAGCATTTCCATTATTATAACATAACTTTAAGAAAAACAAACATCTTTTGCACAATTTGTTTTTTTCGCTACAATACAGATAATTAAAAATTTGCCAAATAAAAAATCAAGTGTCACCAAAAAAGGACTAACACTTGATTTTTTCGCAAAAACACAATTATGGCATTTTTAACAAAATGTCATTCATTTAATCTCACTTAATTCCCGAAAATCTTTTTCCCAAAACTCTTTTCATAAATAAACAACCAATTAAAGTTGATGCTCCCTCGGCAATTATAAAAGTTAGCCACATAAGCCAAACATATTCGCTAAATTCAATGGCAATTAAAGAAAACAGCCAGGCAACAGGCAAAACAAGCAAAAATTGTCTGCAAACAGAAATTATCAAAGATTCAAATCCACTGTCAAGGGCTTGAAAAATGCCTTGAAACGCAATGTTTGCTCCCGCAAAAACAAAGCTGAAAGAAATAACTCTTATTGCACTGACACAAAGGTCATAAGTTTCTCCTGACAAATCAAAAATTGAAGCCAACGGATTTGCAAAAATTTCAAGAACAACAAAGCCAAAAACCATAATTCCAAGTGTGTAAATCATTCCAAATTTAATTCCTTCAAAAACCCTTTCCTTACTTCCCATACCATAGTTGAAAGAAACAATCGGTGTAATTGCATCTCTAAGTCCAAAAGCCGCAAACAAAATAAATTGCTGAATTTTATAAAAAAGTCCATATGCCGTAACAACAGCTTCGCCAACTCTTTCAAAAATAATATTAAGACCATATGTCATAACCGACATCAAAGCTTGTGCAATAATTGCCGGAACTCCAATTGCGTAAATTTCCAAAATGGTTTTTTTCGAAGGCTTAATATATCTAATCCCGTTTGACAACTCTTTGTTATATTTAAGATGAAATATGAGAGCAACAAAAAATGAAACAATTTGTCCAATAACCGTTGCATAAGCCGCTCCGCAAACTCCCATTTCCGGAAATCCAAAAAGCCCATAAATCATAATTGGGTCTAAAATAATATTAACAACCGCACCCGAAATTTGTGCAATTGTTGAAAACAAAGACCTTCCCGTTGCCTGCAAAACTTTTTCAAAAACAGCAAAAAATACAACTCCAACAGATGCAATAGAACAAATTCGCAAATAATCAACCGCCATTTCATAAATTAAAGGATTTGACGTTTGAGAAGAAACATAAATTTCAATTCCAAAAAAGCTGAACACGACAAAAATAATATAAATAATTCCTCCAAGAAAAATTGCATTTCCCGCCGCTCTGCTTGCCCTTTCTTTATCGTTCATACCAAGACTTTTTGCCAAAAGAGCATTTGTTCCAACGCCCGTTCCAATGCTAACAGCAACCATAAGCATTTGAATTGGAAAATCCAAAGTCAGTGCATTAAGTGCCGCTTCTCCGTTTTCTGCCATATTCGAAACAAAAGCACTGTCAACAATGTTGTAAAAAGCTTGCATCATCATCGACAAAATCATTGGAAGTCCCATAGACATCATAAGCTTCCCAATAGGCATAACACCCATTTTATTAACGTTTTTTTCTTCCATAATATTCTTACCTCCATTTTTTTGCACAAAAAAGCGTAAGCCCAAATCTGGACTTACGCTTAAAGCAACTCGATTGAATATATTTTATCAAATAAATTCAAAAAAAGTCAATATTTTTTTATCAAAAATTATTATTGCTCGTTTAAAGCTTCTGATATAAGCTTAAATATTATTGTTAAATAATTTGTGTCAACTTCCGACCATTTATTTGTGTGGTTGCAAGTTGATATAAAAATTAAGCCTTTTATGTTGTTTTCTTCGTCGGTTATTAAATATTGAATTGCGGAATAATTTTTCGTTGCAAAAAGGAAATTGTATAATTCACGATTTTTTGCCTCAACACTTATATAATTTCCAATTGAAAGAATATTTCTGTTGTCAAATATATCTTTATAACCGTCCAACAACGACGTTATTTTTAAATCTTCGTCTGTTGCGTTATAGGAATAAACCGGTGCCAATTCGCTTCCATAAAAAATCATACATTTGTCAAAAGAATAATAATCTTTTAATGAGTCGGCAACATTCTTTATTCTGTCCTCATCATTATTTGAATGTGAAAGCGTTTTTATTATTTGGCAAATATGGTCGCTTTTTTGTGCTATGCTAACTTTTGGAATCATTGAAATTGCTTTTGAGTTCAAATCAACATATGAAAGCGTTCCATGTTGCTCTTTTCTGTAAATTATAAAACGGTTTCTTCCTTTTTCTTTCGCTATGTATAAGCACTTATCCGCAATCTTTAAAAGAGTTTCATAATTATCCGCATCTTTTGGATATGTTGCAACACCAAGCGAAGTTGAAATTTTAATCTGACCGGAATATGCCCATTCAATTTGGGAACGAATTGATTTCAAAATTGCTCTCAACTCTGTTTCATCATCAACATTTTCAACCGTTATTAAAAATTCATCACCGCCAAAACGACCAATTATTCCTCTGTCACCAATTACATTTTTTAAGATATTTGCAACGGTTTTTAAAACTTCATCACCAAACATATGACCGTAATTGTCGTTTATATCTTTAAAATAATCAACGTCCATCATAATTAACGAAGTTGACTTTGCAACTTCCGATTTTAAACGTGTGAGAATTGCATTTGTTACGGCTTTTTTGTTTAAAAGCCCTGTCAAACTGTCAAGGTCGGCTTGATTTCTGAAAAAGTCCAAATCTGCGGCAGAATATGAACCAGAAGTTTTTATCGTTCCAAGAACAATTTTTTCGCTTGGCGACTCTGCTATTGTAAAACCTTTTATATGAACGTCTTCAAAATCGTCTCCGTTTGAAAGAATATTTGTTTTTATAACACAAAAGAAACTTGAAGAACAACTTTTTATATCCGAAAACAATTTTGCGAAAGAAGCTCGATTTTTTGGCGTTATGCTGTTTTCCGATTTTAATTTTTCCTGCCAATCGGATAAAGAGCCTTTATATTCAAACTTTTCGCTATCACCCTTAAAACGAAAAAGAACAAAACTTTCGTCAGAAGTTTTATATTCAAAACATAAATCATCATATAAGCTTAGAAGGGAAGTGTATCTTTTAACAATTCGGTTAAGATTGTTTGCACATTCTTTTAAATATATAATATGGTGTATTTCTATGTTTATAAAACTATAATTTTTAACTTTCGCAAAACCTTTTTTCATAAAAATCACAACAGGAACATATTGATTTTCAGAAATAACATAATTTTCATCAGAATCTGTTGAGCGAGGAATATTCGCTGTATATCTGAGTTTCAAAATTATGAAATCTTCTTTATCCAAAGGAAGAGAACTTATTTTTTGTTTAAACTTTTCGAGATAGTCGGGATGAATATTTTTTGTTATCGGAAAAATTGAAAATTCGCCCAAAAAACGATATACGCTTTCATCTGCTATTTTTAAATAACAATTTTCATCTATTAAAGCACTTCCTATTTTTATTGCTGGAGAATTTTCATTTTCAAACATTGTCGGTTCCGTAAATACCACCCCTTATAAGATTTTGAGGAAACTATGAAAAAGATATAAATTTATTTAAACAAAAAACACTTATATTTTTAAACAAATTTCCAAAATTATTTTTATAAAAATTAAAAAATATTTAAGTTTTAAATTTTTCATTTTTAATTTATCGTTATCACACCAATTATCAATTTTCATTATATTATAAAAATCAAAAAAATACAATGATTTTAACAATCTTGTAAAGAAAATGTATAAAAAACTATTAAAAGTGTAAAAGTTATGCCAATATTTTGTGCAAATTGTACACTTTCTTTTCAAAATGGATTTTTGAACGGTAAATAAGTAGTTGAACTGTACAAAAACAAAAGCACTGTTTTGTTGATAAAAATATTTTGGCAAAAACATTAAACCACAAAAAATAAAATTAAGCAAAAAATCAATCGCTTTCCATGATTTATAATATTCCAATTCGCTTTGAATATTTACAAATAATTCAAAAAAATAAAATTTGACGTGACCTTAAAATTATTCTATAATAAAAAGATAAAAGTTTTGTATTTCGGAGGAGATTATGGACTTATTGCAAGAAATTAAAGACGTTTTTAAAAACGTCGAAAAATTCCAAGAATCAAAAAATTATTATTTTGAAAAACATATTTGCGAAGAAACCGGAGAAAATAAAAAAGTATTGTTAGATTTCACTCTCGCAAACGAAACAACCGATAAAATTTTACGTTTTGGATATTGTGAGGGTTGCAAAACTCTTTTTTATCACAAAGATTTTTCTTCAAAAAGATTTTAAAATACACAGTTTTTACGGGAGGATTTTACAAATGGAAAATGAAAATATAAATTTACAAGATGATAACGCTTTGGGAGGAACAGGAAATTTTATACATAGCCTTATAAACGAAGACCTTAAAGGCGAACTTAACAAAATTCACACTCGTTTTCCGCCCGAACCAAACGGATATTTGCACATAGGTCACGCAAAAAGTATTTGTTTGAATTTTGGGCTTGCAAATTTATATGGAGGAAAATGCAATCTTCGTTTTGATGACACAAACCCCGCAAAAGAAGACACAGAATTTGTCAATTCAATTAAAAACGACATTAAATGGCTTGGCTTCGATTGGGAAGACAGACTTTATTTTGCATCAAGCTATTTTGATAAAATGTATGAATACGCTGTTTTGCTCATAAAAAAAGGAAAAGCTTTCGTTTGTGATATGACTGCGGAAGAAATGAAAAATGCAAGAGGAACGCTTAACAGCCCCGGAACAGAAAGCCCCTACAGAAACCGCTCCGTTGAAGAAAACCTCAATCTTTTCGAAAGAATGAAAAATGGAGAATTTAAAGACGGTGAAAAAACTCTTCGTGCAAAAATTGATATGGCTTCGCCAAATATCAATATGCGTGACCCTGTTATCTACAGAATTGCCCATATGACCCACCACGCAACGGGCGATAAATGGTGCATATACCCAATGTATGACTTTGCACACCCCGTTGAAGACGCAATCGAAGAAATAACCCATTCAATCTGTACAATGGAATTTGAAGACCACAGACCGCTGTACGATTGGGTTGTCAACGAAATTGATTTTCCCGTTAAACCACGACAAATCGAATTTGCAAAACTTAATTTATCAAACACAATAATGGGAAAAAGATTTTTAAGGGCACTCGTTGAAGAAGGAAAAGTTGACGGCTGGGACGACCCTCGCCTTGTAACGCTTTCCGGAATTCGAAGAAGAGGTTACACACCTGAAGCAATAAGAATGTTTTGCGATATGATTGGCGTTTCAAAAGCAAACAGCGTTGTCGATACGGCTCAGCTTGAATATTGCATAAGAGAAGATTTAAAAGAAAAAACACCTGTCGTTATGGCAGTGTTAGATCCAATTAAACTCATAATAACCAACTATCCGGAAGGTCAAACGGAAATGTTGGAAATTGAAAATCACCCAAATAACGAAGAAATGGGAAAAAGAACAGTTCCTTTTTCAAGAGAATTATACATTGAAAGAAGCGACTTCATGGAAGATGCCCCCAAAAAGTTTTTCAGGCTCTCCGTTGGAAAAGAAGTTCGCCTAAAAGGTGCCTATTTCGTAACTTGCACAGATTTTGTCAAAGATGAAAACGGCAACGTTACAGAAGTTCATTGCACCTATGACCCCGCAACAAAAAGCGGGCTCAACTTCACTGAAAGAAAAGTTAAAGGAACAATCCATTGGGTTTCCGTTCCAACTGCCGTTAAAGTCAGTGCAATGCTTTATGACAGTTTAACAATCCCCGATGAAGAAAATGAAAAAGGTTATTCTTTCAATCCAAATTCGCTCGTTGTTGCCGAAAATTGTATGTGCGAACCAGAAATAAAAAATGCAAAACCAATGGATAGATTTCAATTCATTCGAAACGGTTATTTCTGCGTTGATTACAAACACTCAACCGATGAAAACCTTGTTTTCAACAGAATTGTTTCTTTAAAAAGTTCGTTTAAACCACAAAAATAATTTTTTTGCTTTTTGCGACCAAGGAGGCGCATAAAATGAGAAATTTCAAAAAAACGCAAATAACAACAGTGTATTTGCCTGTTTTGCTTGAACAAGGTCTTGCAACTCTTGTTACAATGCTCGGAACAATGCTTGTAAGCACTGTTGGTGCTGCGGCAGTTTCGGGCGTTGGGCTTGTCGATAGTATGAATTTCCTTTTTATGAATATCTTTGTTGCAATTTCAACCGGAATTACGGCAGTTGTTTCCCAAGCCGTTGGGCGGGGCGAACCCCAAACTGCCGTTAAAACCGCTGAAGAATCAATAACCCTTGCCCTCTATGTTTCTGTTCTTTTGGGGGCTTTGCTTGTTGTTTTCAGAGAAGAAATTTTATATATCCTTTTCAATAGTGCAGAGCAAGACGTTCTAACAGCAGCATCGGATTATTTGTTTTTCACAGCTTCTTCCTTGCCGTTGCTTTCCGTTTTCTATGTTATAAGCGGAATACGGCGTGCTTTGGGAGATAATTTTTCTTCGCTTTTCGGCTCGTTTTTGGCAAACATATTTTATGTTTCCGTTTCCCTTGTTTGCATAAATTGCTTGAATATGGGAGTTTCGGGTGTTGGCTTTGGGCTTTTGGCATCAAGAATTGTTTCAACGGCAGTTGTTGTATACATTTTGTTAAAAAAGCCAAAAGTTATAAAAATAAGAAAATTTCCTTTAAAACTTAATAAAACAATTCTTATGCCAATGCTTAAAATTGCCGTTCCAAGCTCGCTTGACACTCTTGCTTTCAACGGCGGAAAAATTATCGTTCAAGTTTTTATGTCTGGAATGGGAACTCCCGCATTAACAGCAAACGCAATTTGCAACTCGCTTGCAAATTTTCTCCAGCTTCCCGCAAGAACGCTTCAAATAACTTGTGTTCCGTTAACAGGTGTTGCTTTCGGCTCGGGAGACATAAAGCGAACACGAAAAGTTATGATTTCCCAAACGGTTTGGGCTATGATTTGCGAAGTCTTTATGTGCATAGCATTTTTCATTTTGTTCACACCTCTCGTCAATTTGTTTACGTATGATTGCGAAATTATCGAAATTGCAAGAAGTCTTATGTATCTTCTTTTCATAACCGTTCCAATTTTTTGGCCAAGCTCGTTCATTTTGCCAAACGCAATTCGTGCAACCGGCGATGCTTCTTTCACAATGAAAATATCAATGATAAGTATGATATTTTGCCGAATTTTGGGAGCATGGTTCTTTGGTGTATACTTAAATATGAATATGTTCGGAATTTGGCTTGCAATGATAATCGATTGGATTTTTCGTTCAATTTTTTATGTTCCGAGAATGCTTTCAGATAGATGGCACAAATAATTTACATAGCGAATTTTACTTTAATTTTTACATTTAAGGCAGTTTTTACATAGCGTCTTAATGGAGGAATTTTATGGATAACAATAGAAAAAAAATTAATAAAAACAAAACAAATGAATTTGACACAAAAAAACATAATAATAAATCAGAAAGCTCTCCCGATAACTTTTACGACGTTATAAATCGAAATAATCGAAAAACACGAAAACAGCTTTATAATTATAATGACGGTTACGATGATTATGATGATTACAACGAAAACAACTCTTATCAAAACGATTATAAAAACGACACCCATAACAATTATGATAATTTCGATGATTATGATGACGATTATGATGATTATGACGATTATGACGACAGTGCCGATGATTTCGATAATTACAACAATATCGACAAAAGGAAAGGAATTGAAATTTATCCTGTGAAAGCAAAAAAAAGAGTTCCCCAAAAAAGAAAAATAAAAAAAAGACACCCAATCAGAAAGTTCTTTCTAATTTTATTTTCAATCGTTTTTGCATACGTTGCGATTATGGGCGGATACATTTCATACACTTATTTAAACGATGATGTTGATGACGATTATTTTAAAAACAGTCCAAATTTCATTTCCGACATTTTTAAAACATCCGTTCCCGAAAAAACAACATTCCTTATTGTTGGCGTTGACAAAGACGAAACCCGAACCGATACAATTATGCTCGGCTGTTTCAACTCTGTCAGCAAACAACTCGACTTAATTTCAATTCCAAGAGATACGCTTGTTAAAGTTCCAACCGACCGATTTAAAGTTATGCAAGGAAACATATCAAATTTAACTTCTAACGAAATGAAAATAAATGCGGTTCATTCCTATGGCGGAGAAACAAACGGAATGGATTTCCTTGAAAAACAAGTCGAAGAACTTCTTGACGTTAAAATCGATTATTATGCAAAAGTTAATTTCGAAGGATTTAGATATTTGGTCGACTCAATCGGCGGAGTTGATTACAATGTTGAACAAAGGCTTTATTACGACGACAAAGCAGGGTTTGTAATTGACCTAAAACCCGGAATGCAACACCTTGACGGCGAAAAAGCCGAACAGCTTGTTCGTTTTCGAAAAGGTTATGCAATGGCAGATTTGCACAGGGTTGAGGTTCAGCGTGATTTTATAAAAGCATTTTTGGCACAGGCTCTTCAAAAAGACAAAATACTTTCAAACCCAACATCATACATTAAAACAATTGTCGAATATGTTGATACAGATGCAAGCATTTCCGATATTGTCGCATATATCGGAGCTATAGACGGTTTCAATTCCGACAAAGTTAAAGGTCACACTTTGCCCGGAAACCCTTCAAAAAACGGCGGTTCTTATTACGTTGTCAATAAAAAAGAAACAAAAGAAATGATTAACGAAATTTACAATTCAACTGCTTCCAAAAGTTCAACGGTTCAGTCAAGCGTTGGAAAAGACATCGTTATTTTAAACGGCGGATATACAACAGGTCTTGCCGGAAAAGCAAAAGAACTTCTTTCAAAAAACGGTTTTTCCGTTTCTTCAATCGGCGATGAATCTGAAAAAATTCAAGAAACAAAAATATATGTTAAAGAAGACGGAATCGGCGAAGACCTTACAGATTTTTTCACAACTTGCGAAGTTGTCGTTGATTCGGAAAAATGTGGAAAATCAGATATTTTAATTGTTCTCGGTTCAAAAGAAAAACTTGTGGAGGAATAAAATGAAAAAGCCTGTTTTAGCAATTGTTGGCGGAGGTGCTTCGGGGCTCATCGGTGGAATTTTTGCCGCAAAAATTCTCGGAGAAAAAGGAAAAGTTATAATCTTGGAAAGAATGGACAGAGTTGGTAAAAAAATTTTGGCGACCGGAAACGGTCGCTGTAATTTTACAAATCTAAACACTTCCGTTTATAATTTTTACGGAAAAAACCCAAATTTCGTTGAATTCGCTTTAAAGC
Organism: uncultured Lachnospiraceae bacterium; assembly: GCA_964531385.1. Taxonomy (GTDB): domain Bacteria; phylum Bacillota; class Clostridia; order Lachnospirales; family CAG-274; genus MGBC114079. The sequence continues at coordinate 57,381 of CAZHGC010000014.1, read as the reverse complement.
AATTCTCCGTTTTTGACACACTCGATTTCTTTCAAAAAATCGGCATATATCCAAAAGAAGAGGACAACGGAAAAATGTATCCATACAGCGAACAAGCTTCTTCTGTTTTGGATTGCCTGAGAAATGAAGTTTCAAACCTCGGAATTGAAATAATTTCAGGATTTGAAGTTAAAGAAATAACACAAATCGGAAAAAAATTTAAAATAACCTCTTTTTCGGGAAATGTTCTAAATTCCGAAAAAGTTATTGTTTCGGCTGGCGGTTGTGCTTCGCCAAATCTCGGCTCAAACGGAAGTGGTTTTAAAATTTTAAAAAATTTGGGGCATACCATAACAAAACTTAACCCCGCTTTGGTTCAGCTTAAAACCGAAAAAGACATTGTCAAAGGTCTTAAAGGAATTAAATTTACAGGAAATGTTAAAATAATTTCCGGCAAAAAAGTTTTAAAAGAAGAATTCGGCGAAGTTCTTTTCACAGATTACGGTCTTTCCGGCCCGCCAATTTTTCAGCTTTCAACAATTTCAGCAATGAAAAACGGCTGTTCAATTGTTCTCGACTTTATGCCCGAACTTTCAAAAAAAGAAATTTTCGATTTACTTTCGGAAAGGAAGAAAAATCTTAACCATCTAACTATGGAAAATTTTTTTGTTGGGCTTTTAAACAAAAAAATCGGAAATGTAATTGCAAAAAAATCGGGAATTGAAAAACTTTCTTTTTCCGTTTCCAATTTAAGCAAAGATTTGCTTTGGAATATGGCAAATTTAATAAAAGAATTTGAATTTAAAATTGTCGGTCAAAACGGCTGGAACAATGCACAGGTTACCGCAGGCGGGGCTTCAACCGATGAGTTTGACTTTAAAACCATGCAATCAAAAATCGTTCAAGGTCTTTTCGCTTCCGGCGAAGTTTTGGACATTTTCGGAGATTGCGGAGGTTTTAATTTGCAATGGGCTTGGTCTTCGGGAGTTTTGGCAGGAAAATCTGCCGCAATGGCGATTTTGAACGATTGTTGAGGTGGATTTATGATTAGAATTTCAAATATTAAAATATCTGTCAAAAAAAATATCGATTTGAATGTTTTAAAAGAAAATGTTGCAAAAATTCTGCACATCAACAAAAAAAATATTTGCAAAATAAAAATTGCAAAGCAATCTGTCGATGCACGAAAAAAAGATAACGTTGTCTATATTTTTGCTGTTGACGTTGAAGTTTCCGGAGTTGATGAAAAAAATTTTTTAAAAATAAAAAATGTTTCCCTTGAAAAAAAATTTGAATATTTAATTGAAAAACAAAAATTTGATAAAAGACCAATTATTGTTGGCTTTGGGCCGGCGGGTTTTATGGCGGGGCTTGTTCTTGCAAAAGCCGGAGCAATGCCAATAATCATCGAACAAGGAAAATGCGTTGAGGAACGAACAAAAGATGTTGAAGCTTTTCGACAAAATGGAAAAATAAATCCAAAATCAAACGTTCAATTTGGTGAAGGCGGTGCAGGAACTTTTTCCGATGGAAAGCTTACAACGGGAATTAAAGACCCCCGTTGTGGCTTTGTTTTAAACGAATTTGTTAAAGCCGGTGCTCCTAAAGAAATTTTATACTTGGCAAAACCTCATATTGGAACCGATAATTTGGTTAATATGGTTAAAAACATAAGAAACGAAATAATTTCACTCGGCGGAGAAGTCCATTTTAATACGCAAATGATTAACTTTGAAGAAAAAAACGGTGTTTTAAAAAAGGTGATTGTTAAAAACGAAAAAGGCGTTTCGGAATTTGAAACAAACAACCTAATTCTCGCAATTGGCCACAGCTCAAGAGACACATTTAAAATGCTTTTTGAAAAAAACATCAACATCGAACAAAAAGCTTTTTCCATTGGTGTAAGAATTGAACATTCGCAAGATTTTATAAACAAATCGCAATACGGCGATTTTGCAAAATATCTTCCTCCGGCAGATTATAAACTCTTCACCCATTTGGAAAACGGCAGAGGTGTTTACACATTCTGTATGTGTCCCGGAGGGCTTGTTGTTGGAGCAACCTCCGAAGAAAGAAAAATTGTTACAAACGGAATGAGCTATTATAAGCGTGACGGAAAAAACGCAAACAGTGCTGTTTTGGTTGGTGTCGGCTCAAATGATTTCAAGTCCTCCCACCCTCTTGCAGGAGTTGAATATCAAAGGCAAATTGAAGAAAAAGCATTTTTTGCCGGCGGAGAAAATTATTTTGCACCCGTTCAAACCGTTGGTGATTTTCTTTCTGGGGTTCCAACAGAAATTTCAAAAAATAAATTTAAAGACGTTCTCCCAACATATTTGCCCGGCATTGTCGGAAGCGATTTTTCAAAAATATTTTCAAAAGAAATTTATTTTTCCTTGCAAGAGGGAATAAAAGCTTTTGATAAAAAAATCAAAGGCTTTGCCAACAAAAATGCAATTATGACGGCTCCCGAAACAAGAAGTTCTTCGCCTGTTCGAATTGTCAGAAACGAGAATTTTATGTCAAATGTCGAGGGGATTTTACCTTGTGGCGAGGGTTGTGGCTATGCCGGAGGAATTGTTTCGGCGGCAGTTGACGGTGTTCGTTGTGCAGAAGCTGTCATAAACAAAAATTAAATTGCATTAATTTAAGGAGGGGCTTGTATGTACGTTTTTTATATTTGCGACACCGAAGTTAAAAATTTTATGAATAAAATTTTAAGAGAACATTATTTTGACAATTTTGAACTCAGAACCGTTGAAATTCAATCTTTTGCAAAATTCGATATTGACGGCAAAATCATAAAACAACAACAGGAACTTGACGAAGAAACATCTCAAGAAGAAACTTCAAACGTGTTTTTTTGTAAATGGGAAAAAATCAGGCCATATGTTTTTGAATTTGTAAAAGGAAAAGTAAAACCGGCTTATATGAAATTTGTAATTTCCGCACCAAAAGAACTTTTGGAAAAAATTTCAGACAATGCCGCTGCATTATTTCTAAACTTTGTTTTCGAAAAAGATAAGGTTGTTTGCACAACAGGAACAGCACAAAAAACTTTTGCTTTGAATAAGGAGCTTGATTTGGCTTGGGAAGAATATGTTAAAAACTTTTTCAAAGAAATTCAAATCGCTGTTGTTGAAGACTAATTTCAAAATAATTCTTAAAAATTTATGAATATAATTTTTACGCTTTACATTAATTTTGAACTATGCTATCATAAATAATGAGTTTTTATCGGCAATATATTTTGCCAAAATTCAATTATTATTACATATTTCAGGAGGTATTTTTATGAAAAAGTTAGTATCAATTTTATGCGTTTCCGCATTGTCTCTTTCCTTGTTTGCGGGCTGTTGTGATGACGAAGCCGAAACAACAACCGAAACTGTAACAGAAACAACAACCGAAGCTGTGGCAGAAACAGAAGATTTAACAGAAAATTTAACAGAAGATTTAACAGAAGATTTAACAAACGATGAGGAAAACTATGTTGTTACTCAGGTTGGCAATGATTTGGTTTTGGCAGAATCCGAAGAAAACGCAGAGCTTAACCTCGAAAACCTTGACACAACAAAATTTGAACAATCAACAAAAGACCTTTTCTCTGTTTTGTTGTCCATAGCTCAAGAAGCTGATAAAATAGATGATGCTTCAAAAGCAAAGTTCCAAAAATTATCGGAAGAAATTCAAAAATATGCAGAAGAAGTTGAAAAAGACACATTAACTCAGGATAAAGTTGATGAATACACTGTTAAATATGCTGATTATTCAGCTAAATTAAAAGAAATTGCAAAATCAAACAATATCTCAATTAAAACGCTTGAAGAACTTTCGGCTCAATAAAATATTTTTTTGCCCAACTTTCTAAATTTCGCCCATTATAACAATTTCTACACAAAAAATTTATATGATTTAAAATAAAGTTGTACTTTTTTTGCAACCACTTCAAAATCAAACGTTTTATTTTTGTATTTATTGATAAAATGCGAGTTTTTTAGAAAAATTTCAAAAAAACTATTTACATTGCCTTTTCTGTGTGGTATACTTGTTTTCAGAATAAGTTCACAAATTATTCATAATTGATATTTTAGGAGGTATACTTTAATGAAAAAATTATTATCACTTATTGGGGTTGCTGTTTTGTCTTTCTCTTTGTTCACAGGCTGTGGTCTTGACGCTACAAAGAACGTTGAAGCTTCTCAGAACCTTGGCAATGCTATCCAAACTTTAAGCAACAATGTTGACAAATTGGACGAAGAATCTTTGATTGAATTCCAGGCTCTTTCTCAGGAAGTTGCTAACTATGGTCAGGAAATTGCCGGTAAAGCTAACGATTTCAAAGAACAAGATCAAATTGACGAAGTTACTAAAAAATACGAAGAATACACTCAGAAAATTAAAGACCTTGCAGAAAAGAACGGTATCACTATTGAAGATGCAACTACTGCTGCAAAATAATTTCTTTGATTTTTAAGTAGTTAAAGGGGTTGTGATTTTTTCACAACCCCTTTTTTCAAACAGCATTCACAATCGAAAAAGAACCGCAAAAATCATTTCATTTTTTGCGGTTCTTTTTTTGAATATATGCAATTTTAACGTCAGCAAAAATTTATCTTGATGCACTTAAAATTTGGTATATCTTTCTCGGAATACTTTGAAGAGAAAGCTGATGTTTAACAGCACCCGATTGGAACGCAACTTTCGGCATTCCATATACAACACAGCTTGCCTCGTCCTGACCAATTGTTTCGGCACCCTTCGAACGCATAAGCAAAAGCCCTGTAACGCCGTCTGCACCCATTCCCGTTAAAATTATTCCCATTGCATTTCTGTTTGCCGCCTTTGCAACAGAATCGAAAAGAACATCAACCGATGGGCAATGACCACTAACTTTTTGACCATAATAACATTTAACTTTGTAAACTCCGCCTTCTTTGTAAACTGTCATATGTTTGTCGCCAGGAGCAATTAATGCTGTTCCTTTTTGAACAATATCGCCCGTTTCCGCTTCTTTAACCTTTATTGAACATTTTGAATCAAGCCTCTTTGCATACATTGAAGTAAATCCCGGAGGCATATGCTGGGTTATAACAATTCCTGGAACATCAGGCTCAAGCTGGGTTAAAATGCTCAAAATTGCTTCCGTTCCGCCTGTTGATGCTCCAATTGCAATTAAATGTATCCGACCGTTTGGCGAAGCCGAAACAGCATTTATCGGCGTGCGTTTTGGTTCAATTTCTCTTGAAATAGTTGAAACTTTTGAGGTTGCAGCAGCCTTTATTTTAAGAGCAAGCTCTGTTTCAACAAATTCGTGTATATTTTGAGCCGTCAATGAAGAAGGCTTTGTAACAAAATCAACCGCACCTGCGGCAAGAGCATCAAATACAACTTCGTTCAACGAACTAACCATTACCACAGGCATTTTATATTGTGGCAAAAGCTGTCTCAAAAATTCAATTCCGTTCATTCTTGGCATTTCAACGTCAAGTGTCATAACGTCAGGTTTATATTTTATAATTGCGTCTCTTGCTTCAAAAGGGTCTTTTGCGGTTGCAACAACTTCCAAATCGGAATCGCTGTTTATCGCTCTAACGAGAAATTCTTGGAATAAAATGGAGTCATCGACTACCAATACTCTAATTTTTTTCATAATGACCTCCAAGGTTTATATTTTTTGATATATTGAAGATTGTATATATTTAAAATTTGTGTTTCGCTTGTCCAAAACTTCGGACATTCCAATAAATAAATATCCTCCCGGTTGCATACAATCATAAATTTTGTTTATCAATTTGTATTTTGTATAATCTTCAAAATATATCATTACGTTTCTTAAAAAAACTATGTGAAATTTATTTTTAAAATTAAAAGGCTGCATTAAATTTTGTATTCTAAAAATTACATCATCACGCACTTCTTGTTTAATACGCATTTTGTCTTCCGAATAATTTTCAAAATATATTTTTTTCCAAGAAGGAGAAAGAACATCAAGTTGCTCTTTCATATATATTCCCTCTTTTGCCGTTTGAATTGCCTGCGTTGAAACATCTGTTGCCAATATGCGAGTGTCCCATTTGTCAGGCTTTTGTCTAAAAAAATCGTGAAGAGTCATAACTATTGTATAAGGCTCTTCGCCTGTTGATGCCGCAGCCGACCATATATATAAAGATTTTTTGCTCTGCTCCGAAACAAAAAGCTTTGGCAAAATTATATCACGCATATAGTTAAAATGCAGATTTTCTCTTAAAAAATAAGTGTGATTCGTTGTTAAATGGTTTATAAGAACATTTGCTTCCGCACCGGTTGAATCGTTTTTAACTTTTTGCATATATTCGCTGTAACTTTTGTAGCCGTTTCTAACAAGATAATTTTCAAGGCGACCTATTATCAATTTTTTCTTTTGCTTTAAGTTTATTCCGTAATTTGTTTCAACGTATGAAGTTATATCTTTAAATTCCGCTTCGGATATATCCACAAGCACCCCTCCCCTATATTAGCCAAAGTTGTCAAAATCAAGAACACAGCACAAAACACAATAAAATTGATTTTCGCAAAAAATTTAATTTTGTGCCGTTTTTCTTGGTGTCTCAAAATTTCAAATAATTAAATTAAAAAACAATCAACCTTTCTATATATAAATTGTATTTGTTTTTTTATGTTTTGTCAAAACATTTTTGTATAAATGTAAAATTTATGTTTAAAATTTGTATTTTTCTCAAATCTTTTATAAAAAACATAGCTGTTATAAAAATTATTTTTACAAACCGGCTTAAATTAAAAAAAATAGCAAATTAGGCTTTTATTAATCCCAAAAATGGAGTATAATTTAACCAATGGCGTTTACGCCATTGGTTATGAGTATTTTTTTCT
>CAZHGC010000014.1:5409-50429 GCA_964531385.1 uncultured Lachnospiraceae bacterium | reverse complement strand
TAAAAAATACGAATATTATTTTGGCGTTTACGCCATTGGTTATGAGTATTTTTTTCTTAAAAAATACGAATATTATTTTGGCGTTTACGCCATTGGTTATGAGTATTTTTTTTCTTAAAAAATACGAATATTGTATTTGGCGTTTACGCCATTGGTTATGAGTATTTTTTTTCTTAAAAAATACGAATATTGTATTTGGCGTTTACGCCATTGGTTATGAGTATTTTTTCTTTTAAAAATACGAATACTATAGCTATTAGCTATTAGCTTTTTAAGTACAACCCATAACCGTTAAAATGCAATTTTTAGAAAGGGGTTACATCTATGGAAAAAGATATTCTTGAACTTTTGGAAAATGACAGCAGAATATCCACCAAACAAATTGCAGATATGCTTGGAAAAAATGAGGAAGATGTTAAAAATTCAATTTCTGATATGGAAAAACAAAATATCATTTGTGGATACAGCACTCTCATAAATTGGGATAACACCGAAAGAGAATATGTTACAGCACTTATCGAAGTTAAAGTTACTCCTCAAAGAGATCAGGGGTTTGATAAAATTGCCCAAAGAATTCAAAATTTCGATGAAGTCAAAGCAGTCTACCTTATGTCCGGTGCATTCGACCTAACCGTAATTATGGAAGGTAAAAATATAAAAGAAATTTCTTCATTCATCTCAACAAAACTTTCAACGCTCGATTCGGTTCTTAGCACAGCAACACATTTCGTTCTCAAAAAATATAAGGACCATGGCGTTATTCTTGAACAAGAAAAAAAAGGTGATGAAAGGATGATTGTTTCACCATGACAAATAAAAAGTCTTTTATTGCCGATAAAATTCAAAAAATACCATATTCCGGAATTCGAAAGTTTTTCGATGTTGCAAACGAAATCGAAGGTGCAATATCTCTCGGCGTTGGTGAACCCGATTTTGAAACGCCTTGGGCAGTTCGTGAGCGAGGAATTTACACTCTCGAAAAATGTCGAACGGTGTACACATCAAATGCGGGGCTTCTCGAATTAAGAAAAGAAATTTCAAAATATTTAAAACGAAAAATCAATTGTGATTATGATTATACAAATCAAATTCTTGTAACCGTTGGTGCAAGCGAGGGAATTGACGTTGCATTAAGAGCAATTTTAAACCCCGGAGATGAAGTTTTGCTTCCCGAACCGTCATATGTTTCCTATAAACCTTGCATAAATATGGCGGGCGGTGTTCCCGTAATTATAACAACAAAAGTTGAAAATAATTTCAGGCTAACTCCCGAAGAACTTCTCGAAAAAATAACCGACAAAACAAAAGCTCTAATTTTGCCCTATCCAAATAATCCAACAGGAGCAATTATGGAAAGGGAAGACCTTGAAAAAATCGCCGATGTTTTGCGTGAAAGAGATATTGTCGTTATAAGTGATGAAATTTATTCCGAACTCACCTACGGTGAAAGAAAACATGTTTCAATTGCTGAAATTGACGGAATGTATGACAAAACAATCGTTCTGAACGGATTTTCAAAAGCCTATGCAATGACAGGCTGGAGGCTTGGCTATGCCGCCGCTCCCCCCGATATTATTTCGGCAATGGTCAAAATTCATCAATATATAATTATGTGTGCTCCAACCATAAGCCAGTATTCTGCGGTTGAAGCATTAAGAAGTTGTGAAGAAAGCGTTGTAAAAATGCGTAAAGAATATGATAGAAGAAGACGAGTTATGCTTAAAGGTTTCAGAGATATGGGGCTTGAATGTTTTGAACCTTTGGGAGCTTTCTATCAATTCCCGTCAATCTCCGTAACAGGTATGACTTCCGATGAATTTTGCGAAAAGCTGTTGTTCGAAGAAAAAGTTGCCGTTGTTCCCGGAAATGCTTTGGGCGAATGTGGCGAAGGCTTCATTCGTTGTTCATATGCTTATTCAATTAACGATATTAACATCGCATTGGAAAAAATCGAAAAATTTGTAAAAAAACACAAGAAATAACAAAGCTGGTTTGCAGAGGTACTTTATTCTATGAAAAAATACGAAAATATAGCCTATTATAGAAATGCAACAAATGACATTGAAATAATTATTTGCAAAAACTCTTCAATTTCATACCCTCTGCACAACCACGTTTCAGTTTTTACAATAGGAATTATTACAAACGGCGAAATTAATTTCAATATAAACAACAAAAATCAAATTTTGAAAACAAACGATATTTTTGTTGTTCCGCCATACATTTCGCACAGTATAGCCCCTGTTTCGCCATATTCCGCAATAACTTTGTGCATTAACAAAAGCTACATTTTAAATTTAAATTTTGATTTAAAAAATTTTAAAATTGATTTTATTACAGATAAATTCAAACAGTTCAAATATAACGAAAATTTAAAAATCGGAAAAATTTTGATAAATAATATCGAAAACTTTCCCGAAAACAACTTAAGCATTAACGAAATGTCTTTAAAAGAATTCACAAGCAAATATCATTTTATAAAAAAGTTCAAAAAAACAATGGGAATAACTCCACACAAATTTCTAATTTAAAACCGCATAAGAAAAGCCCAAAAAATAATATCAAACGGTGAGAGCTTTTCCAAAACAGCTGTTGATACGGGTTTTTATGACCAAAGCCATTTTATAAAATATTTCAAGAAAATTGTCGGTCTTACCCCAACAGATTATAAAAGTGCTTGCAAAAAGCTTCTTTAACTAAAATTTTATCAATCGTTGCCAAAGAACTTTATCATACTTTTTTGATAAAATTCCTTGACAACATTAAAACATAAAATTTTAATTCCGTTTCAAATCACTGTTTCAGCATAATGCAGGAATAAATTTTGCAAACAACAAAAGTCCGTTTTCATATGCAACAACTTCGTGAGGTGTATTTTTTTCAAGAATTGAAATAACACCCGTTTTGTAGTTTATTTTTGTTCCGTCGTTTATGCAAAATCCGTTCCCCGATATTATTTCGTGAGTTTCCGTTTGTTTTTCGTGAACGTGAATTCCAATTTTTTTATTTGGAGCAATTCTAACCAAATGATAGCTGAATTGTCCGTCTGTTTCCTTTGAAGTTATAAGGTGTTTCAGTTCAACGCCTTCAAACGTTGGGTGTTCGTTCCAACTTAAATCTTTGAACAAAACATTTTGCCCTTTTCCCGAAAGACACAGTTCACCCATTTTGTTAAATTCTTCAAATAGTTTTTCAAAATCCATTTGTACCACTCCTTAAAAATTATATTTTATTTAACAGATTAAGTAAGTCCCCCGCCTCTTTAGACGGTAGAAGTTACTGTTTAATCCTGTAAGAGATACAAACTCATACTGAATTAATGGGCGTTTTTAACGCCATCTGTTAATAATAACATTATAATTTTTTTAGGCTTAGGTATATTGTAAAAAATTGCGAAATTACATATTTTCAGAAAAAGGTGATTTTATGGCATATGAAGAGCTAAAAAAAATAATTGACGAAAGCAACAACATTGTTTTTCTTGGAGGTGCCGGAGTTTCAACAGAAAGTAATATTCCCGATTTTCGAAGTGAAAGCGGGCTTTACAATGCTGTAAATAAATATGGCTATCCCCCCGAAAATCTAATAAGTCATTCGTTTTTCGTCAAACATACAGAGTTGTTCTATGATTATTACAAAGAAAATTTAATTTATAAAGAAGCAAAGCCAAACAAAGCACATTTGGCACTTGCTGCCTTGGAAAAAGCCGGAAAGCTTAAAGCCGTCATAACTCAAAACATCGACAATTTGCATCAGCTTGCCGGAAGTAAAAACGTTTTCGAGCTCCATGGCTCTGTTTTCAGAAACTATTGCACAAAATGTAACGAATTTTATGATGTGGATTTTATTTTAAATTCCGAAAAAGTTCCACGCTGTAAAAAATGCAACGGGCTTGTAAAACCGGACGTTGTTCTCTATGAAGAAGGACTTGATGACTATGTTTGGACTTCCGCTTGCAAATACATAAGTGAGGCCGATGTTCTAATCGTTGGTGGAACTTCTTTGGTTGTCTATCCCGCTGCGGGTCTTGTCAACTACTATAAAGGAAATAAACTCGTTCTTATAAATAAATCAAAAACATCATATGACAACGAAGCCAATCTCGTTATCCACGACAGCATTGGAAAAGTTTTATCGGAAGTTGTTGAAATTTAAAGCAACTTCTTAAACAAAAAACAATTTTTAATTAGGTTGGAGTGATTTTTATAAAAACAATTTTTGTGGCACTTAATGCAAAATTTATTCATTCTTCCTTAGCATTAAGAAGCATCGAAAAATATTGCCGAAAATTCGGAACAGAACTTAAAGTTTGTGAATTCACAATTAACAACAGCGAAGATTTTATAATTTCGGAAATTTATAAAATGAAACCCGATGTTCTTGGCTTTTCCTGCTATATATGGAATATCGAAATGATTTTAAACATAATTTCCGTAATCAAAAAAATATTGCCAAACGTTAAAATAATCGTTGGCGGGCCGGAAGTAAGCTACGAATATGATTATTTGTTTCAAAAAGGAATTGATTTTGTTATCATTGGCGAAGGCGAAAAAACCGCTTTCGAGCTTGTTTCATATCTTAACGGAGAAAATAAAAACATTTCCCGCCTTGACGAAATCAACGGAATTGCATATTCAAACTCCGAAAAAATTATAGTTACAAACCATCGAAGCCCTCTCCCTCTCGATGAAATTCCGTTTGTATACAACGACAACTCAATTTCCAACCTTGAAAATAAAATAATCTATTACGAAGCATCAAGAGGCTGTCCGTATAAATGCCAATATTGCTTGTCTTCCGTTGAACAAGGCGTTCGTTTTTTGTCGCTTGAAAGAGTCTTTTCCGACCTAAAATTTTTTCTCGATAAAAAAGTTAAACAAGTTAAATTCGTTGACAGAACTTTTAATTGCCATAAAAAATTTGCAATTTCAATTTGGGAATTTCTAATTAAAAATGACAACGGAATAACAAATTTTCACTTTGAAGTTTCGGCAGACATTCTCGATGAAGATATGTTCTCTGTTCTGAAAAAAGCACGAAAACAGCTTTTCCAACTTGAAATAGGTGTCCAATCAACAAACCTCAACACACTTTCGGCAATTCAAAGAAAAACCGACCTTGATGATTTGTTCAAAAAAGTTTTAAAAATTAAAAGCTTTAAAAACATTCATCAGCATCTCGATTTAATTGCAGGGCTTCCCTTTGAAGATTATAAATCTTTTGGAAAATCATTTAACGACGTTTATTCCGTTTATCCCGAACAGCTCCAGCTTGGCTTTCTAAAGCTTTTGCGAGGTTCAGGGCTCAGGCGTGATTCAAAAAAATACGGAATTGTTTACAACGACAAAGCTCCGTACGAAGTTCTTTTCACAAAAAAAGTTTCTTTCGAAGAAATGACAACGCTTAAATATATTGCTGAAATGGTTGAAACATATTACAATTCGGGAAAATGTATCAACACAGTTAAATTTGCAGTTAGATATTTTGACGGAGCTTTTGCATTTTTTGAAAAACTTGCACTTTTTTGGATTGAAAAAAAATATCACGAAGTTTCCCACAACAAAATGAAACTTTATACAATTATGTTCGAATTTTGTGTTTCATATATTAATGACGTTGACAAACTTAAAGATATTTTAAAGTTTGATATGTTTTTAAACGATAACGTTAAAAACTTTCCCGAATGGCTTGAACAAAATAACTTTGACGAAACAAAATCATTCGCAAAAACATTTTTATCTCTGGAAGAAAATGTTGCAAAATTTCTTCCCCATTTGGCACAATTCAACACAAAACAACTTATGCGAATGTGTCACATAGAAAAATTTAATTATAATATTTTTGAAGGTATTGAAAATAATTTCTCGAATATTTCAAAAAAAGAATGTTTCATACTTTTTGATTATTACGGAAAAAGCGATTTGCTTGGAAATTCGCTCTATTATTTTATTGGAGGAAAATAATGAACCTTAATGTTGAAAATACAGAAGTTTTGAAAAATGTCAAACGATATTCCCCAAAAACTTCCGAGGGGCTTTCTGAAACAGAAGTTAAAAAAAGAAAAGAAGAAGGACTTTTCAATTCCGACGGAACTGTTCCAACAAAAACAATTCCGCAAATTATCGCAAGCAATTTATGCACATTTTTTAATATTTTAAATTTTATTCTTGCATTAATTGTAATTCTTGTCGGAGAATATAAAAACGTCCTTTTTATGGGGGTTGTTCTAAGCAACCTCTTCATAGGTGTCATTCAGGAAATCCGTTCAAAACTAACCGTTGACAAATTGTCAATAATTGCATCAGCAAAAGCAGACGTTGTCAGAAACGGAAAAAGAGAAAAAATTGACATCGAAGAAATTGTTCTTGATGACGTGCTTGTTTTTGAAAGCGGTTATCAAGTTGCCGCCGACTCAATAATTGTTGAGGGAAACTGTGACGTAAATGAATCGTTTGTAACAGGGGAGGCAGACGCCGTTTATAAGGGCAAAGGTGATATGCTTTTGGCTGGAAGCTTCGTTATAAGTGGAAAATGTGTCGGTCGTGCGGAAAGAATTGGAAAATATAATTACGTTTCCCAAATTTCAAGCGGTGCAAAATATATAAAAAAAGTAAATTCCGAAATTATGCGAACGCTCAACAAAATTGTCAAACTTATTTCATTTTTTATAATTCCGCTTGGGTTGATAATTATGTACAATCAATTTTGCGTTCCCGAAACAAGCTTTTCCGAAGCCGTTGTAAGCAGTGTTGCCGCAATTATAACAATAATCCCCGAGGGGCTTATGCTCCTTTCAAGCACAGTTTTGGCAGTTGGCGTTGTTCGGCTTTCAAAATATAAAGTTTTGGTTCAAGAAATTTATTGTATCGAAACGTTGGCAAGAGTTGACACCCTTTGTTTGGACAAAACGGGAACTTTAACCGAAGGCTCTATGGAAGTAACCGACGTTGTTGTTATAAACGAAAATTATAAAGACCAAATTCCAAAAGCTCTGTCGGGAATTGTCAGCTCTCTTGAAGATAACAATCCAACATTTAACGCAATTCGAGAAAAATATTCGGGCATAAGCAGTTGGAAAGCAAAAACCTGTTGCCCTTTTTCAAGTCGAGAAAAATGGTCGGGTGTTTATTTTGATGAATATGGCTCATACATAATGGGTGCGGCAGAATTTATTTTTGATAAAGTTCCCGAAAATATAAAACCCCAACTTTCCAAATTTGCAAAAGAAAACAGAGTTATTTTGCTTGCCCATTCAAAAAATGAATGTTCTCCGAAAAATTTGCCAAAGAAAATTATTCCTGTTGCATTTATTCTAATTCGTGATAAAATCAGAAAAGAAGCAAAAGAAACGTTGGAATATTTCAAAAAACAAGGCGTTAATATTAAAGTAATTTCCGGCGACAGCGTTGAAACCGTTGGCGGAATTGCAAAAGAAACAGGCGTTGAGGGTTGGGAAAAAGCTGTTGATGCAACAACTTTAAATGAAAATAATTTGGATAAAGCTGTTTCTGATTATGTTGTTTTCGGCAGAGTAACGCCAATTCAAAAAAAGGAAATCGTCAACGCTTTGCAAAAACAAGGACACACAGTCGCAATGACAGGTGACGGCGTTAATGACGTTCTCGCTTTAAAAGAAGCCGATTGCTCAATTGCAATGGCTTCCGGAACCGATGCCGCAAGAAATGTTTCACAGCTTGTTTTGCTAAATTCAAATTTCGATTCAATGCCAAAAGTTGTCGCCGAAGGGCGTCGCTCAATTAATAACATACAACGTTCGGCATCTATCGTTATGGTTCGAAGTCTCTATTCTTTGGGACTGGCTTTTATATATTTGTTTCTTCAAATTACATATCCGTTCATTCCAATTCAGCAAACGTTAATCAACGTTGTAAGTTCAGGAATTCCCGGATTGCTTCTTGCCCTCGAACCAAATTCAAATCGAATTAAAGGAAACTTTTTGCAAAACATTATGAAGCTTGCCCTGCCCCCTTCAATGGCAGCATTTCTCTGCATAATCTTCGTTTTGATTTCAAATCACATTTTTCATTTTTGCAATGATGAAGAAGCCTCAACAATCTGTGTCTATATTACAGGTTTTATAAGACTTATGTTTTTGTTCAAAGTTTGCATACCATTTAACAAAATGAGAGGAACTTTGTTTGCTTGTATGATTGGAATATTTGTTGGTGCAATATTGCTTTTTCCTCAATTTTTCGCACTTGCACCGTTCTCGCTTCCAATATTGATTTTAACAAGCATATTCGTTGCCTTTTCAATCCTTATGTTCATTTTGTTGACAAAATTTTTTGATAAAACAAAATTTCTCTCAAAAGCAGAAGTTTAAATCAAAAAATATTCAACCTCATTTTCCCGCTCGGGTTAATCTATATTAAAAAAAATTTGGTGATTTTATGGATATAAATGAAAAAGTTAAAAATATTTTAAATCTTCTCGATGAAAATTATCCAACAGAAGATAAATGTTATTTGGTTCATAACAACGCTTGGCAACTTTTAATTGCAACAATATTAAGTGCACAATGCACAGACGACCGAGTTAATATTGTAACAAAAGATTTATTCAAAAAATATAAATCAATTGAAGATTTCGCAAATGCAAACGTTTCCGAACTTGAAAATGACATAAAAAGCACAGGATTTTACAGAAACAAAGCAAAAAATATAATTCTTGCCTGCAAAAAATTGCTAACCGATTTCAACGGGGTTATGCCGTTTGAGGTTTCCGAACTGACAAGCCTCGCCGGCGTTGGAAGAAAAACAGCAAATGTTGTAAGAAGCCACATTTTCAATTTGCCAAGCATCGTTGTCGATACCCACGTTAAACGAATTTCCAAAAAACTCGGTTTAACAAACAATGATGACCCCGTTAAAATTGAATTTGACCTTATGGATATTTTTCCAAAAGAACATTGGATTAGATATAACACGCAAATCATCGCACATGGAAGAAAAATTTGCAAAGCAAGAAAACCGCAATGTGAAATTTGCTGTTTAAAAGAATATTGTAACGAATATTTATCTGCCAAAGAATAAATAAAACATTCCGGCTCAAACCAAATTTTCGAATTGTTTTCATTATATTTTTGTACAATTTTTACCATAAATTTCATTAATTTTTTGTTTTTAATAAAATTTATTAAAATTATGAATAAACTATTGAAGAAATATAAATAATATATTATAATAATTAATGTGTAAAACATAATTCCAATTTTAAATATGTTTTGCCCCTGTTTATAATAGTTGTTCCCCTGAAATGTTCGTTTACCTTGTAATTTTGAACCTACATTTTAAATACGGGATTCCCATATTTTAAAGCCTATGTCGGGCCTCAAGCTAATTCCCTTTGGGCAGAGGAGGACAGCAGCTTTAATGCGGAAACCCACTTGGCACTTAATAGGTGTCAAAATGAGGCACCGGCATTTCGGGGTTTTTCCAAATATATCAAAAAACTCGCTTAAAATTTCTAAGCGAGTTCTTTTAATTCCATAAAATCCATATTCATAAAAACGCCTCTTTTCCAACCACACCAGTTGACAAAGAGTTAAAAAATTGGAAAAAAAGTGCCACTGATTAAATAATTATAACCCCCGTTAGGGTTTAAACATTTAATCAACAGCACCTTGGCTTTATATGAATAAAAGCATAAAACTTTATTTTTTAAATATCAAGTATTTTTTGCAAGATTTTCTTGTATAAATTCCATAATATCAATAATACTATCTTCAACCAATCTCATTTCCAACATTTTTTCTTTTAATAAGCTCATTATTCTCATAATCTTCAATTGGCATAGGCATAGCATAAAAATACCCTTGTGCAATATCGCAACCGTTTCCTTGCAAAAGTTCAACTTGTTCCAAAGTTTCAACGCCCTCCGCAACAGTTTCAATTCCAAGCTTCGTTGCCATTCCAATAATGCTTTCAATAATGTCCTGCCCTCTTTTTGTGTTTGAAGTTTCTTCAAAAAATCCCTTATCAATTTTAAGAACGTCAACTTCAAGATTTTTTAGCATATTCAAAGATGAATATCCCGAGCCAAAATCGTCCATAGAAATTTTAAAACCAATTTCGTGAAGCCTTTTAAGAACTTCCGCAATAACGTCCATACTTTCAAAAGCCACAGTTTCTGTAATTTCAAGTTCAATAAGGCTTGCCGGAACGTTGTATTTGTCAAGAATTGATTTAAGCGTTTCAACATAGTCTCGTTTAAAAAGATGCATACGAGATTGATTAACTGAAATTCTAACAGGATTAAGCCCCATATCAAGCCACTTTCTTTGCATTTTGCAAACAGTTTCAAAAACATACATATCAAGTTCAACAATGAACCCGTTTTTTTCAAAAAGAGGAACAAATTTATCCGGCGTCAAAAAACCTTTTTCGTGGTGATTCCAACGAACAAGAGCCTCTCCGCCCGTAAGTCGGCTGTTTTTAATGTCGTATTTTGGCTGAATATAAACAACAAATTCGTTGTTTTCAAGAGCATATTCCATGTCGCTTTCGTAAATAAGCTGGCTTCTGATTTCTTCATTGTAAAAAGCACAATAATTTATATATTTTCCAACAATTTCCGACAATGCAAATTTCGCTCTTCCCAAAATGTGAGAAATGTTAAATTCCATTTCACTGCATGACTCAAAAATATCCTCATCGGGAATAACATAAACCCCACAGCACGATGTAACGGAACATTTCAAATTGTCTTTGTTCGTTCTTTTATATTCCGAAATATCGTCCATAATCATTTCAAGCCTTGTCCTAACTCCGTCATTATCGTCATATTTAATAAGCAAATTAAATCTTCCGGCACTCGCTCTTGCAAAAACTTCGCCTTCGTTAAGATTTTTTTCAATAACTTTTGAAACAAATTTAAGAATATTGTTGCCTTCATCAAAACTGAAAAGCTCGTTAATAACTTCAAAATTGTTAATTTCAAGAACAACAGCAACATATCTGCTGTCTTTTCTCCTCAAAAGGTCAACTGCGTCCAATATGAATTTATTTTTGTTCGGCATACCTGTAACTTTGTCAATGTATGCCATTTCGTAAATAATTTTTTTATCGCTGTTTTTAACGTTCATAAGCCTCATAAATAAGAAAACCGCAATGCTTGCAAGCCCTCCCGAAACAACCGACAAAAAATTAATTTCCAAATCGCTGTTCGTTGAAATAACGTCGTCCATAAACCATTCGGCAATGAAAAAAACACAAATTCCAACCGCCAAAACAACAACACTTTTAATCAAAAAATCTTTCAATTTCATAACAAGACACACAACCTCTCAAATTTGCTTCATAAACCGTTTTATAATGAAATATAAGAAGTAAAATAAAACATTCCTACATATTAACTGCAAATTAAACAACATAATTATTATATATCACCTTCCAACCAATGTCAATTATCTAAATACATAATTTGGGAAATAAAAATTTCATAAATTTCAACAAATCGTATTCCCGTTTTTAGTCTCAAAAAATATTTTTAAAATTAAGTAATATCATCTTCAAAAAACAAAACTTGTTATTACAAGCTGTAAATATTTTTTATTTTGCAATTAACTTTATAATTTGTTTTTCAAACTTAAATTACGAGGCATTGCCCAAAACACCAAAATATACCTTTTATTTCAATTTGTCCCTTGTTTTTTTATAATTTGTTCAAAATAACAAAACAATCACTTTCCCAAAACGCCAATATTTTTTTGTTATAATTGCACTAAAAATTGTGTTCACTATAGTATATTTTTACCAATATTGCAAATATTGCATTAAAATTTAAATTATCCTCTTGCAAATAAAAAACAAAACTGTTATACTTATCTCAAGTCAGATGTACATACAACTATTTATCTTGTATGTTTAAGTTACATTCTCTAATAATTTGTTTTAACTTTGAATGACATAATATTAACATACTTTAATATATTCGTTCGTACAACTAAAACAATCACGTACGTTCGGCTTTCAATTTGTTAATCTAAAGTTAAGCTAAAATATATAAAAAAGGAGATTGAATTTATGAAGAAAAAACTTGCAGCTTTATTTATGTCTTGCATAATGGCAGCTTCATCAACAGCTGTTTTTGCGGCAGATAAAACAAAAACCGATTCCGATCAGCAAACTCAAACTCAAGCAAAAATTCCTGCTTTCCCTGGTGCGGAAGGTGGCGGAAAATACACATCGGGCGGTCGTGGTCAAGAAGTTTACATAGTTACAACGCTTGAAGATTATATTCCAAAACAAGAAGAACCAATTCCCGGCTCTCTTCGTGATGCTTTAAGCAAAGATAACAGAACCGTTGTTTTCAACGTTTCCGGAACAATAGTCCTTAAAGACAAACTTGATATAACAAAAAGAAAAAATATAACAATCGCCGGTCAAACAGCTCCCGGAGACGGTATAACCGTTTACGGTTTCGAAACAAATATAAGTAATGCCGAAAATATGATAATAAGATATATGCGTTTCCGTCCCGGAGCAATCAACGTTCATAAAGGTGATTCAATGGACGCAATTTGGGGCAGAAGTATGAAAAATATTATGGTCGACCATATTTCAACAAGCTGGTCAACAGACGAAACAATGTCTCTCTACAGAGCTGAAAATATGACAGTTCAATGGAGCATAATTGCCGAAAGTCTTACAATGTCCGGACATACAAAAGGACGTCATGGCTATGGTGCAATTTGGGGCGGTGTAAACACAACATATCATCATAACCTTATTGCAAACCACACTTCAAGAAACCCACGTATCGGTGGCGGAACTCCTGAAGCAGACGACAACACACATATCGCACTCACAGATATAAGAAACAACGTTCTCTATAACTGGGGTTACAACACAATCTACGGTGGCGGACGTTCTCAAACAAATTATATCAACAACTACATTAAACCGGGTCAGGGAACACGTGATTCAGTTCGTGACCGTTTAATTGATGCCGGCGAGAAAAACAAACCGGGTGAATTCTATTTAAGAGGAAATTATATGGAGGGCAACGAGGAAATTACAAAAGATAACACAAAAGGTATCTACGTTTCCGAATCAAATGCTCCAACAACAAAAATTTCAACAACAGAATTCCAAATGGAAGGAACAAAATCCGAAAATTTAAGAACAACAACAGCTCAGGAAGCATATAAAGAAGTTCTTGCAAAATCCGGTGCAACATATCCAAGAAGAGATGCACTTGATGCAAGAGTTATAAACGAAGTTAAAACAGACACAGGAAGATATGCAAACCTCGATGACGAAGTTGGCGGTTATCCAATCAGAGATTCTGTTTCTCGTCCTGATGATTTCGATAAAGATAAAGACGGTATGGCAGATGCTTGGGAACTTGAAAATGGTCTCGACCCAACAAATCCTGACGATGGAAAAGCTCTTGCCGCAGATAAAAGCGGATACACAAACCTTGAAAACTATTTGAATTCATTGGTTGATATGGAAAAAGCTCCCGAAAACCCTGAAATAAAACTTACAACTCCTTCATACAATCAGTTGTATACAAAAGGCGAAACCGTTACCGTATCGGCTGATATAACAGATAATGACGGAATTGCAAAAGTTCAGTTGTTCAAAGGAAAAGAAGTAATTGACGAGCTTACAACAGCTCCATACACATTCAAAATTACAAACCTTGATGAGGGAACATATTATTTCTCATTAAAAGCATTCGACAAAGACGGCAACCAAACTCAATCAAACGCAGTTGCTGTTCATGTAAATGATATAACAGCAGAAGATTCACAATGGCAAGCAACAGACATCGGCAACGTTGAAACAACAGGTGTAACAACAGTTTATTCCGATGATAAAGTAACAGTAAAAGGTGCAGGAAAACTCATCGATAACGCAGACACTTGCCAATTTGCATACAAAAAACTTAAAGGTGACGGCGAAATAACAGTAAAACTTGATTATGCAACTCCTGTTGATAACCATGCTTTCTCCGGAATTATGGTCAGAAACGACTTGAAAGCCGATTCTGCAACAGTTGCTCTCGGTTTGTCATCAACAAAAGCATATGAATGGAAAGAAATGGACCCTGAAAGAAATAAAGAAGTTACATACTATAGAAACGCTTTCTCTGTTTATCTTGCAGGAAGAAACAAAAAAGGCGATAACTTCTCAAAACTTGACGAAAACCTCGATTCTCTTGACGGAGCAAAGAAAACAGAAATTCCTCTTGTCAGAGACATCGGTTTCAAAGATGAACAAGGAAATTACTTGGGATATTATTTAAGGCTTGTTAGAAATGGAGATAAATTCACAGCATACTGTTCACCAAACGGCTCAGATTGGACTGAAGTTGGAACAAAAACAGTTGCAATGAATAAAACAGTTTACATCGGTGTTGCAGCGGAAGCAAACAAAGTTAAAAATAAACTTGTAAATGTAAACACTGCAAAATTCTCAAATATCCAATTTAAGGGAACAGTTGAAAAAGGCGAAAAAGGAAACCCTTCAACATTAACGCCAACCGTTGCTCCCGTTTCGGAAGAAGTTGCTCCTGCAAAAGCACCTTCCGAAAATAAACCAGAAGAAAAGACAGAGACTCAAAATTCAATTAAATTAATTCCTTGGAAATATAACAGGGAAAAATAATTCCGCTCTCTCATTTTAAACCTTTAATATATATGAAAGGAGTTGTTGCTTTGCAGCAGCTCCTTTCCCCTTTCTCAAAAAAATAAACACCAATCATACTTCAAATATAAGGAGATAATATTATATGTGGTTAATCTTCGCATTATTGTCTGCAATATTTGCAGCACTTACCTCTATATTGGCAAAAATCGGCATAGACGGCGTAAATTCAAATCTTGCAACAGCCATAAGAACAGTTGTTGTTGTAATAATGGCTTGGGGAATGGTTTTTATAACAAACACCCAAAACGGAATTTCCCAAATAAATTCAAAAAACTGGCTGTTTTTAATTTTGTCCGGCATAGCAACAGGTGCTTCGTGGCTTTGCTATTACAAAGCAATACAAATGGGAAATGTTTCAAAAGTTGTGCCAATTGATAAGCTAAGCGTTGTAATAACATTAATTTTGGCGTTTGTGTTTTTGCACGAAGATTTCACAGCAAAATCATTAATAGGCTGTAGCTTAATCGGAATAGGCACGTTAATAATGGTTATATAGCGATAAAAATCTTAAAAGCCAAAACATTACCGCATCAAAAAAACGTTTCAGAAAGGCAATTTACACCTTTCTGAAACGTTTTTTTAATAATAAAAATATTTTCGCTTAAAATTGCCGGTTGCCATCTCATTTCCGCCCTTTCGGGCATTTAAATTTCTTAGCTTCCAACCAAATTTTAATCATTTTCTCATCATATCAAATGCTTCAACATCTTTTCCAACTTTTAATTTAATAATCTGTTGTGGGTGCGGAGCTTCAGAAATTGCGTTCCCCTCTTCGTCAAACATCTCCTCAACAACCATTTCAAAATTCTCGCCCTTTGCACGCAAAAATTCAATTTTCTCCCCAACAACAAATTTATTTCTTTGCTCAATGGTTGCAAAACCGCTTTTCTTGTCATATTCCAAAACCATACCGATAAAATCGTAATTTCTTATATATGAGCTTGTTGTGTAAATCTGTTCGTTTTGGTTAGGCTTTCCATAATAAAAACCGGTTGTAAAACCTCTGTAGCTTGCTTTTTTAACTTCCTCAAGATAATAATCCTTTTTTCCAAAATAAATCTTAGGGTCTTTAATATAATCGTCAATGGCTTCTCGATATGCTTTAATAATTGTTCCAACATAAAAAGAAGTTTTAATCCTTCCCTCAATTTTTAAGCTCATAATCCCTGCATCAATCAAATCGGGAATATTTTCAATCATACATAAATCTTTCGAATTGAAAATATAAGTTCCCCTTTCGTCTTCTTCAATTGGCATATATTCTCCCGGCCTTGTTTGTTCAACAACAGCATATTTCCACCTGCAAGGGTGTGAACAAGCCCCCTTGTTTGCATCTCTTCCGCTCAAATAATTGCTCAAAAGACATCTGCCCGAATATGAAATGCACATAGCCCCATGGACAAATGCTTCAATTTCCAAATCATCGGGAATTTTTTCGGAAATTCCTTTAATCTCCCGCAAAGATAACTCCCTTGCCATAACAATTCTCGTTGCTCCAAGTTTTTTCCAAAAAAGAGCTGTTTTATAATTTGTGTTGTTGGCTTGAGTGCTTATGTGAATGTCCATATTCGGAACAACTTCCCTTGCAACAGAAAAAACGCCGGGGTCTGCAACAAGAATTGCATCAACACCAATGCTTTCAAGAAATTTAAAATATTCAGCCATTTTTTCAAAATCTTCGTTGTGTGCAAAAATATTGCAAGTAACATAAACTTTAACATTGTGGTTATGTGCAAATTTAACGCCCTCTGCCATTTCCTCATCATTAAAATTTTTCGCCTTTGCACGAAGTCCAAAGCTTGTTCCGCCAAGATAAACTGCGTCCGCACCATATAAAACGGCAATTTTCAATTTTTCCAAATCTCCCGCCGGAGCAAGAAGTTCAATTTTTCTGTTCATAACAAATCTCCTCAAATTTCTTTAATTTTGTGACATAATGCCACACCGTCGCCAATTGTCAAAATCGATGTTTCCAAAGCCTCATTGTGGCAAATTTCCCAAAGGAAATCTCTCATACGTTTGTGAATTGTTCGCTGTCTTCTCGGAACGTCCTCTCTTTTTTTTGCAATTCTTCCGTCTTGCAAAACATCATCGGCAATTAAAATTCCTCCAACTTCAAGAAGCCTTAAACAGTCCGGAAGCATTTGTATATATTGCCCCTTTGCCGCATCAAGAAAAATAAAATCAAATTTCCCGTCAAGGGTTGGCAAAACATCGCAAGCGTCCCCCTCAATAAGCTCAATTTTATTTTCAAGCCCCATTTTCTTTCTGTTTTCTTTAAATTGTTCAATCATAACATCAAAACGGTCAATCGTTGTAATCTTTCCGCCCTCACAAAGGAAATTGCTCATAAGCGAAGATGAAAACCCAACAGCCGCACCAATTTCCAAAATATTTTTAGGTTTCTTAACCGACAAAATAAAACTCAAAAGCCTAACAACATCGTTCGGAATAATCGGAACGTTGTCTTCATAAGATTTTTTTTGAATTTCTCCCAAAGTTCCCGAACAAAAAGGCAACAACTCTTTCAAATAATCTTGCAAATAATCGTCTGTAAGCATAAAACTACTCCTTAATAAGCTTAAAAAAAGTTTCCGCAAAAATAACTTTCATTTATTTATGTGGATATTATAGACCAAAACCGCAAAAAAGGCAAGTAACATTCATTAGCAAAGCAAAATTGCAACCCCCCGCAATCATTTCTCAAAACACTCCGCCAATAAAATTAATTGTACTAATCAAAAAACAAAGCTCATACATTATTATTAAACCACAAGTTTGTTAATTCTCATTTTTTCAATCTCATAAGCAAAAATAATATTATAATTTTCAAACTCAGCAAAACAGGAGGTAAACTATGGAAAACATTGACATTTGCAAAAACATATCCGAACGTACAAACGGCGATATATATATAGGTGTCGTTGGCCCTGTTCGAAGTGGAAAATCAACTTTTATAAAAAGATTTATGGATTTGCTTGTAATTCCGAATATAACCGATAATTACAGCAAAGAACGTGCAAGAGATGAACTTCCCCAAAGTGCCGCAGGAAAAACAATAATGACAACTGAGCCAAAATTTATACCAAATGAAGCGGTTGAAATAACGTTAAACAACAACGTAAATTTCAAAATGCGAATGATAGATTGTGTCGGTTATCTTGTTGCCGGTGCAACAGGTCACCTTGACGGAAATTCACCCCGAATGGTCAACACACCTTGGTCAGATAAAAAAATTCCCTTTGCGGAAGCAGCCGAAATAGGAACAAAAAAAGTAATAACAAATCATTCAACAATTGGAATAGTTGTAACAACCGACGGCACAATAACCGATATAGAACGCCCGTCATACATAATGGCAGAACAGCGAGTTATAAATGAGCTAAAATCTTTAAACAAGCCTTTCGTTGTTCTTCTAAACACAACAAAGCCCTATGCGTCCGAAACCGAAGAATTGAAAAACAAAATGTCTGAAAAATATAAAGTTCCCGTAATCCCTGTAAATTGTGCCCAGCTGAAAGCAGAAGATATAACCGAAATTTTGGAAACGGTTTTATATGAATTTCCAATTTTGGAAGTTAAAATAAATCTTCCAAAATGGATTGAAACATTGCCAATAAGCCATTGGTTAAAACAAATTTTAATAAAATCCGTCAAAGAATTTTTAAAGCAAATAGGCCGTTTGCGAGAAATAAAAGATTGCGTTTCAATTCTTTCGGAAAATGAACATATAAAAAAGAGTTACATCGAATCTATAAATCCGGCAACAGGAAGTGCAAATATAGAAATAACAGTAAACGATAACCTTTTCTATAATATATTAAGCGAAACAACGGGGCTTGAAATAGACGGTGATTATAAACTGATTTCAACAATAAAAATTCTTGCCGATGCAAAAAAAGAATATGATAAAATAAAATATGCCCTTGAAGAAGTTAAAACAAAAGGTTATGGTGTTGTAACACCGTTGCTTGAAGAAATGCAGCTTGAAAAACCGGAAATAATAAAACATGGTTCAAAATTCGGCGTAAAAATGAAAGCCTCCGCACCAAGCATACATTTAATTCGTGCCGATATAGAAACCGAAGTTGCCCCAATAGTTGGAAGTGAGGAACAAAGCAAAGAGCTTGCAAATTATTTGCGAGAACAATATGACGAAGATAAAACAAAAATTTGGGAATATAACATTTTTGGAAAATCTCTCCACGATTTGATAAACGAGGGACTAAGTACAAAACTCTATCAAATGCCCGAAGATGCAAGAATTAAACTGCAAGAAACGTTGCAAAAAATAATAAATGAAGGAAACGGCGGTCTAATTTGCATAATCCTTTAAAATAGGCAAAAAAAGAGCTGTAAAAAATGACTCCATTTTTTACAGCTCTTTTTCTTTTTGCTGTATAACCAATTTTATATATAAAAAATGCGTTGCATTAAATTATAAATCGATAGATTATAAGCGAGATACATTTGCAGCCTGAGGTCCTTTAGCACCCTGAACAACTTCAAATTCAACCTGCTGACCTTCTTCAAGAGTTTTGTATCCATCAGAGTTGATAGCTGAGAAATGTACAAAAACATCATCTTCGCCTTCAACAGAAATAAAACCAAAACCTTTTTCTGCATTAAACCATTTTACTGTACCTTTTTTCATGAAAAAATCCTCCTAAAAAATAAAAAAGATAAATGTTACCCTTTTAAACTACCACAAAATTCACTTTATGTCAATGAATTTATAATTATTTTCCAAAAAAGATTTTTCCAAAAAACGACAAATCAAAAAAAACATTCAAAATCAACAAAAAAATCACATAATAAGCTTGCCATGTTGTTCATATCTGCTAACTTTTAAAATTTTGTTGTTTTCGTCCGCAAAAACAACAAAAGGTTTGTGCTCTTTTGCTTCCTCCGGAGTCATCTGTGCATAACACATAATAATAATAAGGTCTCCTTTTTGAACACATCTTGCCGCCGCACCGTTAAGACAAATAACGCCTGAACCTCTTTCGCCTTTAATTGTGTATGTTTCAAAACGTTGACCGTTGTTAATGTCAACAATTTGAACTTGTTCATATTCAAGAATTCCGGCAGCGTCCAAAAGGTCCTCATCAACCGTTATGCTTCCAACATAATCAAGTTCGGCTTGCGTAACTTTAACCCTGTGAATTTTTCCTTTAAGCATATTAAGATTCATAAATTTTACACCTCTCAAAAAAACGCTTATTTCTCAATGATTATATTATCAATAAGCCTTGTTTTGCCAATATAAACCGCCATAGCAATCAAAACCGACTCTTTAATTTCAAAAACAGGCTGAAGCAAATTTAAATCAACCATTTCAACATAATCAATTTTCGCAAGCTTTTCTTTTAAA
This sequence comes from uncultured Lachnospiraceae bacterium, assembly GCA_964531385.1. Classification (GTDB taxonomy): domain Bacteria; phylum Bacillota; class Clostridia; order Lachnospirales; family CAG-274; genus MGBC114079. Next base: position 30,377 of record CAZHGC010000014.1, on the reverse strand, counting down.
ATTTCGTCTTTTATCGCAGAAATAACTTTGTTTGCATCTTTTTCTCCGCTTTCAACAACTTGCTTTCCAACTTTAAGAGATTTTGATAAAATAACAGCCGCTTTTCTTTCTTCTTCATTAAGATAAGTATTTCTCGAACTTTTTGCAAGCCCGTCATCTTCACGAATAATCGGACAACCAATAATTTCAATATCAAAGTTCAAATCAGAAACCATTCTTTTAATAATTGCAAGTTGCTGAGCATCTTTCTGCCCAAAATAAGCCCTGTTGGGGCAAACAATGTTAAAAAGCTTTGAAACAACCGTACAAACGCCTTTAAAATGAATTGGACGGCTCTTTCCGCAAAGCCCGTTCGGAAGAGTGTCCATATTAACAAATGATGAAAAATACTCGCCATACATTTCCGAAACTTCCGGATTAAAAATAACGTCTCCGCCAGCAGCTTCGCAAACTTTCGAATCTCTTTCAATATCCCTCGGATAGCTGTCAAAATCTTCGTTTTCACCAAATTGCATAGGATTAACAAAAACGCTCACCATAACTTTGTCGTTTTGCTCTTTTGCTTTTTTAATAAGGCTTTGATGACCTTCGTGAAGATACCCCATAGTTGGAACAAATCCAACAGATAATCCTTGTTTTTTCCAATCTCTAACAATCTCTCTAACTTCAGCAACAGTTTTAACAACCCTCATCAAAAAAATCCTCCTTAATAAAGCTTTTCAATAACTTCGTCATCAATTAAAAATTCGTGACTTTCATCGGGAAAAATCCCCTCCAAAACTTCTTTTGAATAAGTTTCAAAAGCACTTTTCATAACTTCACCAACATCAGCATATTTTTTTGCAAATTTCGGAACAAAGTTTGAATACATTGCAAGCATATCTTGATAAACAAGAACTTGTCCATCACAACCTTTGCCCGCTCCAATTCCAATTGTCGGAATTGAAACTTTTTCGCTGATAAGTTTTGCAAGCTTTGCCGGAACACATTCAAGAACAACAGCAAAAGCCCCCGCTTTTTCAACAGCAATAGCATCTTCAATAAGTTTTTGTGCCGCCTCAAGAGATTTCCCCTGAACTTTAAATCCACCAAATGCGTTAACAGATTGCGGTGTCAACCCAATGTGTGCCATAACTGGAATTGAGGCTTTAACAATTGCTTCAATGTGTGGTGCAAAATCACAGCCTCCCTCAAGCTTAACAGCTTGAGCGTGTCCCTCTTTAACAAGCCTGCCGGCGTTTTTAACAGCATCATAAACCGAAGTTTGATATGACATAAAAGGTAAATCTCCAACAACCAAAGCACTTTCACAACCTCTTGCAACAGCCGCTGTGTGATGAATCATATCTTCCATAGTAACCGAAAGCGTGTTTTCATAACCCAAACATACCATTCCAAGCGAATCTCCAACCAAAATTCCGTTAACGCCCGATTGGTCAATAAGCTTTGCCGTTGAATAATCATATGCCGTAAGCATAGACAACTTTTTATTTTCTTCTTTCGCTTTTGCAAAAGTAACAACTGTATTTTTCATTTCGAAACCTCCAAAATTTTTTTCAAATCGTTATATCCCTCGTTATCATTTTTCAGCATTGCAATTTCGATAAGCTTCAACGACAAAAGCTTGTAAATTTCAAGCTCGTTGCCCTCCAAAACACGCATATGCTTCAAAATTGTTTTCAAATCGCATCTTTCAACAGGACCGGTTAAAGAGTTTAAAACGCCTTTTTTGCAAATGTTCTCGGCATTTCCAAAAACAAGAGGAGCCGAAGCAGAAAAAGCCTCTTCTTCATCAAATCCGCACATTTTAAAAAACTCAATACCTTGCCAAACAAGTGCATTCATAAAATTGCTCTGAAAAACACAAGCTGCGTGATAAAGCGTTTTTTTCTTAGGATTTTCAATAACTTTAACTTTGTTTCCGATATTGTCCAAAATTTTTTTGATTTCATTGCAGGCAAATAAATTTCCCTCAACAGTAAAAAAAGCCTTGGCAAAATTTTCAAAAGCCTTGTCTCTGCTGTCAATTGCAACAATTGGGTGAACCGAACAAGGATAAGCACCAATTTCAACCGCACCCGAAAAAACCTCTGACGACAAAGCCCCACTGCAATGGCAAATAATCTTTCCTTTCAAATTTTCAGAGGAAAGCTTTTCCCAAACATCTGAAATAGAACTGTCGTTGACAGTTATAAAAATGATGTCCGATTCCTTTGCAACAGAATAAAAATCACCAAAACATAAAGATTGAGTAAACTCAGCGGCAAATTTAACGCTTTCATAGCTTCGGCTAAAATAGCCACAAATTTCAAAACCGTTTTCTTTCAAATATCTTCCGAAAGAACAACCAACTTTGCCCGCTCCAATAAAACCTATTTTCATTGAAAAACACCTCCGGTCCCGCTCCATATGCAAATTTCGCACATTAAGGAACATCACACAATTTGTGCAACCTCCAAAAAGATACAGGCTGAAATATTTTTAAATTTCATTTTGTAAAATAAATAACCCAAACAATTCCGTCAAATAAATTAAACTTGCGAAATTGTCAAAATAACAAATTAGCATTTCTCCAAAAAAGAAGAAACAATTTAATCGGTTAAAATAATTAAAAGTACAATTTCAAAAGAATATTGTCAAAAATTATTAAACCACAAAATTTTATAAATAATTGCAAAGCAAAAAGCTTGCACTTTAAATTTATATGTTCAAAAAAACAACCCCCAAGCAAAGCAAGGGGGCATAAAACGAACGAATAATTCAAAAATTAAAAAGCCTCCAAAGCAAATACGTAAATAAATTTGAGAAACAAAGCCAAATTAAGAGCTTTTTCGTTTCTCTTGCAAAATAATTTTGCAAAACTGTATGCAACAGTTAATTTCAACTGCATTGCCTAAAGCCGTCCGTCATAAAAATATTACTTTCTGCCATATTTTTTGTTGAATTTATCAACACGTCCGCCTGCATCAAGCAAAAGTTTCTGGCTTCCTGTATAAAAAGGGTGGCATTTTGAACAAACTTCAACACGAATTTCCTCTTTTGTTGAACCCATAACAAATTCATTACCACAGTTACATTTTACTTTAGCTTGGAAGTACTCCGGATGAATACCTTCTTTCATTACTTACACCTCTTTCTTTAAATTGAGATACATTTTGGCATCTCTTCGTTTCAATAACATAACAAGTAATATTTTATCACAAGATAAGTATAAAATCAATAAATAATTTAAGCTAAATTAATATTTGTAAAAAATCAACAAATATTGCGAATTCACAAAACAACATTTTAAAAAAACACACCATAATAATTATAATAAATCAAATCTGAAATAAAAATTCGGTGCAAATAAGAGCAAAAATACGGCAACAAATAACTGTCGCCATAAACCCAAAGTTAATTTAAAAATTGCTCTGCCTTAAATATATAAAGCAAACGTCTTTATAACGTCATTTTTAACAATAACTTCTGCGTGCTCCGCAAGGAAATATTTTGAAACAACATTCGAAACGTGCTTTTGCCCATATTCCGACAAAATCAAATCAAGAGTATCTGCCTCAATTTCGTCGCTTAAATTGTCGTTTTGAACAACAAGAAAATATTTATTTTCATATTTGTATAAAGAATTTGTTCCTGAATAAATTCCGTTAAGCTTGTGAGCAACCGCCGAAATATCATCAATCGTGTCAAAAGAATAAACAACAATTACATCATCATCGTCTTCCCCAAACCCGTCAAATTTTATAACATCGTTAATAATGCCCTTTCTTTTAAATTTTCGCTCTTCCTTGCTTGGAGGAATAAGCGTAAATTTATTGTCAACTTTGTTGTCTTCGGAAACTTTTGAAACAATAATCATTACGCCGTCGTTTGAAACAGGAATTGCCTCAATCATTAACGGTGAATTTTCAATTTCAAACCCGCAAGTTTCAATGGCTTGCTCCATCATTTCTCTAAAAAGAGCCTGCGTTTTTTCCGAACCGTAAGCAAGTTCTGTCAATTTTATATTTCTTTCTTTCAAATCCGATTGATTTAAAAAAACTTTTATCTGACTATCATTTATTTTTTCTATCTTCATTTAATCACGCCCTTCAAAAAACTATCCAAATAATCAAAACTGCTAAAACTATGTTGTTAAGCAACGTTTCTCCATATATCAATAGTATAAATAATATGTTGAAAAAAGTAAAGAGGATAATTGTTGTATTTAAAAATAAAATTTTTTTCTTCCATTTCTTCCTCAATATATATGTTGAAAAAGTTCTTAAAATGTGTTATTATATCCTATATCAAAAATAGTGTAACTATGCTAACAAATATTTTTTCACATTCTGATACATGCTGTTGTTTAGTCATTTTATTGTTGGGGATATTGTAATTTACAACTTTTAAGGCACTTTCGCATAATAACACAGCTTTTGCCAATTATACTGCGATTAATTTAAACCTTAAAACAAGAGGGTATTTTAAAGAAAGGAACTTATTTATGAAAATAAAAAAGCATGTACTTATCATCGATGATGTCATAACAAATTTAAAATATATTTGCGAAATTTTAAAAGAAAATTTCGATTTGGCACTGTGTAAATCCGGAAAAGAAGCATTGGAATATTTAAAAGAACACACAACAGACCTCGTTCTTTTAGATATTAATATGCCTGAAATGAATGGTTTCGAAATAATGCAAAATCTCCGAAGCAACAAACGAACTCTTGACATTCCCGTAATTTTTCTAACAATGGACAACGATAAAGACAAAGAAATCAAGGGGTTGGAGCTTGGAGCTTCAGATTTCATCGTTCGTCCGTTCGACCCAAAAGTTATAATCCGAAGAATATCCCACGCAATTGAAGAAGCAGAATTAAAACGCCGTCTTGAAAATCAAATAAAATTTAAAACAAAACAAATTGAAGAAGCAACGTTCAAAGCAATAAGCGTCATAGCCGAAGCAGTCGATTCCAAAGGAAGATATAACAGCGGTCATTCCGTTCGTGTTGCAAAATGTGCCGGCTGGATTGCAAGAAAGCTCGGCTGGAACGAAGAAGATGTTGCAAATATGTATTACGTTGCCCTTCTCCACGACATTGGAAATATCTGCATATCCGATGAAACAATTGGAAAGCCGTCAAAATTGACAACCGAAGAATTTGACGAAATAAAAAAACACCCTTTCTTCGGAAGTGAAATTTTAAAAGATGTGACATCAATAAAAGATGTTGTCGACGGTGCAATGTTTCATCACGAGCGTTTCGACGGAACAGGCTATAACTACGGCTTAAAAGGTGAAGAAATTCCAATCGTTGCAAGAATTATAAGCGTTGCCGTTGCCTATGATGCAATGACAAGCGAACGAATTTATAAAAACAGCCTCGATGACAAATCCGTTTTGTCCGAACTTCAAAAAGGCAAAGGAACACAGTTCGACCCGCTAATCGTTGATAAAATGATTGAAATTATAAACGAAAAAATAAACTTAGACGAAGATTTTGAAATATGCAGTGCCGTAGCATCAAAAAATCTTGCCGAAGAAAGTGCAAAGCTTTTAAAAACAATTTTAGAAAAATACACCGATGTAATAAAAATCGATGCCCAAAAAGATAACCTAACCGGAGCGTGGAACAGAAAATACACAGAAAACACCGTAAACAAATATTTGCAAGATAAGCGTTCGGGCGGTGCTCTCTTTATGATGGATATGGATAATTTCAAATGGATAAATGATTCATACGGTCATATAATCGGCGATGAAATGCTAATAAAATTTGCCGACATTCTAAAAGAAATTATTCGTGAAGATGATATTCTTTGCCGAATTGGTGGCGATGAATTTATAATTTTTTTCAAAGGCAAAGCAATGCGTTCCGAAATTGAACACAAAGCAAAAACAATTTTAGACAGATTTTCAAAAAAACTTATAATCCCCGGAACGGACATAAATGTTTCCGTTTCAATAGGCATAGCTGTTGTCGGTCAAAACGGAAATGACTTTTCTTCGCTATACAACAGTGCCGATAAGGCGTTATACTACGTTAAACAAAACGGAAAAAATTATTTCCACTTTTTCAGCGAGGAAAAAGATAATATCGAAATCAAATTCGACACAAAAATCGACCTTGAATATATAAAAAGTTTTCTCAAAGAACGTGAATTTAAAAATGGAGTATACCAAGTTGAATATGCCGGTTTCCAAAAAATCTACCAATTCCTTGAAAGAACAATTTCAAGAACAAAGCAAGTTGTCCAACTTCTCCTCTTCACATTAACCGACCAAGACGGTGGTGCTCCAAGCCTTCAAACAATCGACACAGCTTTGGAAATGGCAGAGAAAGCAATTCGTGTTTCTCTCCGCCGAGGAGATGTTTCAACAAGCTACAGTCGAAGTCAGTTCATCGTAATCCTTATGGACTCAAGCCACGAATCAGGCCTCCTTGTTGCCGATAGAATAGTAAACAACTTCTACAACTTCTATCAAAATAAGGATATAATTATCCACTATGACATTCAAGAAATGCAAAAAAACAAACAACTTCCATCTGTTCAAAAAAAATAATTGAACAAAAATTTACAAATTTCAATTCGCAAAAAAAGCTTAGAAGCAAACAGTCAGCTTCTAAGCTTTTTTCAAAATCAAACAACAATTTTCAAAAATTGTCTTTTTATTCACAATTATTTAACAATAAAAACAATCATTCCAACCTTTTAACAAAAAACGCTTTTTGCCCTTTTTCCAAAAAACCGTTCTTTTTATAAAAATAATAGGCAGGAATATCTTTTTCCGAAAGCAAAGCAATTTGTTTAATGCCTTTTTCTTTAATAAATGCTTCAATCATTTCAATAAATAACGAACCAAGACCGTCTCCTTGCCTTTCAGAAATTATCCCAAGGTCATCAATCCAATATTGCGTCCCGCTATACCAATGAATTATCCTTCCCAAAGAAGCACCAATAAGCTCATCTCCGTCATACAGCCCCAAAGCAAGCGAATTTCTGTTTCCAATCAAGTCCAAAACATATTTGTGAAATTGTTCTTGATCTTTTAAATCATCGTTCCAAGGCTCTTTTGTAAAAATATCAAAAATAACACTTTTAACTTCATCAATATCATCAGTAACCAATTCTCTAAGTTCCATTTTTTCTCCTCAACAAAATATTAATATTTCACCGCAACCAAAAATATAATGACAACTACGGCATATATTAATTTTTATAAAAACAAAACCCCAATTTGATTAGATAAACAGCCACATAATTAACCTTTCTGTGGCATCTCCCCGAAAAAAACTTTCTCCCGCAAATAAAAAAAATAATTTAATCAAACAATCCTCCGCAAGGGAAAGCTTTTGCCTTCCCCTGCGAAAACACATTTTCAAATATTATTGAGCTTTGCTGTCAATTTCGGCTCTAATTTCTTTAATAAATTCTTCAACTTTCTTAGAGCCCAAATCTTCGCCATGGCTTTTAACGGCAACTTCGCCGGAAACAGATTCTTTTTCTCCAACAACCAAAAGATAAGGAATTCTCTGCAAACGAGCCTCACGAATTTTATATCCAATTTTTTCCGCTCTGTAATCAGCCTGAACTCTAATTCCGTTGTCTTTAAGCTGTTGAACAACTTTTTCAGCATAATCGTGATATTTTTCGGAAATAGGCAAAACAGCCGCCTGAACAGGAGCAAGCCAAGTTGGGAAATTTCCCGCAAAATGCTCTGTCAAAATACCAATAAATCTTTCAATTGAACCAAAAACAACTCGGTGAATCATAATTGGTCTGTGCTTTTCGTTGTCTGCACCAACATATTCCGCATCAAAACGTAACGGAAGTTGGAAGTCAAGCTGAATTGTTCCACATTGCCATGTTCTTCCAAGGCAGTCTTCAAGGTGGAAATCAATTTTCGGACCATAAAAAGCACCGTCACCCTCGTTAATAACATAATCCATTCCCAAATCATCAAGAGCCGCTTTAAGACCGTTTGTTGCCATTTCCCAATCTTCGTCGCTTCCCATACTGTCTTCCGGTCTTGTTGAAAGTTCAACATGATATTTAAAACCAAAAAGGCTGTAAACTTCGTCAATTATTCTAACAACACCTTTAATCTCATCTTTAATTTGTTCCGGTGTCATAAAAATATGTGCATCGTCTTGAGTAAAACATCTAACACGCATAAGACCATGAAGCTGTCCTGATTTTTCGTGTCTGTGAACAAGACCAAGCTCGCCCATTCTTATAGGCAAATCCCTGTATGAATGTTGAGAAGATTTGTAAACCAAAAGTCCGCCGGGGCAGTTCATTGGTTTAATCGCAAAATCCTCTTCATCAATAACAGTTGTATACATATTGTTTTTATAATGACCCCAATGTCCTGAAGTTTCCCAAAGCTGACGATTAAGCATCATAGGAGTTGAAATTTCAACATACCCCTCTTTTTCGTGAATTTCTCTCCAGAAATTAATAAGGGTGTTTTTAAGAACCATTCCTTTAGGCAAAAAGAACGGAAAACCGGGGCCCTCTTCCATAAAAGTAAAAAGTCCAAGCTCTTTTCCAAGCTTTCTATGGTCACGTTTCTTAGCTTCTTCAATTTTTTCAAGATAGTCTTTAAGGTCTTCGCTTTTTGTAAAAGCTGTTCCGTAAATTCTTGTAAGCATTTTGTTTTTCTCGTTACCTCTCCAATATGCTCCAGCAACAGAAGTAAGCTTAAATGCCTTAACAAACTTAGTTGATGCAAGGTGAGGACCTGCACAAAGGTCTGTAAAATCGCCCTGTTTATAGAACGAAATAATTGCATCTTCCGGCAAATCGTTTATAAGTTCAACTTTATAAGGTTCGCCCGCTTCTTCCATAAATTTAACAGCTTCCGCTCTCGGAAGTTCAAATTTTTCAATTTTATAATTTTCCTTAACAACCTTTTTCATTTCTTTTTCAATTTCTTCAAGCTCATCAGGTGTAAAAGGCTCTCTGTCAAAATCATAATAGAATCCCTCGTCTGTTGAGGGTCCAATTGCAAGCTTTGCTTGCGGAAAAAGACGTTTAACTGCTTGAGCAAGAATGTGAGATGCTGTGTGACGAAAAGCTCTTTTTCCCTCCGGACTGTCAAAAGTCAAAATATTAAGTTCACAATCCTCGTTCAAAGGCGTTCTAATATCAACAACGTCTCCGTTCAACAAGCCTGCACAAGTATTTCTCGCAAGACCCTCGCTAATGTCTTTCGCAACATCAAAAACAGTAACACCGTTTTCATATTGTTTGGCAGTTCCGTCTTTCAATTTTACATTAATCATATTCGTCCTCCAAAAAAAATAATATTTAAAATTTACAAAAATACAATAAAAAAGCCCCTCCAAAAAAGAAAGGGACGTAAAAAACGTGGTTCCACCCAAATTCAGCTGTAAAACAGCCCTCAAAAACCTTTAACGCAGGCAAACGTACTCTATTAAAGTCGCTCAAAGGTGGTTTCAATTAAAGCGTGAATAAAACGTTTCCAGCAAACGGTTACCCGCCACGTTCCTCTCTGAAATCACAAAAAATAATCTACTTGTCCTCATCATAGCTTTAAATTAATTATAATAGTCAATTATTTTTATGTCAAGAAAAATTTTTCAACAATCCAAAATAAAAAACAAAAAAAATTTTAGGCTGCCAAATAAAATCGACAGCCCAAAACATTTAAAATTTTAAAAGTTCAAAAAAACAATTATTTCGTTTTCACAAAACATTTTCTAATCAAATCGATAGGAATCATTGTAACGGCAAGCAAAATCAAAATTCCCCATTGTTCAATTTTAAGAGGAACACAGCTGAACATTTTTCCAATAAAATCAAGCCCCGGAATAAGCGATGCGTTAACAATAAATGCCTGAACAAGAATAATTGCAAAGAACACTTTCAAAAATCCTGTATTCTCGCCAAGACCGCTGAAAATCTTAAATTTCTCATCTCTAACGTTAAAGCCGTTAAACAATGCACTAACAATGAACAAAACAAAATAACCTGTTAAAAGTTCATTTGGTTTTTCTGGGTCAAACCCAAAGAAATCCCTAAAGAACGGAAGTTTCAAATATGCAAAGCTAACAACTGTAAGCCAAGCACCCATAATCAAAATTTGAACCATCATTTTTTTGCTAACAATGCTCTCGTCTCTTCTTCTCGGCTTTTCTGTCATATATTCTTTAAGTGCAGGTTCATCGCCAAGCATAATCGCACCCAAACCGTCCATAACAAGATTTACAAAAAGAAGATGAGTAACTTTCAAAGGCTCTTCAATTCCAAAAAATGGAGCAACCGCACTAACAACAACAGCCGCAACATTTATAACAAGCTGGAATTTACAGAACTTCAAAATATTGTGATAAATCGTTCGTCCATACCAAATGGCATCTTTTATAGATTTGAAATTATCATCAAGAATAACAATTTTTCCGGCTTCTTTTGCCGCTTCTGTTCCGCTTCCCATAGCAAAACCAACGTCTGCTCTTTTCAAAGCCGGCGAATCGTTGACACCGTCTCCCGTCATACCAACAACAAGATTCATTTCTTGACAAAGTCTAACCATTCTCGATTTGTCCGTTGGCAAAGCTCTTGCAATAACTCTGATGTTCGGAATAATCTTTTTAACTTCATCGTCGCTCATATCATTAAGCTGAATTGAAGTTAAAGCAACATCTTTTGCATTTTTCAAAAGTCCTGCGTCTTTTGCAATTGCAACAGCTGTTTCAAGACGGTCTCCCGTAATCATAACAACTTGAATACCTGCGTTTTGAACTTCAGTAATTGCCTCTCTTGCTTCCGGACGAACATCGTCACGAATACCAACCAAACCAATAATAACAACATCATCGTTAATTTGGTTTTCAACAAGATTTTTTTCGGAATAACCAAAAGCAAGAACTCTCATAGCTTTTTCGGCAAGAGAATCGATTTTTGAATTCAAAACAGAACTGTCAATATCTTTAACATTTCCGTTTTCATCAAGACATTTTGTTGCCTTTGCAAGAAGTCTTTCGGGAGCACCTTTATAGAAAGTTTTTCCAACATTGTCAATTCTTGCCTGGCTAAATTTATTTGTAGAGTTAAAACCTTGAAATGCAGAAACAGAATTTACAGAATCTTTTTCAAGTTTTCTGAAAGTAGGCTCGCCAATAAATTTCATAAGAGCTTGGTCTGTTGCGTTTCCGCCAATAACTTTGTGCTCCGCATCAAACATAGATTGAGTATTTTTGCCAATAGCAAAATCAATAAGCTCTTTAACCTTTTGATGTTTTTCAAGCTCAGAAACTTTAATTTCTTTTCCGTCAGCCGTAAAAAATTCAACAACCTCAAGCATACCTTTTGTAATTGTTCCTGTTTTGTCGCTAAATAAAATGTTAAGCGAACCCGCTGTTTCAATACCTTCCGCTTTTCTAACAAGAACATTATGGTCAAGCATTTTGCTTGTATTTCTCATAAGAACAAGAGAAATCATAAGAGGCAAGCCCTCGGGAACAGCACAAACAATAATAACAACCGCAAGCGAAACCGCTTCAACAATCTTTTTGAAAACAGGCTCAAATCCCATACCAAAGAAAGCGTCAAATCCGCCGGCGTTCATAATGAAATAACCAAGATATAAAACAGCAATAACAATCGCACCAATATATCCAAATGTGGAAATTTGGTTTGCAAGCTTCGCAAGCTTAACTTTCAAAGGTGAATCAGGTTCGTCCTCCTGCATCTCCTCCGCCATTTTTCCCATCATTGTTTTAAGACCAACTTTTCTAACGTCCAAAACACCTTCGCCGTCAAATATAACCGCTCCCCTAAAAAGTGAATGTTTGTCAACAAAAGTGTCTCCCGTAATATCTTCGGCAAGCTGAAAACTTTCGTCTGCCGCCGTTTTCTTACATTCTTCTGCCTCGCCGTTAAGAGCCGAGTTGTCAACACGTAAATTTCCGGAAATCAAAACACCGTCAGCCGGAACTTTGTCGCCAGATTGTAAAAGAATTTTGTCGCCAACAACAACATCATCAACATCGATAACTTTAATTTCACCGTTGCGATAAACTTTACATTGGTCTTTTTTCGTGCTGTCTTTAAGCTCACGATATTTCGTATCGCTTGCAACGCCCGTTTTTGCCGAAACAAAAGCAACAATCAAAACCGCAACAATTGTTCCAAGGGGCTCATAAATATCAGCATACCCAAAAGCAAACATAACAATCATAATTGCCGCAATAGCAAGCAATATCCTAATCATTGGGTCATTGAAAGTTTCTTTAAATTCTTGCCAAAAAGTAGTTGGTTCAGAATCCGGAATTTGGTTCGAACCATATTTCAATCGAGAACTTTCAACTTCTTTGTCATTAAGTCCTGTAAATTTCATCATTATCCTCCTTTGTAACAAAAATTACATTCGTAATATGAACATTATAACTCAAATTTATCGAAAACACAATAAAAACTTTTTAATCATAAAATATTTTTGCAAAAGCTCATAATTTTTTACTTAAACTTTCTCAATAATTTTATTATAAAAAATTATGTAAAATAAAAATTCTGTTCCGTCGGAAAATTTAATAATATCTTTCCGCAAGCTTTCCAATCGAATTGTCCGTTGTTCCCTGTCCAATGGCATTAAATTTCCATTCGCCGTCGTGTCTGTAAATTTCACCAAATATCATAGCTTTCATATCGGAATAATCTTCGGATAAATTATATTTGCAAAGTTCCCTGTTGCTTTTTCCGTCAACAATTCTAATAAACGCATTTTGAATCATACCAAAATGTTGGCGTCTTTCAAGAGCCTGATAAATATTTACAACAATAACAATTCTGTCATATTCCTGCGGAACAGAAGATAAATCAACAAGAATTTGTTCGTCGTCTCCGTCGCCCTCTCCTGTCAAATTGTCACCCATATGTTTAACCGTTCCTGTTTTGTGTTGTAAATTTCCAAAATAAACAACGTCGCTTGTATCAACAAGCTTTCCGTTTTTCAAAACAAGAGCCGAAGCATCACAATCGATAGGCTTTGGCTTAGGAGCAAAAAAACCTCTCCTAACAGGCTGAGCCTCGTCCCAACCCAAACCAACAACAACAACAGAAAGCCCCGAACTTTCCTTAGACAAACTAACTTTTTGCCCTTTTTTCAAACTAATGGACATAACACAAACCCCCTCACAAATTAAAAAATCAAAATAAATTGCAAAACCAAAACTATGGCTTTTTTATAACCGCAACAGCACAAGGTATTCTTCCGCCAATCAAAGTATACTTAACATTTTCATAACCGGCACAGGCAATAAATTCTTCATATTCTTCAAACGTGAATTGCCTTTTAAACCCCGCACCCGACTTTCCTGCCATATCAATAAAACAAGCAACTTTGCCTTTGTCGTTTTTTGTAATATATGTTGGAATAATAATTCGTCCGCCTTTTTGACAAACTCTGTCAAATTCTCTAATTGCTTTATAAGGCTCATCAACCAAATGAATAACATTTGCAGCAACAACAACATCAAAACTTTCGTCGACATAATCCAAATGCAAAATATTTCCTTCTTCAAACTTTATGTTGTCATACATTCCAAATTTCTTGTCGGCTTTTTTAAGCATCTTCGCCGAAAAATCAGTTGCCGTCAAGCTCTTGCATTTTTGAGCAATAACTCCGCTAAGAAGCCCCGTTCCGCAAGCACATTCAAGAACTTCATCTGTCGGCTCAATCATTTCAACAACATTGTTTTGTAAGCCTCTGTTTGTTTTTCTGTTGATAAAATTCGCAAAAATGTCGTAAACACAAGCAACATTATCCCAAAACATAATTATTCAACCTCAATCCCATAAGTGTCGCACAAGGCCGCCAAACCGCCCTGAAAACCACTTCCAATGGCATTGAATTTCCATTCATCGTTGTGTTTGTAAAGTTCTCCGAAAACAGCCGCCGTTTCAATCGAAAAATCTTCGCCAAGGTCATATCTCAAAAGCTCTTCGCCGTTAACTTCGTTGTAAATTCTTATAAATGCGTTTTGAACTTGACCAAAATTTTGTCGTCTTTGTTCAGCTTCATAAATTGTTGCCGTAAAAACAATTTTTGTAATTTGTGGCGGAATTGCCGAAAGGTTAACTTTAATCTGTTCGTCGTCTCCGTCACCCTCTCCCGTCAAATTGTCACCCAAGTGAATAACGCTTTCGGAAGGGTGTTTCAAATTTCCGAAGAAAACAAAATCTTCCTGCCTTGAAACTTTTCCGCTGTCTGTAATCAAAAATGCAGCCGCATCAAGGTCAAAACTTCCGCCTGTATCAAATTGATTAGTGTCCCAACCAAGACCAACAACAACCTTTGATAACCCCGGATTTCCTTTTGTAAGACTAACTTTTTGTCCTTTTGATAAACTAATTGGCATAATTATACCTCCTTACGCAACATCAATGCCATAATGACCGCACAAAGCCGCCAAACCACCCTGAAAACCGCTTCCAATAGCGTTAAATTTCCATTCGCCGTTGTGTTTGTAAAGTTCTCCAACAACAACCGCCGTTTCAATTGAAAAATCTTCGCCAAGGTCATATCGAATAAGTTCGCTTCCTGTTGTTTCGTCAACAATTCTAATAAAAGCGTTCGAAACTTGACCAAAATTTTGTCGTCTAACTTCCGGCTCATAAATTGTAACGGTAAATGCAATTTTAGAAATATTTGTCGGAATTTTACTTAAATCAATCAAAATTTGCTCATCGTCTCCGTCGCCCTCTCCCGTCAAATTGTCGCCCATATGTTTAACCGATTTGCTTGTATGTTCAAGATTTCCGTAAAAAACAAATTCTTTTTCCGTTGGGCATTTTCCGTTTTCGCCAAGCATAAAAACCGCCGCATCAAGGTCAAAATCATAGCCCGAATCAAACGCATTAACGTCCCAGCCAAGACCAACCATAATTTTTTTAAGCCCTGGGTTTCCCTTTGTCAAATCAACTTTCTGTCCCTTTGTTAAATTAATCGGCATAAAAATTCCCCCATATCTTTAGTATATTATAATCCGTAAAAACGGCTTATTAACAATATTATCGCAAAAATCACTCAACAGTGGTTTATGCTTTCTTTTCCGGCATACTGTATCTTTTATCAAACTCGCTTTTAATCGATTCAAGTCTTTCCTTGTCAGCAAGACGCTGTCTTTTTGCATTTTCCTGAATTTGCCTTGTTTCATCAATTCCGTTAACAATCGTTCTCCAAGTTGTTTCAAGAGTTTCAATTTTAATTGAACTTCCCGAAGCAAGCTTAGCTGTCAATTTGGATTGCTCAACTGTGTTTCGAGCATTTTTAACAAGCATCTCGTTTGTTTTTTCGTCAAGTGCTTTCATAGCTTCAGCTTGAATTTTCTGCCTTTTAAGCATAATAGCTTGTGCAAGTGCTTGTTTAAAAACAGGAAGAGTTATAATAAAAGCCGAATTTATTTTTCTAACCAAATTCATATTGCTAAATTCCATGGTTTTAATCATAGGAATAGACTGCATAGCAATATTTTCGGCAGTTCTCAAATCTTGAGTTCTTTGTTCAAGCATCATTAAAGCTTGCTGAAGGCTTTGAATTTCAAATTGAATGGAATTATCGCCTGTTTCTTCCAAATCCGCCTGTCTTTTTGCAATATATTCTTCAATCTCTCTGCAACCTTGCTCTCCTGCCAAAATATATTTAACAAGTTCGTGATAATACCCAACGTTCGCCTCAAACATACTGCTCAAATTTCTGTTTGCAACTTTAATTTCAGATTCATATTGCTTAAGCTGAACATAAATTTTGTCAATTTCCTCTCCCATAGTATGATATTTTGCCAAAATTTTATCCAACTGTTTTCTCAAACTACCAAAAATTCTTCCAAACAAACCGGGGTTTTCTTTAATTTCTTCAATATCGAATTTTTCCATAATTTTCGCCAAAACACCAAGCATCTTGCTTGAATCGTCAAGTTGCGACATATTTGTGCTGTTAAGAACAATATCCGAAGCCTTTGAAATTTCGTTTGCCGCTTCAGAACCAAAAGAAACAATCGTTTCAAGATTGTCAATTTCAATCGTGCTAACAATTGCATCAACTTCCTGCGAATTAACCAAAGTCTCGTTCATCTGCTGTCTGTCGGCAACAATATCATAACTTTCAACAACTTCAATTTCTGTTTCCGAATTAGTTGAATTATCCAAAGAATTTGACTGAATTTTGTTAGCTTTGCTAAAATCAAGACCCATAACTTCATCTTCCTCTCTTAAATATATCTCTAAAAAAACTGTAACTGTCAGAAGAAACTTTTTCAAAATTGGGAACAGTTAAATCATAAACATATTCTCCAAGTTGATGTTCTTCAAAAATTAAATTATTAAAATATTTCTCAATGCACATATAGCCCGTTGGAACGAAAAACACAATATCAAATCCAAGCAAATTAAAAAATGCCATAAGAATACTGTCTTCAAGAGAAATAATTTTTTCCGTTGTGTTAATATAAATAATTTTAGGATTTTTCTTTGTAAAATCAAAATTTTGAATTTTTCGTATAATATCTTTTTTTATGTTCAAAACGGTTGAAATAATTGTATATTCCGTTCCGTTTTCAAAAGTTCCCTTAATGCTCCTATTCTCAATCAAGAGCATAAGCTTATCAAGAATAAAATCTTGAGTTTCCTCTCTCAAAAAAGAATATTGATAAAATCTGTGTGATTTAAGCTTGTCTTTAATAAGCCTTTTGTTTTTGTAAAACTCCGAAACATAAGGTTTAATCGGGTTTTCGTCTGTAGAATTGATAAACGGAGCATTTTTAATAACAAAAACATCGTCATCAATAAGCTCTTTAACACTTGTCCAATATTTTGAAACATCTCCGTTCTTAACCCCCGAAACTTTTGAAAAAATAACAGGAATATTAACAACCGACTCAACAACGCTGAAATTCGGACGATATTTAATTTCTTGTTTCCATAAAATTGAAATTTCTTCATACATTGTTTTAAGAGTAACCGAAACCGCCTTGTCATATTGCCTCTCTCGATATATGCCGGAATCCCTATACATAATATCGTCAAGTTCTCTTTCGGCATAATATGCCGCCGTTCCAATGCCAACTCCGGAATTTTCTTTCGGAAACTTTTCAACAACAAGTGTTTCGTTATAATTTATCTCATAAAGAAGTTTATCTTCCAAACAACATCTAAAATTTAAGTTTGGAACTAAAATAATAACATCAACAGGAAGCCTTGCCAAAAATCTAAGAAACAAAGCCTCGTTGTCGTTCTTGCAACCGCCAAGATAAACAAAGCACCCAACGTCAGAACCGTTCCAATTATAAAAAAGCTCCTTTTGATACCTTTTAAGCCAGGCAATAATATAAACGGCTTTTCCTGTAAGTTTGTTCAAATTCATATTTTCTTCGGCTGATTTTTCAAGAAAAATTTCAAAAAAGGCATTTCGCATAATTTTTTGAAGTTCCAAATTTGCCGAATATTCAATATTCGCCAACAAATCAGCAATAAGTTGCTCAGCTTTCAAACAGCTTTTCCTTGAAACCGCATTAATTTCATCAATCGACGGTTTTTCAATTTCGTTTTCAATTATTAAAATTTTTCTTCCGCCGTTCTTAATTTCAAGCGAAAAATGATATAAATCATTTAAATACGTAAGCTTGTCCCAAACTCCGTTAATTCGCAAAAAACAATTGTAAAATAAATCTTTTTTGTCGCCTCTTGCCAAAACAGGAGTTTTTGCATCATCAATCCCCTCGCCTTTAATCCAAGCGTTGGTACAATTCAAAAGCTTCGGCTTTGCTCCCAAAAACGAAGCTTTGTTTTGTTTTTGAGAAATTTCTTCCCTAATCTTTGCAACGCAAAACCCGTTTGGAAAATCAACCAATTTTCCTCCAACAAAATTATCCGAAAATTTCGAACCCGAATCCAATTTCAAATATTTCTCATCACCACCATATTGCAACAAAACAACATCGCACCCACAATTTGACAAAATAGAAATAATTTCAAGTTCATAAACGGAAATTTCCCCTTCATATAAGATTTTCGGAACATCGTTTCCGCCAAGCTTGCCAACAATTCTTTCAAATTTATAATAAAGCCAACACATAAACTTTATGTATGCGTTTTTAAGCATATTATCGTTTTTTCCGTTTTTTTTCATAGTATCAAGACTTTTGTAAATTGCCGCCGAAACGTTTTCCCTTTGATAATCATTAATTCTCGGAAGCCATTTTTTAATACTCAACGATATAAAACTAATGTCAAAATAAAAATTCGTTCCCATAATCTCTTGATAATAGGATAAATTTTTCTCATCGGGATTTGGAATTTTCCCCTCAATAACAACCCCTGAAAGCCTTGCCTTTTCATAATATTTAAAAATAAAATTTTCAATCTCATCGTTAAAACCGTTTATTCGATAAAAATAAACCGTTCTGTCAAATCGATTGTTCATTTCAACAAAATAATCATCAAGCCTCTTTAATTGTCTGTGTTCAAACATAAAAGTTTCCCACCTTTAATATCTGTTCGCTTTAATCTTCTTTCTGTTCAATACATATCCAAAGGTTGCCCCAACAATACCGCCCAAAATGTGGGTCAAATTCGATACGTTGTCGTCAACAAACACACCTTGATAAATCTGTTGTCCAATATATATAACCGCAACCAACAAAAAAGTAACGGGAATTTCGCCTTCTTTAACGCAAGTAAATGATGATAAAATTATAAAAGCAAAAACAACCCCGCTTGCACCCAAAAGCATAACATTCGGGAAAACAAGAAAATTAACAAGCCCCGTAACAAAAGCGGTAACAGCAATAACAATAACAAGATTTCCCCCACCATATTTTTCTTCAAGAAGTGGTCCAATAACCAAAATAAGCATAATGTTGCCAATAAAATGTTCAAACCCCGAATGCCCAAAAATATGGCAAAAAAAGCGAATATATGTTAAGAAATCCGAAAGAGGCGAACGATACACGCTAAAAATAAGCTCATTTGTCAAACCGTTGCTAACAATGCCCAAAATCAAAGCAATCAAGCAAATAATCGAAAAAGCAACCACAACCGGCGAATTAAACGAAATTTTAAAATTCTTTTTCGACATAATCAAATCACCTCAAAATTCTTCCAACATTTGAATTATAAACAACATTTTCAAAAAACAAAACACCGCCAAACCGCCAAATAAAACCGGTTCAACATTTAATTTTTTGTGCAAATAAAAATCTAAAAACCGCAGTCGTGCCCGCAACAAAGCATTTTCTTCACACCATCAAAAAATTATCAAAACAGTAAAATAACAGTTTCATCATCTCGCCTAAAACTTTACATTTCTAATATACCATTTTTTCATAATATATGCAAACATTTTTTTCAAATAGCAACCAAATTGTTCAAAAATATAACTCTCGTCAATTTTTAAAAAAGCACATTCACAATTCCAATTAAAAATCCCAAAACCGCACCGAGATAAACAATAGCCGACAATTCTTTTTTAATAATCTCCGAAAAAACTCTTTCAAATTCGCAAATATCCATTTCGTTAATTTTTTTCTCAACAATCCCCGAAATATCCAAGCTGTCAAAAATTGGACAAATATTTTCGCAAACAACTTTTTTATATTTTTCTTTAATTTTTTCTCTAACTTCAAAAGTGTCAAAGCCATATTTAATCAAAATATTCTCAACGCAAATACCAGAAATCGAATAAATTTCGTTGTCAATAGCTTCCGCAACAGCCTTTTTCCCGTCATTTTTCATATATTGCCAAAATTTTTCCGCAATACCATCGGCAATTCCCCTAATAACATTTTCGCCAACAAATTTAAACGGAATAGCCCCGTTCATCTTTTGTTTAATATAATTGTAAATTTCATCGGAAACAACCTCTTCCAAATTCATTTTAAGAACAGCTTCCGCCGAAATCTCGCCAAAACTTCTTTCCATAGGCAAATCTTCGGGAACATAAACAATGTATCCCATTATTGCCTCAACAACATTTTGTGCGGTTTCCTCCTTGCAAAAAGCCTCCGCCAAACTTTCCCTTTCAAGCAAATTTTTTTCAACAACATTACCAATTGCTTTTGCAATGGAACTCTTTCTTTTCGGAATAATCCCCGGCGTAAAAGGAATTTTAAAACCAAATATCCTTTTTTCCGAATACGGTCTAAAAAGCATTTTAACAGCAATATAATTTGTAATAAATCCAACAAATCCGCAAACAAGCGGTTCAATTATATATTCCATTTCAAAACACCTCCAAAATTCTAAAAATCAAATCAAAAACGTCTCCTATGTATTTATACGAAAAAAAACAATTTTTTCTTCAAATTTGAAAAATGCCGTTTCAAAGCAAACAAACTTTAAAACGACATTCTGTTCTCAAAAAGCACAAAACGAAAAACCGTCAAATTTACAAATTCCAATATTTAAAACCTTTTTCGCAAGCCTCTTCATCGTCAAAAACACCTTTAATATCAATAAGAACTTTTTCGCCCTCGCAATACTTCTTATCAATATCATCAAGGCTGAGTTTTTTATATTCATCGTGTGCAACCGCAAGAATAACCCCGTCAACGTTTTCAACGTCATCAAAATTTTGAAGCTCAATTCCATAAAATTTTGAAACTTCGTCTTTGTCGCAAACATAATCGCAAACAATAACGTTAACTCCATACTCTCTAAGCCCCGAAATAATATCCGTAACTTTTGTGTTTCTAATATCAGGGCAATTTTCTTTAAAAGTAATCCCCAAAATAACAACGTTTGCACCCTTAACCTTTTTGTCGGCAAGAATAAGATTTTTAATAACCGATGAAACAACAAATTCCGCCATAAAATCATTTATCTTTCTTCCGGACATAATAATTTGGGAATGATAACCAAGTTCTTCGGCTTTATAAATAAAATAATAAGGGTCAACACCAATGCAATGCCCGCCAACAAGCCCCGGACGGAAATCAAGAGCGTTCCATTTTGTCTTCATTGCGTCAATAACGTCGTTTGTATTAATTCCCATACTGTCAAAAACAATGGCAAGTTCGTTCATAAAAGCAATGTTAATATCCCTTTGCGAATTTTCAACAACTTTTGCCGCCTCGGCAACTTTAATGCTTCTTGCACGATAAACTCCCGCATCAACAACCAATTCATAAACTTTTGCAATCTCCTCAAGAGTTTCCTTGTCACACCCCGAAACAATTTTTTTAATTGTTCTGACGGTATGAACTTTGTCCGAAGGATTAATTCTTTCGGGAGAATATCCAATTTTAAAATCATCTCCACATTTAAGCTTAGAATTTTTTTCAAGAATCGGCAAACAAATTTCTTCCGTCGTTCCGGGATAAACTGTCGATTCATAAACAACAATCGCCCCCTTAGACAAATGCCTTGAAACAATTTCCGAAGCCCCAATAACCGGCTTCAAATCAGGCGTTTTGTCGTTATTAATCGGCGTTGGAACAGCAATTATAAAAAATTTAACATCGTCCAAAAAAGCCTCGTCGGAAACAAACTCAACTTTACACTCCTTTAAAGCTGTCGTTCCAACCTCGTTCGTAACGTCAATGCCTTTTTTATATTTTTCAATTTTCTCGGAATTTATATCAAATCCAATAACTTTAACTTTTTTAGAAAATTCAACCGCCAAAGGCATACCAACATAACCAAGTCCAACAACAGCAATCTTGCTTTTTCCGCAAACAATATCATCATATAACAAAATAAAACTCCCCCTTTTAAATTTGTTGTAAAACAACCCAACCTATTGAGCCAAAGACTCATTTTGTCGGCCAAATTGTTCAAGCGTTGCAGATGTATTCCCCCCAAATCTCCAAAGATAAACGTTTTCATAACCACATTCTTTCGCTGTATTCGTCCATATATTAAAAGTTATGTTATCAGCATACCAAACAGTGTGGTCTTTTCCGGAAGTATCCGTATAATAAAAATAAAGACAACCACTTTTTTCGTCTCTTGCCGGCAAACATTTGTATATATTTATAAGATTCAAAGCCTCCGTCTCTGTAACATCGGAAACTTCGCCTCCCGTTTGCCAGTCAAACCCGCCTGCCGAAAAAGCAAACCATTTTTTGCCCGAAACTTTATTCATTTTTTCAGCAAGAGCCCTAATAAACTCCAAATCCGCTTTCGGTCCCGGTTCGGTAGATGCCCCATATAAATTATATGCCATCATAATATATTCAGGTCCGTCTGGAAGAGTATATCTGTCCAAAGGTGCTTTCGGCTCAAGAACAACCCTCAAATCCAAATTTTTGGAAACACATTTTTCGTGAAGTTCCTTGCAAAAAGTAACAAAATTCGGCCAAACCGTTTCATCAAGCTTTTCATAATCGATTTCAATTCCAAAATAACCGTTGCTTGTTGCAAAAGAAATAAGCTCGTCAATATGTCTGTTTCTTTCTTTTTGGTCGCCCAAAAGCTTTTTAATAACGTTCGTATCTTTCTGAACAACGTTTCCGTTTCCGTCAACAACGTCATTAACAACACACATATAAAAATTAACGTTATTTTTGTGTGTCAAATTCGAAATTTCGCTGTATTTTTCTCTAATAGCATCAGGAACAAAAAGACTTCCGTCATTTTTAAAATACAAGGCAAAAGCTGAAACAGAAGAAATATTTTCACCAACTTTTGACAATTCTTTAATTCCGTTGTCAATGTCCCAATAAGCAATCCATGCAGAAAACTCACCTTTCTTATCAATATTCGAGTCAAAATTGTTCTCTTCGGCTTTTGTGCAGGCAGCCAAACTAAAAACAAACAAAAACATTAAAACAAAACAAATTTTTCTTCTAAATTTCATAATTCACCTCTTAACTTAATATAAAAACACTTGCCGCATAATTAAAAATTTAATTTCAAATTATGCGGCACAACAAAATTACAAATTCTCAATAAACCAGTCAAGAACAGCGTCCCAACGCTCTTTAACATAGTTTCTCGCCTTGTCGGCGTCCGAAAGACGTGTGTCAAAAATAACTTTTTCAATATCGTTAATATCCGAAACAAACAAATCCGTAAAAACAGCATCATAAACATCATCACGTTGATTAAATTCGCTTCTTTCCGAACCAATGCCAACAAAACCTTTTTCAATTCCTCCGCCAAGCTTAATATTATCATCAACAACAACGTCGTCAACTTTAAGCGTCATAGTGTCGCCTTTCAAAGTAACAAACACTCTTCTGTTTCCAATATCGTTAACGCTAAACTTAGGAACATATTCCGGCGAACCTTCCGAAACCGATAAAGCTTCTCTTTCTTCTTTCTGTCTTTTGTCAAGCTCGTCTGTTTCTTCTTTTTCGTTATCAGTATATAAAACTTCTTCAACTTTAAGCTTCTGTTCTTCAACCCTAGCCCCTTTCCTCATCTCATCATCAGAAACAGGAACCGGCTTATCAACAGCCTCTCGCAAATCAAATTCTTTAATTTTGCGAACTTTGCCGTTTTCGCATCTTTCAACATACGCAACGTTGTCTTTAAGCCTCAACGAAATATAATTCTTTTTGTCATTGTCCGTTCTCATATAAATTGTTTGCTGTCCAATAACGTTTCCGCCCAAAGTGCAAGACAATTGGAAATCAGAATATTCTCCGCTTTCTTTAATTTTAATAAAAGCTTCTTCATTTGGTGGTGAAGTCAAAATAATATTATTTTTTTCAAATTCGGCAACACCCTTCAATGTTTGCCATTTTTCCGCCCTTTCGGCATCTCCAACAACAAAATTCATATCCATTTTGGTATCATCTTTAATTCGCATAAGCAAATGATTTGTTTGCCAATAAGGCAAAGCTTCCATACGTGTAAGAGTAAACAAATCATCATTTTTTCCAGAAAGACACTCGCCCTCTCTTGTAAACATAAAATCAAAAAGTTTTTTCGCCTCTCTGAAGTTAACCGTTCTGACAAGCTCATTAGAATCGTTGTCCAAACCGTTTGCGTGCATAATAACATATGCCCCCGGAACATAACCGATATTTTTTGTATAAAGCTCATTAATTTTGTTATAATCCCAAACAAGACGCTCTTCCATTTGTTCACGAGTTTCAACGCTTATCCTGTCCTCATCTCGAATAAAGTCCATAAGATAATGGTTATAATCGTCTTCCATATATTTGGAAATTTCGTTATATTGGTCTTGATTAATTTTTCCAACAAAATTTTCATATCTGTCAAAAACGTTTATATATTCAAACCTGTAACCGTTTGTTCCAAGTTCCCAAAAAGAATTTTCCGTCATACTTTCCAAATCATCAGGTTGCAAAAACTTAGAGTCTTTTTTAATAAATTTATCGGCATAAGTCATCATACTTGCCTTAAAATTATTTTTTTCAAGAATAGGCTGTGCAAAAAGGCTTGAATCTCTTCTTCCGTCTTCAAAAATGAGATATAACGCTCTTTCGGGAAGTTTCTTCCCGTTTTTATAATAATCAATAACATCTTGCTGGCTAATTGTAACATATCCCGAATTTTTAAGAGCTGTAAGGTGCTTTTCAAGCATATCGTCATCAATAAGAGTTTTTTTCCTTGTTCTGTCAACGCCAAAATAAGAAATCGTAATAAATCCGTTATCGTGAGCATATTCCGTTTTATCAACGGGAACATATTCTTCCCAGTCAAAAACAGCAATAAGAATAAGGGTTGTAAGAAAAATAATAACAGCCCCCTGAACAATCGACCGAAAAAGTTTACGCACATTTTTCCGCTTAAATTCTTTCGGAATTTCATATCCAAGAGAACTCAAACCGTCTTCGGCAATATCCTCTTTTCCTTTAAACCCAATAAATTCGTCAGCATTAAAAACTTCCTCTTTTCTTGTCTCTTCCGTCTCTCCCGTCTCGTCAAAACGTTCCGTTTCTTCCTCGCTGTCTTCTTTCGTCTCTTCCGTCTTCCCCTCGCTGTCCTCTTCCGTCTCTTCCGTCTTCCCCTCGCTGTCCTCTTCCGTCTCTCTCGTCTCGTCAAAA
>CAZHGC010000014.1:0-5309 GCA_964531385.1 uncultured Lachnospiraceae bacterium | reverse complement strand
TGTCCTCTTCCGTCTCTCTCGTCTCGTCAAAACGTTCCGTTTCTTCCTCGCTGTCTTCTTTCGTCTCTTCCGTCTTCCCCTCGCTGTCCTCTTCCGTCTCTCTCGTCTCGTCAAAACGTTCCGTTTCTTCCTCGCTGTCCTCTTCCGTCTCTTCCGTCTTCCCCTCGCTGTCCTCTTCTGTCATATGTAAAACATCTTCTTTTTCAAATTCTTTTTCCGCAAAATCAGCATTTTCAAAATCCTTATCTTGCAAATCATCATTTTGCTTCACTTTTGAAAACCCCCTTGCGTTTTAGCTTTCTCTCTTCTTTCTTCCTCTGTGCCTCAATATCTTGAGGAGTCATTCTCGTTCCCCAGGTCGACTTCCAAAAAGTGAACCAAGCAACCGGCATTTGCCAAAGCAAAACACCCTCATAAAACAAACAGAACACCATTCCCCAAAACCAAAGACTACTCCGCTTGTAAAAAAGGTCGGCAAAACTCATAAGCAATGCCATAAGCAAAAGCCCAAGCAAAAAAGTCGTTGGAAAAACACTGTTGACAATCGGAACATAAATAAAATTGTAAATAACAACAATCGGTGCAGCAATCGGAACAAGAAGCCCCATATAGAAAAATAAAGACATAAACGGCTCTTTCTTCCAAATGAAACTACCCGCAATAAGAGACTCTCTAAGCCACGACCTCTTCCACCTCATCTGTTGTTTAAGAAATTGGTCATATTTGGTCGGAACAATCGTTGAACAAACAGCAGTATCTTGATAACTCGTTCTGTGTGTTCTCAAAATAAAATTTGTCAAACTTCTATCATCGCCAAAAGTTGCAGGGTGTCCCAAAAATTTTTGATTAAGCCAATCGTGCAAATTTTCAAGAACCAAATCTTTGCGATAACAAGAAATAGGTCCGGAAAGACAAGTTGCACAATCAAAATAAGCTTCTGCCGCTTTCATAACTCGAAACGCAACATAATAACGAACTGTTTGCATTTTTGTAAGCCCATTTGTATATTTGTTTTCAACGTCTGTCCTTCCTGTAACACCGCCCATTTTAGGGTCCTGAAAAGGCTGAACAAGATTTCTTATGGCAACCGGCTCCAAAAAGCTGTCCGAGTCAACAAAAACAACAAGTTCGTGCTTTGCCATTTTTGCACCAACAGCCAAAGCGTCTCTTTTTCCTTTGTTTGTCGGCTGTTTAAACCATTTAACACGCTCTTTCGTGTTAAATCTTTCGCCCTCTCTGTGAATACGCTCAACCGTTTCTTTAATTTTTTCAAGAGAATTGTCGTTCGAACAATCATCAACAACAATAATTTCAAGTTTGTCAATTGGATAATCCTGATTAACACAGCTTATAATAGTTCTTGAAATCCATTCTTCCTCGTTAAAACAAGGAATAATAACTGTAACTCCCGGCGTAAAATCCGGATTAATCGGAACAGCTCTGTATAAAAACCCGAAAAAATATCTTGAAAGCAAAAAGCTCGCCGCAAGAATACTGTACAAATACAACATCTTGTTATATTTAAAGTAAATAACACTTTCCGCACGCATAAGCATAACAAGCAAAATAACGATAAACATAAACAAACTGGCCATACTCAAAGAATAAAAACCTCTTCTTCTTCGTATATATTTGCCAAGATTTTCTTTAAATTTAATACCAACGGATTTAATGTTCCCATCATCATCTGTTTCCGCAATTCTAACAACTTCCGCTTTAATTTTAATTTTAGACTCAAACCCCTCCGGCATAGTTCCGGGCTTAATCGAAAATTTAACTTTAATCTCGTCGCCCATTTCTGCCGCAAATCCGTCATCTTCAATATCCATAAGCATACCTGTTGTTGAAATATCTCTCGATTTTGCATTAAAATATTTTTTGTTAGCTTTTTTATCTTTAATTTTAACATCATATTGGGCAATATATCTCAAATTATAATCGCCCATATTTTTAATATACTCTCCGTCATCTTCAAGTTCCGAACGTCTGTCAAATTTCGTTCTTATGTTTTCTTTGTCCTTAACATAAGTCAAAAGTCGTCTGTCTTGTTTCGTAACCATAAGAACTTCTTCGTTTTTCTTTTTTTTAAAATTAAAAACAGACATAATTACCTCCCCCAAAACTTATCCTACATATTCTGAAATTTTGCCAAATTCAAAACCTTTCGCTCTAAGCTGGTCAATCAAATCTCCCAAAATCTCGTATCCTTTTGCATCGTTAAGCATATGCAAAATAATAATCGTTCCGCTCTTCGTTCTGTTCAAAATATCACGTTTAATGCTTTCCGCACTAAGCCCCTCTTCCCAGTCGTGAGAGCTAACATCGGCAGACATAATCCCCCTATAGCCCATAGCTTTAACAGCCCTAAGACTTTCCGCATCTTCATAAAGTCTCGGTGGCCTCATAAATGACTCAGGGCATCTTTGAATTGCCTCCGTAATAACCACGTGTGCCCTATATAAATCCTCTTGAAGTTCCTCTTTGCTAAGGTCAATAATATCAGTATGTGCATAAGTGTGGCTTGCAACATCGTGTCCCGCTTCCGAAATAGCCTTTGCAAGATTAACGTTATTTTCAACCCCTGCGGCACGAAGGAAAAAGCTTGCCTTAACATTTTTTTCTTCAAGAACGTCCAAAATTTCCGTAACAACTTTGTCTCCGCCCCAGTCATCAAAAGTAATAAACACTTTGTTTTCGTTGTTTGGAATGCTTTCAATAAATTTAGGTGGCGTATCCGGAAATCTATAATTAATTTTTATGGAATCGTGATTTGGAATTTCTTCAAATGGTTTAACTTCATATTGTCCGTTATATAAATCATCAATCGTTGTAAAATCATATCCAATATCTCTGACAAAATCAACAATTTGAGGAATAGCCTCAATAACAGCGGGGTTTTTGTCAGAATTAAGCAAAATAATTTCCCCTCTTGTAATTTTCTTTTGAATATACTCCATAATTTCCGAACTGCTAATCATTTTTCCGTCAAGCGGATTTTTGCTGTAAGTAACAACCTTTTTTTCAAGAACAGAAGCCGCTTTCAAAAATTCATCGTTGTACTTTCCAAAAGACGGTCTGACATATTTAATATCAAGTCCAAAATTTTCTTTAAATGATTTTTTACCCTCCAAAATTTCATTGTAAGCAACGGAATAATTTCCGGAGCTCGCCTTTGAAGATGTATTAAGTTCAATTTCGTGACCTTTTTCTTTAATTTTTGAAACAAGCGAAATATTTTCGGAAATTTTTGAAACCGGAATAAAGAAAGTCGCCTTAATGTTAGCTTTTTCAAGTTCTCCAAGTATTCCGTCAATCATTTTTTCATCGCCAAGCCCGTCAAAAGTAAGTGCAACTCTTTTTGCTGTTGTTCGTGCATAAGAAAAAACACTTTCGTCAAATTCAACGTTCGGCTCGTCAACTTCTTCTGTTTTTTCATCTTTCTTAACAGCTTTTTCCGCCTGTTTTTGTTCCTTAACAACTTTCTTCTGAACATAAGAAATACTTTCAACAAATTTAGGACTGTTATACAATTCATCAAAAGAAACAAGCCTAAAGCCTTTTTCGTTAAGACCGTCATAAATAAGAGCAATTGCGGAAATAACCTCTTTGTTTGTGTCTCCGTTCAAAATAATAATATCGCCCTTTTTAATTTTCCCAACAACCTTTTCGGAAATCTCGCTTGCGGAAATCATATTTTTGTCAAGCGGATTGTTGCTGTATGTCATAGCAATTTGATTTGTATGCTTTGCAATATTCGAAAGAAATGCGTTTGTCTTTCCGTTTTTAGGTCTAACATATTTTGGAACAAATCCAAATTGACTTTGAAAAACTTCGTTCGCTTCCCTAACTTCTTTGTATGTTTCGTCAAAATTCATAGAATCGATGTTTTTCCCGCCCATAAGGTTACTTCCAATCTTATGACCACGTTTAATAATTTCGGAAACAATTTCTTTTTTGTTTTGAGCCTCTTCGCCGGAAACAAAAAACACAGCTTTAACGCCTTTTTCATCAAGAGCATTTAAAATTCCCGAAATAAGATTTCCGTTTCCAATTCCGTCAAAAGTAAGGGTTGCAATGTTGTCCGCCGCATTAACTCTTCTCAAAATGTCAAATTTTCCCGAATCTTCATAATCGAAATTATAATTTTCAATCAAATCAGGATTGTGCATTTTTTCAAGCTCACCAATTGAAACAAACGAAACCCCTGCATTTTTGGAGCTTTCCAAAAGCAATTTAAGCATATCGCCCAAATTCTCTGTTTTAGATGCGTCAACGGAAATAACCGCCCCTCTTTTCATATATCGAACAAACCTTTCAGCTTTGTCCTTGTCCTTAATCGAGTTTTCATCAATTTTAACTGTGTAAGGAACAGCCGCTTTAAGCCCTGCCGAAAACGCCGCCGAAAGCACATTTTGATTATAAGAACCTCTGCTTCTGAAATAATCAGGAGAAAACCCAACCGCATTTTTAACAAGTTCATTTGTCTCCAAAAATTCTTTTATCATATCGTCTTTCGAAAACTTGTCAAACTTTGAATTTCCCGTCAAAGTTGCGTTTCCAATAAAATGACCTCTTTCGACAATAGCTTTCGGCAAATCCGGTTCTTCATAAATCCTCGAACCTTTAATAAAAAAAGTTCCCTTAAATGAATTTTCATCGAGAATATCCATAATTAAATTAGCCGTTTCAATGCTTGGAACATCGTCAAAAGTAAGTGCCGCAACTTTATTTGAAGTAACAACATTTGAAATAATATATGCAAAACCGTCTTTTTTTTCGAACGAAACATTTACCCCTCTTTCGTTCTCCTTTCTCAACGGTGTGCTATATTCAAATTCTTCATATGCGTACCTGTCGCCAATACTCAAATATATGCACGTTCCAATTATCAAAACAGCAATCAAAATCGTTCCGATAATATATATTTTTTTCATAGCCTCATCGTCCCCAATCGCAAAATAAAATATTCAAACATCAAAAAGGAAAAAATTTTCCGTAATATAAGAATATTCAAAAACTTCAAAAAACAATTCAAATTGTTCAAAATTTTCAAAACAAACATCGTTCAAAAATTATGAAAACAATTCCCCAAAAATACCGAAGTAATTTTTGAGGTCAGTTTTAATTGTAACTATAATAACAAATCTACTGTTTAACAAAAAATTCTCCACTTAAAATGCTACTCCGTAGCTTTCGCTACTCGCTCCCGCATTTTCCCCTCTCGGGTCGCTACAAATTTTTTGTTTCCAATCTAATTTCTTATAAATTTTATTACAAGAAACAATCTACTGTTTAACAAAAAATTCTCC
>CAZHGC010000013.1:0-69628 GCA_964531385.1 uncultured Lachnospiraceae bacterium | reverse complement strand
TTTTCAAAAGGTGGTGGGGGTTGGGGCAACGCCACAAGGTCTTTCTCTTTTTTTTGGGCTTTGCCCAAACCCACAAGCTTTTTCTAAAAAGCTTGCCAAAAACTTTTATACAAAACTTCGTTTTGCCGACCTCTTTTCTTCTTTTTCCCTCAAACTCCCGTCAAACTCATTTTTAAGTTTTCGTCCACCTTTTTCAAAAGGTGGTGGGGGTTGGGGCAACGCCCCAAGGTCTTTTCGCTTAAAGAGCATTTTTGGAAGTTTGAAACCTTTTTGCGATAGAAAAAGGTTTCATTTTTCTTTTTTAGGCTTTGCCCGCCCAAGGATAAAGGCTGTTTCTTCCTCTGTCCTCTCTCGAAGAAAATTTCTTCGATTTCCTCCTTAATTTTTAAGTCTAAGTGGCAAAACAAGATATTTGTAATCTTCCTTGTCAATTCCTTTAATTATGCAAGGGCTAAGCTCTGACATAAATTGAATATTAATTTTATCGTCTTCAATTGCTTTAAGTGCATCAATCAAATATTTTGGGTTAAAAGCAATTTCAAGCTCATCACCTTCAAAATCAACATAAACTTCCTCATAAGATGTTCCAATTTCTGTATTTGATGTAATAATAAGGCTTCCGTTTTTTATATTAAGCTTAACAGGATTTTTCTTCGAATCTTTCGAAATAAGAGAAGCTCTTTCAAGCGAGCTCAAAAACTCTTGTCTGTTAACATCGATAGCTGTCGTATATTCATTTATAAAAATCTGCTCATATTTAAGAAATTCGCCTTCAAGCAATCTTGAAACAACAGTAAATTCTTCTGTTTCAAAAACAACGTGATTATTTGTAAAATACATCGAAACAACATCGTCTTCCTTGTCCGAAAGTATACGACTGATTTCATTCAATGTTTTAGCCGGAACAACCGCACTTATATTCTCGTTCAAATTTTCCATTTTCGTATTTCTGTAAGAAACTCTAAAACCGTCTATAGCAACAACATTAAAACAATTTTCTTTAATCTCAATAAGCTCACCTGTCAAAATGGGTTTTGTCTCTTCAACGGCAACCGAAAAAATTGTTTGTTTTATCATATTTTTCAAAACATTTGGTTTTGTTTCATATTTGATATTTTTTTCCACATCGGGCAAAGACGGAAATTCTTCTGCCGGAAGAGCCATTATTTTAAATTCGGATTTTCCGCTTTTAATAAGCATAATTCCTTTATCATCTGTTTCGATAGACAGTTCGTTTTCGGGCAAACTTCTAATAATTTCAAGGAACATTTTAGCTTCTGGAGCAACAGCACCTTTTTCCGAAATTTCAGCATTCATAGGGCTTGTTTCAATGGCAAGTTCAAGATTATTTGCCGTAAGTTTAACGCCGTCTCTGTCAGCATTAATCAAAATACATTCAAGAATAGGCATAGTAGTTTTTGAAGCAACTGCTTTCGAAACGATATTAATTTTAGAAAGCAACTCATCTTTAGTGCAGGAAATCAACATAACAAGAAAAACTCCTTTCGTGGACAAACATCAATAAATATATATTTAATTAATAATAGTAATAGTAATAATGGCGTGGATATGTGGATATCAACGCCAAACAAAGGCTCTCGGGGGATTTATCAACAGGATAACCCTGTGGATAACCAACCGCAACCTCAAAAACTTATCAACAAAATTAACAACCAATTTTTACCAACGAACTTATTAACATTATTTAAACAGCTTATCAACAAAATAATTTTTACGCAAAAACGAGCGATAGCCAAAATTTTGCCAAATCGCTCGAAAAAGCAAAAACAAGAACGTTTCTCTAAAAAAACAGAAACAATTAATCTTTTTTCAAAATTGCTTCAATTTCGGAAACATTTTTCAAAACGCCGGGGTTAGAAGCATTTTCAAGACCCGATTTAATATTTTCATATCCGTTAATAACGGTTGAATGGTCTCTTCCGCCAAAAGCGTTTCCAATATCGGAAAGAGAATCATCAAGCATCTTTCGGCAAAAATACATTGCAATATGTCTTGGATAAACAATGTTTTTGCTTCGTCTTTTACCTTTCAAATCTTCCGTTGAAATGCCAAAATAATCGGCAACCGTATTTTGAATATATTCAATTGATAAATCCTGTTTTTCAGAATTTATAATCATATCTTTAAGAGCAATTTTTGCAAGCTCAACGGTAATTTCCTTATTTGTAAGCTGAGCATATGCGTTTATTGTTGTCAAAGCACCCTCAAGCTCTCGAATACTTGAAGAAATTGTTTTTGCGGTAAATCTGAAAACCTCTTCGGGCATAGTAATTCCGTCCATTTTAGCTTTTCGTTTCAATATTGCCGTTCTTGTTTCAAAATCCGGAGGCTGAATATCAGCAATCAATCCGCAGGAAAACCTTGAACGAAGGCGGTCTTCAAGGGTTGGAATTTCCTTTGGGGGGCGGTCGCTCGAAATAATAATTTGTTTGTTAAGCTCCCAAATTGCATTAAATGTATGGAAAAATTCAACCTGAGTTGCCTCTTTTGAAGCGATAAATTGAATATCATCAATTAAAAGAGCATCAACTTTACGATATTTATTTTTAAAAGCATCGGTCGTTTTGTTCTGAATTGCACCAATAAGCTCATTAAGGAAAGTTTCGCAAGAAGCATAAACAACTTTCGCTGAAGGGTTGTTTTCAAGGATATGATGAGCAATCGAATGCATAAGGTGAGTTTTTCCCAAACCAACGTTTCCGTAAAGAAAAAGAGGGTTATATGTAACTCCGGGAGCTTCTGCAACGGCAACAGAAGCGGCATAAGCAAGCTGGTTGCTGTTTCCAACAACAAAATTTTCGAAAACATATCTTGAATTTAAAGGAGAAGAAACATAAGTATTAAATGTATCGTCGTCTTTCAAGTCAGAACCTTTTTTTGATAAAGAATCGTTGGAAGAATCAATGTTGTGTTTAACAATAATATTGAAATTTTTCCCTGTAACGGAAACAAGAGCGTCTTTAATTATGGGAATATATTTTCCAACAATCATTTCTTCGGTAATGGGATTGCTTGCTTTAAAAGAAAAAACAGAATCCGTCATATTTATAGGAATAATATTTTTAAACCACGTGTCAAAAGCAACTCGTCCAACGTTGCCCTGAATTAAATCAAGTGCTTTTGCCCATATGTCGTACATAGTGAGTTTCCCCCTCTTTAGATATGAAATTGTGAATAAATAAAGCTGAGTTTGTTGAAAAGTAAAGCTATGTTAAAATGTGGATAACAACAATTAACAAAATGTTGATAACATAAAAACAGAAACGAAACAAAAATAAAAAACGAACATTATCAACAGAATGTGCAAACAAGTTATTCGCAAAAAAAATACCTGAAAAAGGTGTATACAACAAAACAAGCAACAAAGTTATCAACAGAGTTATCAACAAATTGTGAATAACTTAAACTCAAAGATATTTATTAACATTAATAAAAATATAATAACAAAAAAAATGTG
Source organism: uncultured Lachnospiraceae bacterium (assembly GCA_964531385.1). Lineage (GTDB taxonomy): Bacteria > Bacillota > Clostridia > Lachnospirales > CAG-274 > MGBC114079. Next base: position 66,150 of record CAZHGC010000013.1, on the reverse strand, counting down.
GATAATCAATAATAAAAATAACAAAAAAATAAAATTATTAACAATTACCAAATATTTGTGGATAAAGTTATAAACAATATACACTTATTTTTCATTTAAATAATAAAAACTATATAAATTTTTTAAAAAGTGTGATATAATTTTTCAAAATAAGAGAAGATAAAAAGCCGATTAATTAAATTGCAAATAAAAAATATGTTTCAAAATAAAATAAAATGACCTAATTATAAATTTAAAATTTAGGTTAAATTTCTTCAGACAGAAAAATTTATAAAAAATTTATAAAATTTGTCGAAATAAAGTTGTCTGTTTAAACAATATTTTGATAATTGGAGGGTTTAATGAAAAAATTAGAAAAAATAACGGTATTTTTTTTGATACTTATTTTAATTGTTTTAAATTGCGGAATTTTTGCTGTGTTCTTTGTTTTTTCCGATGAAGAATTTAAAGAAATTGTCAATTTTGAAAAAAATGAGCCTAAAAAACAAGAAGAAGTTCAAAAAAATAACCTCATAATAGATTCATATAAAGGAGAATTTCAAGTTTATCAAAACGATAAACTGATAAATAGTTTTTTCGATTATAAAGAAGCTGTCGAATATGCCTCAAAATATGAAAATTCCTCTGTAAAACGTTATAACGGAAATTTCTGGCTTTGGGACAACACCCCCCAATATAACGTTTACCTTGACGGAAATGATGAAAATTGCACAGTTTTCAAATCTTTTGCGGAAGCGGCGTTTTTTGCGAAAAAAAATAAATATGCCGATATATACTACAGAAGAAATAATAAATTTGTCTGGAACAATCACGAAAACTTAAATTTCAAAAAAATTGAAAATGTTCCGCATATAAAACAACTTCCCGAATTGAAAAGAGGTTGTGAAGTAACAAGCGTTGCAATGCTTCTAAATTATAAAGGAATTAAAACCGACAAAATGGCTTTGGCGGCAGCTGTCAAAAAAGACACAACGCCATATAACAATATAAACGGAAAAATATATTTCGGAAATCCAAACAACGGCTTTGTCGGAGATATATACGATTACTCAAAAAAAGGCCTTGGAGTTTACCACACCCCAATTTTTGCCTTAATTCAAACATATGGTGGCAACGATGCAATGGATTTAACAGGCTGTGAATTCGAAGATTTATACTATTTCATAAACAAAAATTGCCCAATTTGGGTTATAATAAACACAAAATATGACGAACTTCCTCAAAAAAGCTTTGAAACGTGGATAACGCCGGACGGAGAAATTAAAATAACATATGACGAACATTCTGTTTTAATAGTCGGTTATGACGATAAATATGTTTATATAAATGACCCGTTGTCATCGGGCGGGTATTCCAAAAAAGAAAAAAGTCGTTTCATAAAAGCGTGGAAACAAATGGGACGTCAGGCTGTAACTTTAAAAAAATAAAAATGTATTTTTAATAATCAAAAAAAGGAGCATAAAAATGAGAGAAATAAATATCAATGAAATTATAAAAACCGTTAAGGAACTTTGCATAAGTTCAAATTGCATCTTAAACGATGATGTATACAACTCTTTAAAAATATCGGCAGAAAATGAAGCCTCTGAAATAGGGAAAGATATTCTCGAAAAAATTATGAAAAATGCAGAAATAGCAAAAGATAAAATGAAACCGATTTGTCAGGATACAGGAATGGCGGTTGTGTTCGTTGAAATCGGGCAAGACGTTCATATTGTTGGCGGAAACATAACCGATGCAATAAATGAAGGTGTTCGTCAGGGCTACACAGAGGGTTATTTAAGAAAATCCGTTGTTAAAGACCCTCTTAAAAGAGTTAATACAAAAGACAACACCCCCGCAATAATTCATTACAACATTGTTTCAGGTGATAAAATAAAAATAACGGTTGCACCAAAAGGCTTTGGAAGTGAAAATATGAGCAAAATATATATGTTAAAGCCGTCTCAAGGAATTGAGGGTGTTAAAAATGCCGTTTTGGAAACAATTAAGCTTGCCGGACCAAACCCTTGCCCACCAATGGTTGTCGGCGTTGGAATAGGTGGAAATTTCGAAATGAGTGCATACCTTGCAAAAAAAGCACTTTTAAGAGAAGTCGGAAGTCATTCGGAAATTGAATACATAAAAGAACTTGAAAACGAACTTCTTGAAAAAGCAAATAAAACAGGAATTGGTCCACAAGGTCTTGGCGGAACAACAACCGTTTTGGGCTTAAATATCGAAACTTTTGCAACACATATTGCAGGGCTTCCTGTTGCAATAAACATAAGTTGTCACGTAACAAGACATGGCGAAAAAATAATATAAGATTTTTGATTACGACAAAAAAACGTAAAATAAACTTTGCGTTTTTTAATTCCCAATATTGTATTTAAACTTTTTATAATGTATTATATAATAGGCTTAATTTTGTGTTAAATTTTTTGTCGTTCGCAAATTGTACAAAAAATATTAAACAAAAAGGCTTGCTTTGCTTTGCGGTTTTGAGTATAATCTTTTCAGTTGTATTGTTGTAAAAAAATTAAAAGAAAAAAACAACAAGCTCAAAATCATAATAAAATTTTTCACGACATTTAATTTTAGCTTAAAAAATCAAGATATCCAAAAGTTGCTGAAAAATGAATTTTAAGAGGAGCAGAAAGATGAACAGAAAAAAATTTTTAAAAAGCGTTTGTATTATCTTTTTAATATCGCTTGCACTTGAAGTTTTCGTTTTTAATTTCAGATTTTACGAAACAATGGGAAACGAAGAAATGGTTGTCGATATTAATGACGTTAAATTTAACGACGGCTTGTTATTTGAGCCGGATAATAAGTGGATTCTTGACGGAGATGAATTAAAACCGTCATTTGTTGTAACGGACGATAAAGAAAAATCGTTTGAAATTCTCAACATAAATAAAGAAATCGATAATATCTACATAGATATTGCAAACGTAAAAACAAAAAGCTACCAAAATAAAAAAACTGTTGTTAAACTTTCGGCAACAGATGAAGCAAATGCACTTTATTACGATTTGCCTGAAAGAGACATTGTAAGAGATGTTGAAAAAAGCAAGTATATAAGCCTTAATTTAAGCGGAGAAAGCGAAAAATTAAAGGTTAAAATCAATGCCGGTGAAAATAACCGATTTGTTATAGAAAGTATGAAAATCAACGCAAAATATCCAATGTTCTTTTCTTTTGCAAGGCTTGCGGTTGTTTTTTTGATTATGCTTGCCGTTTATATAGTTAGGCCAAATTCGCCTTTCTACAGCCATATTTTAAATTTAAAATCGAAAAAACAAAAATTGGTTCTCGGAATAATAATTGCAACACATATATTCGGCTTCATAGGCGTAAGCTTGTGCAACCCAAATTTTGTTTTTACAAAATATGAGCACCATTTGCAATATCAAAGGCTGACAGATGCAATTTTGGACGGCCACGTTTATCTCGACCAAGAACCATCGGAAGCCTTAAAGTCAATGGAAAATCCATATGACAACGAGTTGCGAAAACAGGTTTTGAAAGAAGCTGGCGAAAAATTCTTGTGGGACAGAGCCTATTACAACGGTAAATATTACGTTTATTTCGGAATTGTGCCTGTTTTAACGTTCTATTTGCCTTTCAAAGCTTTAACAGGGTTCGATTTTCCAACGTTTGCCGGAATTGTAATAACTGCCTGCATTATGATTTTTTCTGTTTTGGGGCTTGTAAGCCAAATCATAAAACGGTGGTTTAAAAATGTTCCGTTTATAACATACGTTCTTTTAAGTTTTTTCTTTATCGACAGCTGTGGAATAATGTACATTTTAAAAAGACCCGATTTCTATTCTTTGCCAATTATAATGGCAATAATGTTCTCAATTTCGGGGCTGTATTTTTGGCTGTCATCTTTTAAATATACAAAAACGGAAAACGATAATGACGAAGTTGTCGGAATGATTTCAAAAACAAAGTTCAAAGGTTTTATCAATTGGAGACTCTGTGCGGGTTCTTTGTGTATGGCTTTGGTTGCTGGGTGTCGACCGCAAATTTTAATGGGCTCGTTTTTGGCAATTCCTTTGTTCTACAACATCGTTTTCAAAGAAAGAATGTTGTTTTCGAAAAAAAGTATAAAAAGTACGCTTGCGTTTGTGCTTCCATATGTTATCATTGCGGCGGGAGTTATGTACTATAACTACATCAGATTTGACTCTGTGTTCGATTTTGGAGCAAACTATAACTTAACAACAAATGATATGACAAGTCGAGGAATTGTTTTGGGAAGAACAACGCTCGGAATTTTTACATATTTGTTCCAGCCCCCTGCATACAGCCCAAGATTTCCGTTTATAAGCGATGTATGGTTCTACACAAATTATATGGGAAGAACAATTCACGAATATTTATTTGGCGGAATTTTGTTCAATCACTTTATTTTGTGCATAAATCTTTTTGTATTTAAATTTAAGAAAACATTAAAGCTTAAAGGTCTTTTTGCGTTTTGCCTTGTAAGCATTTGCTCTTCCATTATAATTGTTATTGCCGATACACAGCTTGCCGGTCTTTTGCAAAGATATATGACCGATTTTGCGTGGCTTATGTTCATTCCGGCAATAATACTTGTTTTAAGCCTTTTTGAAAGAGTAAACGATTATTTGCGAAAACATCTGTACACAGTTTTGCTTTGCGGGCTTGCGTTCAGCTTTTATTACGATTTTGCAACCATATTCTTCTATGGTGATAATGCTTTATACAATGCTAACCCAACTGTTCATTACACAGTTGCACATCTTGTTCAATTTTGGTTGTAAAAAGGGATTTTATTTTAGGAGGAAAATGAAAAAATGAACACCAAAGAAAAAAAAGTTGCCGTTTTGGTGCCTTGCTATAACGAGGAAAAAACAATCGGAAAAGTTATTGAAGACTTTCAAAAAGTTCTTCCAAATGCGGTTATTTACGTTTATGACAACAACTCAACAGATAAAACATCGGAAATTGCAAGTTCCTATAATGGCGTTATTGTTAAAAAAGAATATCGTCAAGGAAAAGGAAATGTTGTAAGAAGTATGTTCCGCCAAATCGATGCGGATTGTTATATTATGATTGACGGAGATGATACATATCCGGCAGAATATGCACCGGAAATGGTTCGCCTTGTTCTTGAAGAAGACGTTGATATGGTAATTGGCGACAGGCTTTCATCAACATATTTCACAGAAAATAAAAGACCTTTCCATAATTTCGGAAATGTTCTTGTAAGAGGGCTTATAAATAAGCTTTTCAAAAGTGATGTTAAAGATATTATGACCGGTTACAGAGCTTTCAGCTATGAATTTGTAAAAATGATGCCAATTATTTCAAGTGGATTTGAAATTGAAACAGAAATGACAATTAATGCACTTGACAAAAGATTTAATCTTCGTGAAATACCGGTTCAATATCGTGACAGACCCGAGGGAAGTGTTTCAAAACTTAACACTTTTTCAGACGGAATAAAAGTTCTAAAAACAATTTTCAGAATGTTGAGAGATTACAAACCGTTTTTCTTCTTTGGAATTATAGGGCTTGTTCTTCTCCTTGTTTCCGCCGGATTTTTTACGGTTGTTTTAACCGATTTCTTCAGAACAGGTGTTGTTGAAAGGTTTCCAACGCTCATCGTTTCGGTTGGGTTTGCCTCAATCGGTGTAATTTGTTGGGCAATTGGTTTAATCCTTGAAGTTATCGTTAAAAAAGATAAACAGAATTTTATAATTGATTTGAATATGCTTTCAAGCCAAAAAAGAAAAAATGATAATTAAAAATAAATTTGGCAAGAGTAACATCAAAAAAGAGGCATTGCCAAAGAAATTTTAAAAAAAGGAGTTGCGGGAAAATGGAAAAAGCCGAGGGCAAAAAAGTTATAAAAATTTCAACGCCAATTACAAGAGAAATGGCGGAAGAACTTAAAGCGGGCGATATTGTCGAAATTTCGGGAACAATTTACACAGCAAGAGATGCCGCCCATAAACGAATGCTTGAAGATTATGAAACAAGCGGAAAACTTCCTTTCGATATAAAAAATCAAACAATTTATTTTGCCGGCCCTGCCCCCGCAAAGCCGGGCGAGCCAATAGGTTCGGTTGGGCCAACAACAAGCTACAGAATGGATTCCTATTCTCCAAAAACAATTGAGCTTGGGCTAACAGCAATGATTGGCAAAGGTGCAAGAAGTAAAGAAGTTGTTGATGCAATGAAAAAATTCAAAGCTGTTTACATCGGTGCTGTTGGCGGTGCGGGTGCTTTGCTTTCAAGCCATATAACAAAATGTGAAGTAATTGCATATGACGATTTGGGAGCAGAGGCAATCCATAAGCTTGAAGTTTGCAACTTTCCCGGAATTGTTATAATTGATAGTTTTGGAAATAATCTCTATGAAACAGAAATTAAAAAATTTGCAAGAGACTGATTTTTCAACATTTGGCGTAAATTTTGCCGAATTAAAAAATAAATATTACAAGTAATGAGGTGTTTTTTTATGAACGATACTAAAGTTGTTGTTTTGGCTGCAGGTCAAGGAACAAGAATGAAATCAAAAGTTCCGAAAGTTTTACATAAGGTTCTCGATAAAATGATGATTGATTACGTTATTGAAGCGGCAAAAGATGCAGGAGCAACATCAATTTGTGCTGTTATAGGTCATCAAAGTGCAATGGTTAAAGCAATGATTGGCGACAGTGTTTCCGAATTTGCAATTCAAAAAGAACAGCTTGGAACAGGTCACGCAGTTATGCAGGCAGAAAAATTCATCGGAAACGAAGGAGATGTTCTCGTTCTTTGCGGAGATATTCCGTTAATCAAATCTGAAACAATTAAAGAACTTTTCGAGGTTCACAGAAAAAATCAAAATTCGGCAACGGTTATTTCCGTTGTTTTAAATGACCCAACAGGTTATGGAAGAATTATAAGAAAAAATAATTCGTTTGATAAAATTGTTGAGCATAAAGATGCAACCGATGAAGAAAAGGCTGTTAAAGAAATTAACACAGGTGTTTATGTTTTCAAATCGGCAGACCTTGTTGAAGCTTTCAAAGAGCTTAAAAACGATAATGCACAAAATGAATATTATTTAACCGATACCCTCGAAATTATGAAAAATAAAGGGCTTAACGTTGGCGTTATGATTGCTCCTGATAACGATGAATTTTTGGGAATTAACTCAAAACTTCAGCTTGCTGAAGCAACAAAAGTTATGAAAAGAAGAATTAACGAACAACATATGATTAACGGCGTTACAATTGAAGATCCGGACAACACATACATCGGAAAAGATGTTGTTATAAAACCGGATACGGTTATTCTTCCGGGAACTGTAATTGAGGGAAAAACAGAAATTGGAACAGATTGTGTTATCGGCCCAAATTCAAGAATTACAAACTCAATTATTAAAGATTGCGTAACAATTCAAGCATCTGTTTTGTTAAGTGCTGAAGTTGACAACTATACAACAGTTGGACCTTTTGCATATCTTCGTCCAAATTCAAAAATTGGCGAACACGTTAAAATTGGCGATTTTGTTGAAATAAAAAATTCAACAATCGATGACGGAACAAAAGTTTCACATTTAACATACGTTGGAGATGCAGATGTTGGAAAGAATGTAAACTTCGGTTGCGGAACTGTTACGGTTAATTATGACGGCAAAAATAAATTCAGAACAACTATCGGAGACAGAGCGTTCATAGGTTGCAACACAAACCTTGTTGCCCCTGTTGTAATTAAAGACGATGCCTTTACGGCAGCCGGTTCAACAATTACATTCGATGTTCCTGAAGGCTCTTTGTCAATCGCTCGTGCAAAACAGGTTAATAAGCCGGGCTGGAGAGAAAAAAAAGAACAAGAACAAAAATAATTTTATAATTTTGACAAAAGAAAAACGGAGGTTCTTTCTATGAGCATTTTAGGCAATGGAAATATTAAAATTTTCAGTTGCAACGGAAACCCAAAACTTGCGGAAAAAATAGCCGATGAGCTTGGAATTCACGTAAGCGATTCGGAAGTTTCAAAATTTAGCGATGGCGAAATAAGTGTTAGATTAAATGAGCCTGTAAGAGAGGCAGACGTTTATATCATTCAGCCAACTTCATCACCTGTTAATGACAATCTTATGGAGCTTCTAATAATGATTGATGCGGTTAAGAGAGCCTCTGCGGGAAGAATAAACGCAGTTGTTCCATACTATGGCTATGCAAGACAAGACAGAAAAGCAAGGCCGAGAGACCCAATCAGTGCAAAGCTTGTTGCCGACCTCATAACAACGGCAGGAGCCGACAGAGTTTTGTCAATGGATTTGCATTGTGCCCAAATTCAAGGCTTTTTCAATATACCTGTCGACCATTTATACGGTATGCCAATTTTGGCAGACTACTACGAAAGAAAATTTGGAAATTTTGAAAATGTTGTTGCTGTCTCTCCCGATTTGGGAAGTGTTGCAAGAACAAGAACTTTTGCACAAAGGCTTGAAGTTCCGCTTGCAATAATCGATAAAAGACGTCCGAAAGCAAACGTTTCGGAAATTATGAACATAATTGGAAACATTGAAGGAAAAAAAGTCATTCTTGTCGATGATATGATTGATACGGCGGGAACAATTACAAATGCGGCAAATGCTCTCAAAGAGCGAGGAGCTGTTGAAGTTTATGCTTGTTGCACACACCCTGTTTTGTCGGGTGAGGCTCTCGATAGAATTGAAAAATGTGCAATAAAAGAACTTCTTGTTTTGGATACGGTTGAACTTCCCGATGAAAAGAAAATTTCAAAAATTAAACAGGTTAGCTGTGCAAGGCTTTTCGCCGATGCAATCTATAGAATTCACGAGGGCTTGCCTGTTTCAAAAATTTATAAATAATAATGCAAGGAATTTGCAAAATTTTTCTTGCAAATTAAAAACAAAATTATATTTGCAAAGATAAAAACACAAAGTGCCTTTGGCACCGGTTCGGTTGGTAGTCCGAACGTAGCGATAAGCTATAAGTAACCTTCCTCCTTTATAAAAAAATGGGGCAAACCCCCAAAGGTCGTCCGTTCTTTGCCAAAAAAGTTTCAAGGAGGAATTTTTATGAACAAAGCGTCAGCTTCTTTAAAAGTATTTTTTCAAGAACCTTTTTGGGTTGGAATTTTTGAAAGTGAGTTTGGCGGAAAATTTTCCGTTTGCAAAGTAACTTTTGGGGCAGAGCCAAGAGATTGTGAAATATATGAATTTGTTTTGGGCAAATATTATTCGCTGAATTTCAGCGTGCCTGTTTTTTTTGAAGTTTCAAAAAAAATAAAAAATAAAAATCCAAAAAGAATACAAAGAGAAATAAGCCACCAAATTAACAACATAACTGTTGGAACAAAGGCACAAAATGCTCTGAAACTTCAACACGAGGAGTTTGCAAAAAAGAATAAACAGCTGAAAAAAGAAAGAAAAGAAGAGCAAAAAGCACGCTTGTTTGAAATTAAGCAAAAGAAGAAAAAAGAAAAACATCGAGGCAGATAATAAATTAAAAAATGCCTCGAAATTTCCTCGGTTCAATTTAGTTTGCCGAGGAAATTTTTTATAAAAAATCAATAAACCCGTTCTAACGCAAAAAACGGCGATACGGCAAAAATAATCGAAATGATGGCACAAAAAAATAAAATGAACCAAAAATAAAAATTCGTTTTGCCGAAAACAGCAGAACGAAACAAAAGAGCACCAAAAAAATCAATAAACCTGTTCTAAAGCAAAAAAAACGAGGTTTTTAGGAGAAAAAAATGACCACAATAATATTTTAAACGGCTCACCAAGAAAAAACGGCGATACGGCAAAAATAATTGAAATGATGGCACAAAAAAATAAAATGAACCAAAAATAAAAATTCGTTTTGCCGAAAACAGCAGAACGAAACAAAAGAGCACCAAAAAAATCAATAAACCTGTTCTAAAGCAAAAAAAACGAGGTTTTTAGGAGAAAAAAATGACCACAATAATTTTAAACGGCTCACCAAGAAAAAACGGCGATACGGCAAAAATAATCGAAATGATGGCACAAAAAATAAAAGGCAACTTAAAAATTTTTAACACAGCGTTTGAAAATTTTTCGCCTTGCACAGATTGTCGGTTTTGCCATTATCAAAATAAATGCTCAATTAACGATTCAATAACGCAAATTCTCAATGAAATTGCCCTTGCGGACAATGTTGTTTTTGCGTCACCTTTGCATTATTCAATGTTGAGCGGAAGTTTGTTAAATTTTGCCTCTCGCTTCCAGTATTTTTTTGTTTCAAAAAAAATACGAAACGATGAAAATGTCTGTTTAAAGCAAAAAAAAGGCTTTTTAATTTTAACCGGAGGAGGAGCAACAAAAGATTTTGCACCTATCGAAAAAGTTTCAAAATTAATTTTCAGACAAATTGAAGCAAATTTTTGCGGAGCATTAAAATATATAGATACAGATAAAAATCCGCTTTCGAAATTTGATTATTTCAGCGATGATAAAAAAAATGAACTTCTTTCGGAAATTGAGAATTTTGCAAATTTAATAAATTCAAACTGAAGTTGGAAAAATAAGTTAATAATCAACCGTCAACTTAGTTTGCTTGTTGCAAATAAGTTGACGAAAAATCGTTATAATTTTTTTTAATTTACGTTGATTTTTAAACGAAACATCTTTTTAAAATTTTTTCTTCAAACTCTGTTCGTTGCATAAAATTTTCTTGTTTTGAAATTTTAAAGCCAACATCATCAAAAATTTCTTTAATTTCTTTTTTAAATCTTTTCGAAACGTCTGTGAAAGTAACGGTTTCGCCGTTTTTCAAGCTTTTAACAATGTTTAGGGCAACAAAAACGCCAACGGCTGTTTGCCAGCAAGTTCCGTTAACACCATATTTTTTATAAATTTTTTTGTTGTCGGCTTCGTTAAAAACATAATACGGATTTTTGCCGTCAACGTCATAATATAAAATTCCAACCTTGTCAAATCCGCAAACATTGTGCTCAACTTGAATGTTTTTATATTCCGCAAAATTTTTTGCGTTTATAAATTCTTTGTGAATCCCTTCGGGTGCTCTGTAAAGAAAGCACCCACCAAGGCAGTTTTCGTTGTTTTCAACAACATAAATCATTTCTTCGTGGGGAATAACTTTATAATCAAGCTTTCCGTCAATTGTTTCAATGTTTATAATTGTGTCTTTTTCAATTTCTTTAAAACCGCCTTTTTTGCTGATTACAAAAGGCAAATCTTCAACGGCTTCCTGATAATAGGCATAAACCGACCAAGTTCCGAAAATGTTTTTTTCACATTTTGCAAAATCTGTTTCAAATTCAATTGCATAATGCTTTGAAGAAGGCTTTCCGGATTCATAGATATATTCGATAATTCCGGGATTCATTCCAAAACCAAACATAAATTTTGAATTTGGGTGTTTAAAATTAAGCATATCTCGAAATTGTCTCTCAACACTTATTTCGTCATCGCTTTCAACTCCGGCATCGATGTAATCCAAACCGATTTTTTCACACGCACGATATGCCTTTGATGTTGGCATATCGGTTAAATTAACTGTTACGTCAAAATTTTTGCCATAGTTCGTTATATATTGAATGTAATCTTGACCGTCTTTTAAATCGCAGGTTGTAAATTCAAAGCTTAAATTGTTTATTTTGTGGTGTTTCGCAATGCTTTGAAGTGCTTTGGAAATGTTTCCGTTTCCGCCAATCAATACTTTCATTTTCAATCCTCTTTTAATTATCATCAAAATCGTCAGGTTCGTCAGACTCATCAAACTCATCAAAATTGAAAAAATCGTCAGTTTCATCGAATTCATCAAAATTGTCAAAATCATTAAATTTGTTTGATTTGTTCAATTTTGCATTTTCGTTTTGCAAATATTCTTCGATGCTGTCAAAACTTCTGATGTTTGAAATAAAGTCTTCAAAGGCTAAACTCGGATTAAACTCGTTGAATTTTTCATAAATTGAACGAAGGTCATCGGTATTGCAGGTTTTAATGTGAAGATAGGCAAGGTCAAGCAAAAATGAAAAATATAATTTTTTGTTAATTTTTGGGCTGGGGTTGCTAATAATGCTGTCAATCAAATCCGATGCTTTTTCAAAATTTTGAGATTTGATGTAAAGCTTGCAAAGCGAGTTTAAATCGTTAAAATATTCTTCGCTGTCTTCGCCCAAAATTTTTTTCTTAATTTCAAGCTCTTCAAGATACATTTTTTCGGCACGAACAAAGTCTTCTTTTTGTAAATATATATCGGCGATGTTTTTTAAGTTTGAAGCATAATAAAGATGATTTTCGCCAACTAAATTTTTAATTAGGTTCAAAGCTTTCATTCTTAGGGTTAAAGCTTTGTTTTCGTTTCCGCATTTCAAATGCATATTTGCAAGCTTGTTTAAAGATTCTGCATAATATGGGTGGGTTTCGCCAATATGCAATTTTATAAGTTCAACTGATTTTTCATAACAATTTTTTGCTTCAACATAGTTTTCAGCCTTTTCATAAATAAAGCCTAAATAATAGAGATTTTTGAAATATTCTTCCGAGCGAGTTCCCTCTGTCTTTTTTATTATACAAAGAGCTTCTTGAAAATATTCCGCTCCTTTTTCAAAATCTCCCATTTCTTCATAATCATAGCCAATCATATTTAGATTGTCGGCATAATCCAAATCGTTTTTATCTCGAAGGCTTAAAGCCTCTTTGTGATATTTCAAAGCTTCGTCAAAATTTTCAATGTCAAAATATGCTCCGCCCAAATTAAAAATGCTGTCAGTTAAATCTTTATGACCTTTTTCCAAAACACTTTTTCTAACTTCGTAAACTTCTTTAAAGCATTCAAGAGAATCTTCGTGTTTTCCCATTAAGTTTAAATCAATTGCTAAATTGTTTAAAATGTTGGAATATTTGAGAGTTTTGCCGTAAACGTTTTTAATAACGTTTGCCGCAAGTTCATAAATTTGGGTTGATTTTGAAAATTTACCCTCGTCTGAATAAACAATGGCTAAATTGAAAGCATCATCAGCAAAATAAGATGTTTGCGTGCCATTGTTGTCTTCGTAAATTTTTAAAATTCGTTCTCCTGTTAAAATAGCTTTAAGAAAATCTCCATCATTGTATGCCTTGATAAAATTTTGTCTAAGCTTATCAATGTGATTTTTATACACTGAAATCGCCTCGATTCTTTAAAATTTATTTTTCTTTAATAATGTTAAATGCCTCTCGGATTGTTGAAAAAGAAAAGCCCCTTCTTGCAAGAAATCCTTCAATTTTTTGCTTTTCTTTAATGTCAAAATCCCAAATGCCATATTTTCTTTCAATGAGTTCGGCAGCTTTTTGTGCTTCATCAAATTCGTTTTCGAAAAAAACTTGTTCAATTATTTCGTTTGAAATTCCTTTTTGTTTCAATTCAAATTTTATTCGGTTTGAACCAAACCCTTTTAAATTAAATTTATCACGAAGAAAACTTCCCGCATAGCTGTAATCGTCAATGTAATTGTACTTTTTCAAAAGCTCGATAACTTTATCGATTATATCATCGGAAAACTCTTTTTCACGAAGTTTTAAAACAACTTCTTTTTCTGTTCGTGATTTAAAACTTAAATATTTAATGGCGACGTCTCGTGCCTTTGAAAAAACAACGTTTTCTTTTATATAATTAAATTTTTCTTCGGAAATTTCGTCACAGTTTAAAAGCTTATAATATAAAACGTCAATTTCATCAAGACCAAAAGCAAACTCGCCGTCAACAAAAACAGAATATCTTTTTGAATTGTGCTTTTGTTTTTGAATGTCTGTTATTTTCAAAAAAACACCTCTTTAAAAATTTTCAAAAAAATGGGTTCGTTTGTTTTGCATATTTTTTATTATACTAAATTTTTTTTAACATTTCAATTTTTTAAATAAAAAAGGTTTAGGAAATATAAAAAAGTTCTTTCGGCGGAAAAGTTTTTGAGCGTTTTTTTAAAAAATACGATTTTTTGCTTGAAAAGTTGATATAAAATAAATATAATGTTATACTATAAAGGTATGAAAATTTAATGAAAAGGATTGTTTTATTGTGAAATTGAAAAAAATTAAAAGTTTGATTATAACATTTGTTGCAGCAATTTTTATGCAAAGTGTGGCATTTGCGGGTGAGCCCCAAATAAATGAACCTAAATCCGATGAACCTCTCGGTTTATATAAAAAAGTTTATCAGGCAAGTTATGGAAACACAGATTTAAACGATACATCGCTTGCTCAGCAAAACAACGGAAGCGATGCAAAGTCTGACAGCTATGCAATTAATGCCTATGACGAAATTCAAACAAGCGAACAAGCCGAATGTATTGTCAATCAGCAAAACACATATTTTGAAAACGGCGATTTCTATTGGTTTAGAAGATACATTTTTAAAGAAACTGTAAGCGGAAAACGTTTTTATTCGGCAATAACGCTTCCTGGAAACACAATCGAAATTCGCTATATCGACCCAACAACAAAACAATGGGTTCTAACAAGTGACCTTGCAAAAATAAAAAACGTTAAAACAACGTTTTTTATAAACACAGACACAAACAGTGCAATAATAAGCGTTCCGGCTGTTTATAAAAATTTGTTCACAAGCAATACACTTGAAATTTTGCCAGGAGACGAATATCCTTTGTCAATAACTCACGAAAGCGGAATTTATAAAATAACGTTTTCTTTCCCGCAAGATTCTTCAAAAATTGGCGAAATTTGGTGTTTACAGTCTCCAAACAAGCTTATAGATTGGACAGAGCAAAAAAATTATAACACATTGAAAGTTCACGACCTTTCACAGGAACGCCGTTGGTCTTGGGACGGTTATTATTTTAAAACGCCGTCAAACTATATTCCTTCCGGCAAAAACATTCTCTATCGTCATCCGGCAAATTATACAGGCTCATCATTTGCAAAATATGGCGAAACTCTTGCCGCTTTGGATTTGGGCTATATAATGACAAACGTTTGCTTGAAAAATCAAAATAGCGAAGGTTTTTGGCCAACAGGACCAACATCACAATGGCTTAAGTCAGATTTTGATATAAACGGCAATTTCTATGACACACGTTTTTCAACCGATTTTGCAATAAGCTTAATTTTTGCATATAATCGATACCAATATCAGCCGTTTTTGGACGGTGCAATAAAATATGCCGAATATTTTTTAAATCACGCCGAAAAAAATCATTATGACGTTAATGACGGCTATCTTGTTGAAGACTATGCACCATCATCTTCACAGGAAGCACACAAGCGAACTCACGTTTCGTTAAATCATCAAGTTAACGAAATGAACTTCTTATATTATCTTTTCAATGAAACAAAAGACCAAAGATATTATAATCTTGCCGATAAAATGCTTAAAGGAATTGAATATACAAAAAATAAATGGGTTTTGGACGACGGAAATTTAAATTATGCTCTTATGTATAACGGAACAAATAACGTTATGGTTGATTATCCGTATTTAACTTATAACGATTTATTTGAATTGAAAGATATTTTGAAAAACTACGGCATTCAAAATATAACGATAAATTATTTAATGGAATCTAAAAAAGCCTATATGGATAAAAACTCAATTACCGAATATCGAAAAAATTAATTTAATAAAGAAGACAAGTTTGTTTTTTGAAAATTGTCAAAATTTAAAGGAGGAACAAAAATGAATAACGAAAAACCTGTTGTTGGAATAATTATGGGAAGTGATTCCGATTTGCCTGTTATGCAGGAGGCTGCAAAGGTTATGGAACAATTTGAAATTCCATATGAAATAACTATAGTTTCTGCCCACAGAACGCCGAAAAGAATGTATGAATATGCAGAAACGGCAAAAAGCAGAGGTTTGAAAATAATTATTGCCGGAGCCGGCGGAGCGGCTCATCTTCCGGGAATGACAGCGGCAATAACGTCTCTCCCTGTAATTGGCGTTCCCGTTAAAACAAAAGCGTTAAGCGGTGTTGATTCGCTTTATTCAATTGTTCAAATGCCGGGCGGAATACCCGTTGCAACGGTTGCAATAAACGGTGCAAAAAACGCCGGGCTTCTTGCTGTTCAAATTTTGGGAAGCTTTGACGAAGAAATTTCAAATAAAATTTTAAAATATAAAGAAGAATTAAATACAACTGTTATCGATAAGGCGGAAAATCTCGAAAAATCCCATTTTTCTGACTATCTCGAAAAATTTCTTTAAAAAGTTCTTGATAAATGTACAAAAAAATTATATAATATTGCGTGAAACTATCTGTATTGAAACGAACCGCTTATTGTTTCAAAACACACTATAAATTTAATGACTTGGGGGATATTATGGACAATAAAGAACTTACAGACAATGTTGACAACGTTGATATTATCGAAAATTCTGACGTTAATGCAGATAACTCTGATGTTATTGAAAATCTTGACGAAAAATCTGAATTTAATGAGGAGGTTAAAAAAAGCGAAGATTTAGAGTTGGACGAAACGTTTGAGATTGACGATGATGACGATGACGAATTTGAAATTGATAATGATGATGAATTCGAAATTGAAGAAATTGAAGATGATGAAGAAAAAGAGGAAGATGAAGAAACAAGAAGAGCAAGAGAAAGGCTGGAAATTCTTAAAAGAAAAGAAATCTCCAACAGCGAGTATAACAAAATCATTGGTTCAAACATTAGATTTGAACGTCAAAAGAGAGATTTAACAATTGAAGAACTTTCCGAAATTCTTACAATTGCACCGGGCTTTTTGGGTCTTATCGAAAGAGGTCAAAGAGGTACAAGCATAAAAAATTTATGCCGAATTTCTGAATTTTTCAGTATAACTCTCGACCAATTAATAACTAAGCCGGCAGGAACGTTAATTCGTTCGGAAAAAGAAGTTTTGGCAGAAAAGACAAAAGAAGCAATTCTCAGAACCAAGCTTTCAACGGCTGTAAGTCTTATAAACGGGCTTACTTCAACAGAACTTGATTTTGTCATTTCAATTATTAAAAATGTACGAAAATTGACAAAGACAATTGTTTTGACACCTGATGTTGAAGATGATTCTTCATCTGATGTAGACCTTGAGTTTGAACTTGACGAAGAAGATTTATAATTTTTTTTAACAGCCAAAATCATTGGGAATTCAATGATTTTGGCTGTTTGTCTTTGGAGTGAATTTGAGGGTGAAAAATTAAGAGGCATAACTAAAGGCGGTGTTCGCTTTTTGTTATGCCTAATTTTTTTAGTTTGTTTTTATGTTAGAATTGTGAAAAGCAATCATTTACAATTAACGTCTGTTAAGCCAATCAGTCAAGCAAATTAATTTATTTTAACCGCATTTTTACGCCAAAGTTTAAATTTATACAAAAGCCACAATATAAATGCGGAAATTGCATTACTTACAACAACGGAATACCAAATACATTCAACGTCCAAGCCAAACCATTCTCGACCGATGTAAATTGTTGCAAAACGGAAAATCCAAAGCCTTGCCGCATCGATAAACATAAGAATTAAAGTGTGGCCGGAGCCTTGAAAAAGCCCTTTCGTTGTGTCGTGAATTCCGTTTGTCCAACAGCAAAAAGCCATTATCGAAAGGAAATCAGATGCCCAGCCGATTACTTTTGAATCTTCGGAAAAAATCTTAACAATTGAAGTTGAAACAAAATTGGTTGACAAAATCAACCCGCCGATAAAAAGGAATATGACAATAATTCGTCTTGCAAGACGATATGCTTGTTCGGCACGCTCAATTTTGCCGGCTCCAAGGTTTTGACCGATTATTGTTGCAACAGCAGAACCCGTTGCTGTTGAGGGCATTGATATAATTCCGTTAATTCTGTTGCCAATTCCATATGCCGCAACGGCAAGGGGTCCATATTCCAAAACGTTTGTGCTCATAAGCAAAAAACCAAGTTGCATTGTGCTTCCGCCAATTGCCGTTGGAAGTCCAATTTTAACAATTTTGCTAAGCTTGTTTTTGTCAAATCGAAAGCCTTTGAAAGAAAGTGCAAGAGGGTTTTTCTTTTTTGATAAAAATATAAAAGCGACTATTGCACAGGGAACTTTTGCCAAAAGTGTTGCGGAAGCCGCACCGGCAACGCCCCAACCAAATTCTTTCAAGAAAAGAGGGTCTAAAACCATATTTATTAACATTCCCGAAAGATTTAAAAGCATTGGCTTAACAGTGTCGCCTTGAGCTTGATTAACAGCGGTGTAGAGGTTTATCAAAAACAAAAACGGCATATCCATAATTACAATTTGAAGATATGTAACACTGTAATCAAAAACATCGCCTTCTGCCCCAAGCGAGCCAACAATGTATGGCGTTGCAACAAAACATGCCAAAGAGCAGATTATTGAAAACAACATTGAACAGACAAAAATTTGCATTGTCATTTGTTTTCCATTTTTCATATCTCCCGCACCGACATATTGTGCAATTAAAATTGAACCGGCAACAGTTATTCCGTTTCCAAAATTAACAACAATCGATTGAACTGGAGAAACAAGGGTTATTGCCGCCATATGGTTTGGGCCGATAAGCCCAAGCCAATATGAATCGGTTAAATTATACATAGTTTGTATAAAGTTGTTTATAACTATCGGAATTGCTAAAAGCAATATCGCTTTTAAAAGGCTTCCGTTTAATATTAAATCTTGATTTTTGGTTTTTGCCAAAAGTTGTTTTAATTTTTCCATTTGAGTTAATCTCCTGTTTATATTTACAAATTTCAAAGTAACAAGAGAGCCAAAAGTTGTCAAACTTTAAAATTTATTAATGAAGAAGCAAATCCAAAACATAATCGCCGTAAATTCCTTCGTAGAAGACTTTGTTTTCGTTAAAATATTTGAGAAGATGATTTCCAAAATCGGCGTTTAGCTCTTCCAAACGAGTTTTGTAATATTCCATTTCGGAAGCAAATTCTTCGTTGTCTCTGTCATAAATGTTTTTAGGGTTTTTATCTCTTGAAAAAGTTATAAGCTCTTTTATAAATTCGACATAGTCTTTAACACAGCCGTCAGCTTGATAGAAACTTTCTGGAGCTTCAAGTTTTAAAAGTTTGTCTAAAGGCTCTTCAAGAGCAGTATATTGTTCTTCGCTAACTTTTGGAGACGGAGAACTGTAAAAGTCGCCAAGGTTTGCAATGTTGCACAAAACAGCATCTTGCAAAGGGGCTGCCGCAGTTCTCAATTCGTCCATTATTGAAATTAAATTTTTTAAATATTGCTGTTCGTCCTGACCAACGTTTTTAACTGTTTCATCAACGCCGTCTGCCATTGTGTAATAAATTGAAACGGTTCTTGTTTCTCCGTCCCATTCAACAGTTGCCTTAACGCTTTCGGCAACAGCACGAAGAGGAATCATTAAACGATTGTTTATAATTTGCGGAGCAACATCGATTTCGATTGTTTTTGTGTTTGCCGTTATGCGATTTATATTTTCTGTCATGGAAATATCGGCAAGACTGCTTGAAATTTCAGCAGTTCTTGTTTGGTCGTTCCAATTAACGTCAAATCCCATTGAATCGAAAACGCCTCTCAACGGAACAAGAGTTCTGCCATTAACAATTTCTGCTTGCTGGTCTTCAAAATTAATTTCATCTCCGTTTAGTTTAACTGTTATGTTGCTTTCGGCAAAAGAAGGTGTCGAAAACAAAAAGGCACTTATTAACGAAACAGCCAAAGCTGAAAATTTTTTAAAATTCATTTTATCTCCTCCATAGTTAAAAAATGTTTATATTTCAAAAACTTCATCACTTTCATTTTAACAGAAGAAAAATCAATAATCAATAACAAATGTAATTTTAAAGCATTTATTTAAAAATAATTTTCAATTAATGTTGAAATTTTTTCTATGTGTGGTAAAATAAAAAATAATCGATTAAGGAAATGCCGCAAAAGAGAAATATTATCCAAAATTGTTAAATTTATGCGGTGTTGCTTTAAACTAAGCTTGGAAACAAACAATTTTTGTTTTCGGCAAATTTTTGCAACTTAAATTAACGGGAGGACTTACAATGTTAGATGTAAAAAGATTTAGAACAGATTTTGACGGAATAAAAAAAGCTCTTGCGAAAAGAAATAAAGAATATCATCTTGAAAATTTTGTTGAACTTGACAACAAAAGACGAGCTTTGCTTGGTGAAGTTGAAGAGCTTAAAAACAAGCAAAATGTTGCGTCAAAGCAAATTCCTGCACTTAAAAAAGAAGGCAAAGACACAACCGAATTAATGAACGAAATGAAAGCAATTTCCGACAAAGTTAAAGAACTTGATGCTCAGGTTAAAGATGTTGACGAACAAATCAGAAATTTCCTTTTAAGCGTTCCAAACACACCAAATGACCTCGTTCCAGAGGGAAAAGATGATTCTCAAAACATTGAATTGAGAAAATGGGGCGAACCGACAAAATTTGATTTTGAACCGAAACCACATTGGGAAATTGGAGAAAAATATGATATTTTAGACCCTGTTACCGCTGCAAAAATTACAGGAACAAGATTTACGGTTTACAAAGGTTTGGGGGCAAGGCTTGAGCGTGCAATAACAAACTTTATGCTTGACACACACGTTGACAAACATGGTTACACAGAAGTTTTCCCTCCTCAAATGGTAAACAGAGACAGTATGACAGGAACAGGTCAGCTTCCAAAATTTGAAGAAGATGCTTTCAAAGTTGCAAACAACGGCTTTTTCCTTGTTCCAACAGCCGAAGTTCCCGTAACAAATATGTATCGTGATGATATTTTGGACGGAAACAAATTAACTATCAAACATTGTGCATACACAGCTTGTTTCAGAGCTGAAGCAGGTTCTGCAGGAAGAGATACAAGAGGGCTTATTCGTCAGCACCAATTCAATAAAGTTGAACTTGTTAAATTTGCAAAGCCGGAAAATTCTTATCAAGAGCTTGAAAGCTTAACAAACGACGCTGAACACATTTTACAGCTTATTGGACTTCCATATAGAGTTGTTCGTCTTTGTGCGGGAGATTTGGGCTTCAGTTCGGCAATGACTTATGACATTGAAGTTTGGATGCCAAGCTATGGAAGATATGTTGAAATTTCAAGCTGTTCAAACTTTGAAGATTATCAGGCAAGAAGAGCAAACATTAAATATAAAGACAACATCAAAGACAAAGCTAAATATGTTCACACATTAAACGGAAGCGGTCTTGCTGTTGGAAGAACAACAGCGGCAATTCTTGAAAACTTCCAACAGGCAGACGGAAGCATCAAAATTCCTGATGTTCTTGTTCCTTATATGGGCGGAATTAGCGAAATTAAATAATTTGAATAAAATAACAGCTGTTTTTGACAACGCATTTTTGCAAAAAGTCTTAAACGGCTGTTTTTTTAACAAAACAAATTTTAAAATTTCATAAAACAAATGTAATAAATAATCAATTTTAATTGACATTTTGCCAAAAGCCTATTAAAATCAAAGTATAAGAAATTAAAAGGAGGCAAATTATATGAAATATAAAAAAGTATCCGCATTTTTAATAGTTGCTGTTTTGTCTTTAACATCAATGTCGATAACAGCAACAGCAACATCAAATTTTGATGAGTCAAAATCAAAATCAGCAATTGAAAATTTTCAAAACGTTGATGTTTCAAATGGCGTTCAAGTTTCAACATATTCCGAGCTTGATTCAGCAATTAAAGACGGAAAGCAAAAAATTTATGTAACAAACTCGATAGATATGGAGGACGGAATTGTTCTTTCTCTTTCAAATCAAGCTATAATCGGCGTTCCCTCATCAGACGGAGCTCTTCCGGTTTTAAATTTTGAAAATATGAAAGGCAAAAACGACATTACAAAAAGCAAATCGTCTGATTCCGATGTTGCAATAAGAATAAGCAGTTCAAACAACGAAATTAAAAATTTGGTTGTTGAAAAAGGTCACGATAACGGAATTCTCATAAAAGGAACCTCCGCAACAAAAAATAAAGTTACAAACTGTATAACGAGATATAACAATGACAGCGGGCTTCAAATTGCCGGTGGTTCAAACGGAAATGTAATAACAAACGTTTACAGCTATAGAAATTGTGATGTTTTCACATTGGGCGGAAATGCTGACGGCTTTGCAATTAAGCTTGGTGCAGGCCCTGCCGAAACAACCAATCTTGGAACAATTTTAAATTCAAAAAATGTTTTTGACGGTTGTGTTGCTTGGGAAAACAGCGACGATGCTTGGGACAGCTTTGATAAAGATGTTTCGGAGCAAAGCGAAGAATTTCAAAAGGTTGGCGGATATTGGACATATCGAAACGATTATTTAAACTGTATTTGCTGGAACAACGGGCTTCCTGCAAACTGTCTTGGATTTACAGATTACAACAACGGGCTTTCTCTTGATGAAAACCTCCCATACATAAGAAGACTTAAAGCTTTGTCAAACGAAGAAACATACAACAAATTTGTTTCTGAATATAACGAGGGAACTCTTTGTGAAAAAACAAAAGAAGCCTATTTTGCAAAGCTTGACGAACTTTTTGGAGCAATTCCAACTTCAAAAGGCGAATTTAACGCAACACAAATTGCAACTGAAAATTGGGGCGGAAATCCAAACGGCTTCAAACTTGGAAGCAAGTTTTCAAAAACAAATTCATTGAGATTTATGAAAAACTGCATAACTTTTGACCACGAAAGATATGGTTTTGACAAAAACAATTCGGGTGCAAAAATATTTGCCGAAAATTGTATTGCGTTCAATAATTTGAGAAATTATCATCTTCAAGAATATACAGCTTACAAATGGGATAACATAATTAGTTGGAACAGCAAAGATGAAAACGACCTTCCGGCAAAATCGGCAAACGGTGTTGAAATAAGCGTTGATAGCTCAAATGCCGAAGAAAAAGAACAGTTAATCCGCTCTGCATCAAAAGAGTTTGTTTCAAACTCACAGGCAAATAAATTAACTGTTACAGATATTTTTGATAAAGTTTTTTAAATAATATAACAAAAGCAAAAACCCTCTTAAACAGAATTTAAGGGGGTTTTTATATATGTGTTAAATTTTGCAAAACAGCCGTAAAAATTTTAAAATTGGCTATATCCCAAAAGTTTTTCAACAAATGTTTTCATTTCGTCTTTTGTTTCGGCTTTGTTTATGTGAAATCTTGCTTCGGCACAATGGGGAATTCCTTTTATATATTTTCCCAAATGTCGTCTCATTTCTCTAACGCCGATGTATTCGCCTTTATATTCAACAAGCATATCCAAATGCTTTAAGGCAAGCAAAAGTTTTTCTTCAACAGTTGGTTCGGGCAAAAGTTCGCCTGTTTTAATATAATGGCTTGTTCGTTTAAAAATCCAAGGGTTGCCCTCTGCCGCACGTCCAATCATAATTGCATCACAGCCTGTTTTGTCAAAAAGTTCTTTTGCTTTTTCGGGAGAGGTAACATCGCCGTTTCCAATTACAGGAATTGAAACTCTTTTTTTAACTTCTTTGATTATATCCCAGTCTGCGGTTCCGCTGTAATATTCTTCTCTTGTTCGTCCATGAACAGCAACGGCAGACGCTCCGTTTTCTTCGGCAATTTCGGCAATTTCCGGTGCATTTATACAGCTGTTGTCAAACCCTTTTCTAAATTTTATTGTAACGGGTTTTGAAACAGCGGAAGAAACGCTTTTAACAATTTCTCCAATTAATTTTGGATTTTTCATTAAAGCCGAGCCCTCGCCGTTTTTAACGATTTTTGGAGCTGGACACCCCATATTTATATCGATAATATCAGCAAATTTTTCGGCTTCTTTTGCCATTTGTCCAAGTATTTGAGGGTCTGACCCAAAAAGTTGTATAACAGCGGGGCGTTCTTTTTCAGAAACTTCAAGCATACTTTGTGTGTTTTTGTTGTTGTGCAAAATCCCTTTTGCACTGACCATTTCGGAATATACCAAGCCACAGCCGTATTCTTTGCAAATAATTCTGAAAACAAGGTCTGTTACACCTGCCATAGGTGCAAGAAAAACGTTGTTTTCAAGCGAAACATTTCCAATTTTCATTTTTTATTTTTTATTGAAGTTGTCAAAAAAATTTGATTAACAACTTCTTATCTTCCTTTCATAGTTATTTTCCCAAATATATGTTATACCACAAACTTAAAGAATTGAACAAGTCTGCTTTTTCTCTTTTTATTCGTTCTGTTTCAAGCCCTGCACCGATTTCGTCAAAATCGAAATCAGATTCATTGCTCATTGTTTCAATGTATACACTGCCGTCTTCATGAAAACCAAGAGTGAAAATGCAATGTAATTTTTCTGCCATTGATGCAACAAGAGCTTTAATTTCTTCTTTAATTTGAGTTGGAAGCTTTTTTTCCATATTAGGTTCAATGTAATACTTTTTGTTATAGCAAGATGCCGCACTTAAAACTGTTTTTTTCAAATTACCACCCATTCTATATATAGTCTCCGTTTTGAAGCCGAACAGAAACTTCGCCCGAAACAACGGAAACCTTTCCGCTGTCGTTTTCAACAATAAGCTCGCCTTTGTCGGATATTCCAACAACTTTTCCAAAAACCGAATTTTTTTTTGAAACAGTTTTAACTTTTTTTCCGATGTTAAGACACAAATTTTTATATTCATTGCAAAATTTTGAAAAATCTCCAAAATCTAAAAATTTTGAATAAACTTTTTCAAATTCGGTTAAAACACAATTTAAAATTTCTGCTCGTTTAAATTTTTTGCCTGTTTCAATATAAATTGAAGTTGCTTTTTTTGAAATTTCTTTGTCAAAATGCTCGGAATTTATGTTTATGCCGATTCCAACAACAATGTAGTTTATTTTTTCAACTTCACAGCTCATTTCGGTTAAAATTCCAACACATTTTTTGTTGTTTAAAATTAAATCATTTGGCCATTTTAAAAAAGCCGGAATTCCAAGCTTTCTGAAAGCCCTGCAAACCGCAAGCCCCGAAATTAAAGTTACAGCAATCGAATTTTCGGGGGAGAGGTTTGGTTTTAAAAGAAGAGAAAACGCCAAGTTGTTATAATCGGAATTTAGCCAACAGTTTCCTTGCCTGCCCTTGCCTTTTGTTTGTGTTTCTGAAACAACCAAAAAGCTGTTTTCAGCACCCTTTTCGCCTTGACGTTTTGCCTCTTCGTTTGTTGAATCTATTTCTTTTAGAAAAACAAAATTTTTGCCGAAAGAATTTGTTGTTAATGAGCTTGAAATTTCAAATTCGTTTAAAATATCTTTTTTGTCGTTAATAAAATATCCTTTGTTTGAAACAAACTGTATGTCATAACCAAGCTCTTCAAGTTTTGAAATGTTTTCAAAAACATCGATTTTGGAAATATTTAAAACTTTGCAAATTTCTTCTTCCGAAACAAAATCTTTTTTTTCTTTCAAAATTTTTAAAATTTTAAATTTCATCAAATTCACCTATTTTTTGTTTTTAAACATATCCGTAACACTCATAGAATTTGGATTGTTTGGATTTTTTTGGGGTTTTTGCGGTGAATTTACGGTATATTTGTTTCCAAGCAGTTTTTCAACATAAACGTCTTTTATTTCAAAATCGTCCGCTCCGTCTGTTTTAAGCTTTTCGGAAAGTTTTTCTTTCATTGCCTCTTTAACATAGGCAACACTTTCGTCGCTTGTAAGCTTTTCATAACCAACCGCATTCAGTGCTTCCGCAACAATTTTTCTATATTCCGCATCGCTTATTTTTTCAATTTCTGAAACATTTCCCTCAAAGCTCATTTTTGCTGTAAATTGTTGGGCGTTTTCCGAATTGCTTGAGCCGATTGAAATAGAAACTTCGGGTTTTTCAACAATTCCTGTTTTTGAAGAATTTACAGCTTTGAAAGTGAAAAAAATGCCGATTGCAAGGATTATAAAAATTATTGATATAACTATGATGTTTGAATTGTCTTTCTTTTTGTTCTTTTTATTAATTGCATTAGCCATAGAAAATCCCTCCTATAAACTTGCTCTGAGACCTTTTAAATATTCTTCGTTAAATTCATAATCTTTGTTGCAAAAATGGCAATGAAGCGTTGCTTTTTTGTCGGTTTTTATAATGTCGTCAAGTTCCTCCTTTCCAATGCTTAAAAGAGCTTTTTCAACTCTTTCCTTTGAGCAGTTGCAATGAAATTTAACTTCTGTTTTGTCCAAAATATTTAAGTCAAATTCGCCAAGAATGTGGTTTAAAATATCTTCCGGTGTCATTCCGTCTTCAAACATCGATGTGACGGATTTTATTTTTGCCATTTTTTGTTCAATGGCTGAAATTGTTTCTTCGTCTGCATTTGGCATAACTTGAATTACAAAACCGCCGGCTTGTTTAACGGAATAATCTCTGTCAACAAGAACGCCCAACGCAACCGCCGAAGGAACTTGCTCAGATGTTGCAAAATAATATGTCAAATCTTCGGCAATTTCGCCCGAAACAAGCGGAATTTGACCAACGTACGGTTCTTTAAGCCCCAAATCTTTTATAACTGTTAGGCTTCCTTTGCCAATTGCTCCCGAAACATCAAGCTTTCCGTTTGGCTTTAAAGGAATGTCAACAATATTGTTGAAACAATAGCCTTTAACTTCAATTTTGTTGTTTGCTGTAACAACAATTCCGCCGGCTGGGCCGTCTCCCTTAATGTTTATTGTCAAAATATCTTTGTCGTCTTTAAGCATACAACCCATTAAAGCACCCGCCGTTAAAGTTCTTCCAAGAGCCGCCGTTATAACGGGAGAAGTTTTGTGCGTTAAAAAAGCGGTGTTTACGGTTTGCTTTGTTTTTGTTGCAAAAGCACGAACACTTCCATTTCCGGCTGTTGCCCTAACTATATAATCCATTGTTGTTCCTCCTTAAAATTTTTAAACTGCTTTTGTTTTTCCATTTTCTCTTGCAACGAAATATATTCTTTCGCTGTTTTCGTTTGGTGGCAAAAAAGTCATTTCATCAAAAACAGCGATAAATTCCATACCTGATTTTTCAATTAAATTTTTAATTGTTTCAACGGAATAACCTTTTTCGTAATGTTCTTCTTCAAATCTTTTGTAAAGCCCTGTTTCTTCGTCTTTTATGAAGAAATTTGTATAATATTCGTTTATGTTATCTTCTTCGTCGAAATAATTTTCCCAAGTGTATGCGGCGTTTTCACTGCTTTGAGAAAAGCTGTTGCAACCAAGAACGTTTTTAAATTTGTAAATTGTGTTAAGGTCAAATATGAAAAGCCCTTTTGGCTCAAGATAGTTGTTTGCAAGCTTAAAAACGGTTAGAAGTTCTTTTTCTTCAAGAATGTAATTTAAACTGTCACAAAGGCAAAGGATTGAATCAACCGTTCCGAAAAGCTCAAATTCACGCATATCCTGTTCAAGGTAAAGGATATTTTTTTCGTTGTCTTTTGCTTTTTGCCTTGCCTTTGAAAGCATATTTTCGGAATAATCTATTCCAATCATATCATAACCCAAATTTGCAAGACGTTCGGTTATATTTCCTGTTCCACAACCAAGCTCTGCAACAAGCTTTGGATTTAACGAATATTTCCGCCAAATTTCTTGTATATATGAAACCCATTCGTCATAGGGTATGTCTGCCATAAATTCGTCATAAACTTCCGCAAAATTTTCATATGCCAACATTAGAAACACCTCAAATTCCTAAAACCCAAAGCTTTATAACTGCCATAGCTTCCCGCAGATATGACGGAACAGCACTTGTAATTTCGTCATCTGCCCTGAAAGCCGAAACGTTAATTCCGGCGTTTTTTGCAAGGTTGTATGAGCGATAACAATGAAATCGGTTTGTTATAAAAGCTGTTGTATAATTTTCTTCAAATATTTCATCGAGAATTTCTTTAGAATTGACAAAATTCTCGTATGTTGAGCTTGAATTTGGTTCTTGAATTATTTTTTCTTTCGGAATGCCTTTGTCAAGAAGATATTTTTCCATTGCGTATGCTTCCGTGACGTCTTCGGTTGGACCTTGCCCTCCGCTGACAATTATAACGGCGTTTTTATTTTCGGTGTAATATTCAAGGCACGCATCAAGGCGTTTTTCCAAAGTTGGGGAAACTTCATCGCCCAAAAGACCGCAACCCAAAACAATTACAGCATCTTCATTTTTGTTTGAGGAAGGAACTCCAAAAGAAAAAAAGGTAAAAATTATGAGCCCTGCCGTAATTATAAAACCTGCAACAATTAAACATTTGATGATTTTAATGAATTTATTTTCAGGAAATTTAACGTTTGAAACTCTGAAAAATGCGAAACATAAGCCAATTGTAAAAACCATAAGGTTTCCGAAATGAAATCCGCTGAAAACAAAAAGCCCAATTCCGTACAAAATGAAAAATGCAGAAATTATATAATAAATAACGTTTTTGTGATTTTTTGTCATACTTTCTCTTTCTCCAATCTAAAAAACTATTTTTTGTGTGCGGTTATAATTGTAAAACTTTTTGCATTAACCGTTATTTTAATGTCGTTGAAATTTATGTAATAATTTTTTCCGAGCCTTGTTGCGTTTGAAGATGAATTTTTAATTATTTCTTTACAAAAATTTACAGGGTCTTCGTTTTCCAATGAAAGATTTTTTGAAATTCTTAAAATGCCAAGCTCGGTTGTGTGAATTTTATCGATATTTTCCAAAATATCTTTTTTTACTTTGTATTCCATAAAAATACCTCTTAAAATCAAAATCTTTTACATAAATTATTATACTTATATAGCCGAAAAAATGCAACAATATATTTTTTGCTAAGCGTTGCTGTAAAGGTTAAGAATTGGGAAAAAATGCAATTTTTCAAATATGCAATATTTCTCAAAATTATCATAAAGCATTGGAAAATTTAATAATATGTTATTAACAAATTAGCCCGAAAGGGACAAAAAAAGGGGTTGTATTATGATTGTAGTAATTGGGAATAAGAAAAAAATTTTTACATATCTTTTGTTTTTTGTTGGTTGTTTTTTTGTTTTTTTCGGAATGATTTCATCATCAAAACAAAGTTCTGTTCCGGTTATGAATGAAAATGATTTTTCACTTCTTGCAATAATAATTGATGATTTTGGCAACAATTCGGAGGGAACAGATGAAATGATTTCACTTCCGATAAAATTTACGGGGGCTGTTATGCCTCAAATGCCAAACACAGAGGAAGAATGTCAAAAGCTTTTTGCCACAAACAAAGATATAATTTTGCATATGCCTATGGAACCCCACAAGGGCAAAAAAAGTTGGCTTGGGAAAATGTCAATAATGAACACAGATTCAAAAAGCACAGCTTTGGAAACGTTTAAAAAGAGTCTTTCTCAGATAAACGGCTGTATAGGTTTTAACAATCATATGGGTTCGAAAGTTACCGAAAACGAAGAAATTATGAGTGTGATTTTAAACGAAGCAAAAAATCGAAATTTAATTGTGGTTGACAGCGTTACCGGACCTAAATCGGTTATTGGAAAAATTTCTGAAAAATTAAACTTGAAGTATCTTAAAAGAGATGTTTTTTTGGATAGTACGAAAGACGTTTCAAAGATAATTTTAAATTTGAAAAAAGCCGCAAAAATTGCAAAAGAAAAGGGGTTTGCTGTTGCAATCGGTCACGTTGGGGCAGAGGGAGGAGTTGCAACATATCAGGCAATTCTTCAAACATACAAAGAACTTGAAAACACAGGAATTAAATTTGTTGGTGTTGGCGAACTTTTTGAAAATGACGGAATTGCAGATTGAATTTTGCGGGAGTTATTCGGTTGAAAGTTTCAACTTTTTTTGAATTAAATTTTGTGATTTTTCCGTTTAAAATGTTGACAATAATTTGTATGTGGGATATAATTTTAAAGATAATCCGAGATTAAGGAGTGTATTTTAAATGGCTGAAGAAAATAAAAAAATAGTTTTAACTTATGACGGTCTTAAAAAGCTTGAAGATGAACTTGAAAACCTTAAAGTTGTCAGACGTAAAGAAGTTGCCGCAAAAATAAAAGAAGCAAGAGGTCAGGGAGACCTTTCCGAAAATGCTGAATATGATGCTGCAAAAGAAGAACAGGCAGAAATTGAAGCAAGAATTGTTACAATTGAAAAAATGCTTAGAAATGCCGAAGTTATTGACGAAGAAGAAATTAGCACAGGTCGTGTAAATATCGGAAACAAAGTTAAACTTTACGATGAAGAATTTGAAGAAGAAATTGAATATACTATTGTCGGTTCGGCAGAGGCAGACCCTTCTTTGGGCAAAATATCAAACGAATCACCTCTCGGAATGGCTCTTTTGGGGCATTCAGTTGGAGAAAACGTTGATGTTGAAGCACCGGACGGAATTTTAAAATTTAAAGTACTTGATATACAATAATAGGAGTTGAAAACATTGGATAATCAAAAAGAATTGAACGAACTTTTAAAAATTAAAAGAGAAAAATTAGCTGCTTTCCAAGAAGCGGGCAAAGACCCTTTCAAAATTGTCAAATTTGATGTTACTAACCACAGCAAAGAAATTAAAGACAATTTCGAAGATTTTGACGGCAAAGAAGTTACTGTTGCCGGACGTCTTGTTTCAAAACGTGTTATGGGAAAGGCATCTTTTTGCGATGTTTTGGATAGGGACGGAAAAATTCAAAGTTATGTTAGCAAAAACGACATTGGCGAAGAAAGCTATGCCGATTTCAAAAAATTTGACATCGGTGACATTGTTGGCATCAAAGGCGTTGTTTTTAAAACTCAAAAAGAAGAAATTTCTGTTAAGGCACACGAAGTTACTTTGCTTTCAAAAAGTCTTCAAACTTTGCCAGAAAAATTTCATGGTCTTAAAGACCAAGATTTGAGATATCGCCAAAGATATGTTGACCTTATTGTAAATCCTGACGTTAGAGATACTTTTTTCAAACGTTCGGCTATTATTAAAAGTATCAGAAAATTCCTTGACAACAGAGATTATCTCGAAGTTGAAACACCTACTTTGCAGAATATTGCAGGCGGGGCTGCTGCAAGACCTTTTATAACACACCACAATGCTCTCGATATTGATATGTATATGAGAATTGCTCTTGAGCTTCCTCTTAAAAGGCTTATTGTTGGTGGTCTTGAAAGAGTTTATGAAATTGGCAGAGTTTTTAGAAACGAAGGAATGAGCGTGCGTCATAATCCTGAATTTACTCTTATCGAGTTATATGAAGCTTTCACAGATTACAAAGGTATGATGGACCTTATTGAAGATATGATTAGAACTGTTGCCAAAGAAGTTACCGGAAGCACAACCGTTACTTATCAAGGAACTGAAATTGATTTTGGTAAACCTTTTGAAAGAATTACAATGCTTGATGCGGTTAAAAAATATGCAGGTGTGGATTTTGACCAAATTGAAACTCTTGAAGAAGCAAGAAAAGTTGCAAAAGAGCACAACATTGAATTTGAAGAACGCCATGGAAAAGGCGATATTTTAAATTTATTCTTTGAAGAATTTGTTGAGGAAAAGCTTATTCAGCCAACTTTCCTTATGGACCACCCTGTTGAAATTTCTCCTCTTACAAAGAGAAAGCCTGACAAGCCGGATTACACAGAAAGATTTGAACTTTTTGTTGTTGGTCGTGAGCTTGCAAACGCATATTCCGAACTTAACGACCCTATTGACCAAAGAAAGCGTTTTGAGCATCAAGAAATGCTTAGAGCACAGGGTGACGACGAGGCTAATATGATTGACGAAGACTTTATGCTTGCTCTTGAATATGGTATGCCTCCAACAGGTGGCCTTGGTATGGGCATCGATAGATTTGTTATGCTTTTGACAGATGCTCCGTCGGTTAGAGATGTTTTGTTCTTCCCGACAATGAAACCGTTGGATAAATAATTGGCAAAAAAGCTGATTTTTACAAAGAGTATTATATAAAATGTTCTATAAAAATGTTGGGGTAACATTAAAAATGTTATCTCAACATTTTTTGTTTTGGTGTTTTCGCCCATATAGCTTGTTATGAGAGGGTTGAGGTGTTCTCGGAAGACATATTGAGCTGAAAAAGATATAAAATTTGTGGGATAAAAAACAAGTTGCTTGACAAAACGGAAATATGATACTAAAATGAAAGTGACCACTTGCATATTATAAGGAAGGAGATTGAGAATGGACGAAACAAGCCAAAAAATTATTGATGCAACAATGGCTTTGATTAGGGATAAAGGATATGTTGCAACGACAACAAAAGACATTGCCAAAAGTGCGGGTGTGAATGAATGCACATTATTTCGTAAATTTAAAACAAAAAAAGATATTGTTATAAGTGGTGTTGAACAGGCAAAATGGAGAGGTAATTTGACACCTGAAATATTTCGAAATGTTAATTGGGAACTCAAGTCTGACCTTGAGATGTTTATGACTAAATATATGGAAAATATGACGGCGGATTTTGTTAAATTATCTATTGGACTTAGAGCACCTCAAATATATGAAGAGACTGCGCCACTTGTGATGAAAGTGCCTCAAGCATTTTTATCTTCCTTAATAAAATATTTTGAGGAAATGGAGCAAAGAGGGAAGTTACCTCACATGGATTTTGAATGTTTGGCTTTGACTATATTTTCAAGTACTTTTGGATACACATTTTTGAGTGCGTCGTTTGATAAAAATCTGTTTGAAGTAAGTAAGGAAGAATACATCAAACAATCAGTTGCGACTTTTATTCAAGGAATACCTAGTTTGAAATAAAGTACGGTACTGTCGTGTGATAGTACCGTAAAAAAACGCATATTATGCAAGCAAGCACTCGCACTCATAAAGGAGGATTATATTATGCAGATTACAGGAGCAGAGTTATTTGTAAAGGCATTATTGGCTGAAAAAGTAGATACGCTTTTTGCTTATCCGGGAGGACAAGCAATTGATTTATTTAATGCACTATATGGTGTGGAAGGAGTAGATGTTATTCTTCCTCGACATGAACAAGGTTTGGTTCATGCAGCAGATGGTTATGCTCGCTCTACGGGAAAGGTTGGAGTATGTCTTGTAACAAGTGGACCAGGAGCTACTAATCTGGTTACGGGAATAGCGACAGCAAATTACGATAGTGTTCCACTGGTATGCTTCACTGGTCAGGTTCCAACTCATTTGATTGGAAATGATGCATTTCAAGAGGTTGATATTGTCGGAATTACAAGGAGTATTTGTAAATATGCTGTTACGGTTCGCAATCGTAATGAATTAGCGTCAACAATAAAAAAGGCTTTCTACATTGCACAAACGGGAAAGCCAGGGGTTGTAGTTGTGGATTTACCAAAGGATATTCAGCAAGCTTTGGGAAGTGATGTATATCCTGAAAGTATTGAAGTTCGTGGGTATAAACCTAATACAACAGTTCATACAGGACAAATAAAGAAGGCTTTAGATTGTCTAAAGAAAGCAAAGCGTCCAATTTTTCTTTTAGGTGGAGGAGTAAATATTGCTCACGCAAATGAAGAAATGACGAAATTGGTTGAGAAGACAGGTATTCCAGTTGTTACGACTATTATGGGGAAAGGGGCAGTGCCTACAAATCATCCTTTGTATATTGGAAATCTTGGTATACATGGAAGTTATGCTGCAAATACAGCAATTAGCGAGTGCGATTTATTATATTCAATTGGTGTTCGGTTTAATGACCGTATTACAGGGAAAGTTAGCGAATTTGCTAAGAATGCTATTATTATTCATGTTGATATTGATCCAGCTTCTATTTCAAGAAATATAGAGGTTGATATTCCAATTGTAGCAGATGCAAAAAATGCAATTAACGCATTGCTTGAAAAAGACTATGACCTCGATTTGGGTGAGTGGATAACAAAAATAAATGATTGGAAGAAACAGAAACCTCTTGAGATTAGACAATGGAGTGAGTCTGGTGTAACGCCACTTGCCATTATTAAGAAAGTTAATGAAGTTTTTGATAATGCGGTTATTACGACTGATGTTGGTCAGAATCAACTATGGACAACACAATTTCTTGAATTAACAAATAAAAAGCAAATGTTGACATCTGGAGGTCTTGGTACAATGGGATATGGGTTCCCGGCAGCACTTGGAGCTAAATTAGGAAATCCAGAAAAAGATGTAATTACAATTTGTGGCGATGGTGGCATTCAGATGAACATTCAAGAAATGGCTACAGCAATTGTGTATGAATTACCAATTACGGTCTGCATTTTCAATAACGGATATTTAGGTAATGTACGACAGTGGCAGGAAATGTTTTTTGATAAGAGATATTCCAGTACTTGTTTAAGGTATAGAAGGAGTTGTTCTGAAACTTGCAATACGCCATCGGCTTGTTGTCCGGAATATACGCCGGATTTTATACGCCTTGCGGAGAGCTATGGAGCAAGGGCTATTCGGGTTCAGAAATATGAAGAAATTGAAAATGCATTATTGGCGGCTAAGAATACGAAAAAGGTTCCAACGGTTATTGAATTTATTATTGAAAGAGAAGAAAATGTACTTCCTATTGTCCCGCCAGGGGAACCGCTTAATAATATGATTATGAGAGGTGAAGAATGATGAAAAAAAGATGGATTAGCCTTTTTGTAGAAAATGATATTGGTGTATTAGCGCGTATTTCTGGATTGTTTTCAGGAAAATCATATAACTTAGATAGCTTGACGGTTGGTGTAACAGAAGACATAACTATTTCAAGAATGACAATTAGTCTTACAAGTGATGATAAAACATTTGAGCAAATTAAGAAACAGCTTAACAGAAGTATAGAAGTAATTAAGATTATAGATTTTACGGATATTGCAATTTATATTAAAGAATTGATGTTTGTAAAAATTAATGAATGTTCAGAACAAGATATTATAAAGCTAAACTATATTAGAGAAGTTTTTTCGGTGAACTTGATTGATTATAATATAACAACAATTCTGCTTGAGAGCGTGCAGACGGAAACGAGGAATAATGATTTGATAAAATTATTGGAAAAGAATTTTAGTGGAAGAATGGAAATTGTTAGGGGCGGAAGTGTTGCAATTGAAGCTGTCGATTTTTTTGGGCGATAAATATTATTTTTTTTAAAATAGAAATTGAGGGTTTGAGAGGAAAACGCAAAGACAGAGAGCTGATGAAATTATAAATTTGAACAAATAAAAATGATTATTGAAAAAGTTATTGCATATAAAAAGTGTGCGAAAAATAAAAGTTTTTCACACACTTTTTTGCAGCCATTTATTTATATAACGGCTTGTTCCAAAATGGCTTCTGCCTGTTCTTTTTCAATATCCTGAGATAGAATAATTTCGCTTAAAATAATTTGTTTTGCTGTTCCGAGCAATTTTTTTTCGGCACTTGAAAGGCTTTTTTTTCTTTCTCTGAAGATAAGGGTTTTAAAAACTTGAACAACTTTTTCAAGACTTCCTGTTTTAATTCTTTCGATGTTGTCTTTATATCGTTGATTCCAGTTTTCTGCCATTTCGATTGGCTCAACGTGTTGGATAATTCCAAGAACTTCGTTTGAGTCTGAAACTTCTCTGAGCCCCAAGGCATCTGCCTTTTTAACTGATATTGTAATTTTAAGATTTCCGACAGGAATTCTTAAAATATAATATTGCTTATTTTCGCCGTCAATGAACTTTTCTTCCATAGCTTCGATGACACCTGCACCGTACATGGGGTAGACAATTTTATCACCTACATTAAACACATAAAAACCCTCCTTTATAAATTACTTTTTCAAACAATGAACCGATACGACCACAAAGGCAAGATGCCTTTGGTTAGTGGGTAATAATTTTAAATGTAAAACCTTTTTACAATTCTTTTACATTATAACATAAATTTCGGAATAAATCAAAATCAATATCAAAATTATTACAAAATCGGCATTTTTACAATATTGAAGAATAATTTTACATACTCTTATTATTTACACTTTGCACAAAAAAAATACGCTTGTTTGTAAAATATATCCAATCGTTAATTTTGTGAAACAAAAAATATGAATAGTCTTTGACAAAGCTCATAAAAATATGATTTATTACAAATTTAATACGATTTAGTACATTTTGTAGAAAATGTATGTCATATTATGGTAAAACATAAGGCATAGATATATTTTCAAAAATGTAAAATTTATTTTTTATGTTGCTAAAGTGTCAATGATTGGTGACACATTACAAATTTAACTATAGATGTATTAAGATTGATAACCGCTTATTTTTTTAAGATAAGCGGTTAAAACAAGACAATCTGATATATTTATATAAAAATTATAATTGTGAAAGGAGGATTGTTCTTAAATATTTTAATGAGTAGGGAATATATTTTTAGTCAAAGACTATTAATATTTTTATTATACAAAGAAATATTTATAACAGGCGGTGTTTTCAACGCCTATTAATTCAGTATGATTTTGCATTTTTGGCTGAATTAACACTAAAGAAGAGGGTGACTTATTTAGTCTGTTAAAATCAGCTTAAAGGAGCGATTATTTTGAGAAAATTTTTAATCTGTTTGGGAATGCTTATTCTATTGCAACCGTCATATGTATTTGCAGAAGAAAATGAAGATTTAACAAAAATAAATTTTGCTGATGAATTAAAATTGGAAAGCTACTATAAAGATTATGTTCAAAGAATTGACTTTTTTAGTATACTTATTGATGGCGATAGAAAATCTGCTCTTATTGCCGATTCGTCAGTATTTCAAGGAAGGGTTGCTTTTCCCGATGTACCACGATACAGTGTGTATCCGAAAGACCCAAATTCATCAAAATTTGATGAAGCTGAAGAAAGCATGCGAATTTGGCAAACTTTAGATTATCTTAGTGAAGCAAAAGACTATAACATAGCAAAAGGTTATCCCGACGGAACTTTTCACCCTTTTGAATATTTAAAACGACAGGATATGTATCTTTTTATTTACAGATATATAAAGAGCGGAACATTAACATTTAAAGAGGGTGTCGAAATTAAAGAGCCCGATTTATCTGTTTTAAATTAATTTAAGGATAAAGACGAACTGTCAAAATGGACAGCAAAAGAAGTTTCTGCTTTGCTTCGTATGGGAATTTACAGACCGTTTGGAGATGAATTGCGTCCAAATGAGTTTGTAACATATAAAGAGGCTAATTATATTGTTGATTACTTCTATGATAATTTTTTTGAAGATTTTCATTTTAATTAATTTTTATAATATTTAAAATTTTAGGTTTACAACCTTCCACGAAAATTTGAAAAATGGTAAATATAACTAACAAAAAATAACGGTAAAATAATTATAAAAAGGATTTTTAGCCAAAATGGTTAAAAATCCTTTTTGTAATTTAGCCTTTAAACAGGTTAATTCTGCCCCAAATCTTTTGCAATGGCTTCGATGTAATGGACAACTGTTCCGTCTTTGCAAAAAACCTCGTATTCTTCGTCAAATTCTTCAAATTTGATTGATTTTCTTCCGCCATTTTTTGCTCTTTCCCAAAAATTGCAAAGTTTTTCGATTGGCATATAAAAATATCGTCCGAAAAATTTGAAATGGACAAGAATGAAAGAAAGCCCGCCTTGATTTTTGAAATCTTTCATAAATTCGATTTGGTGTTCGTGAATGTTTTGAATTGGGAGGCTTTTTGCGGTTGTTTCTTTTGCATCAAAGCAAATTCCGACACCTTGAATAATTCCTATATAATCAACTGTGCTTTTGCTGTCAAAATATGCAAGAGAAATTCTTCCTGTGTCTTTTTGAATTTCAACGGGCGTAATGGGCGTTGGAATTTTTTGGATAAGCCCAAGCCCCCGTTGCCTGTAGATGTCATTTGTGAAATTTAAACTTTCTTCGAAGCTACTTCCTCGGAGACCTCTGGAATTCCAATAGCCCATACAAATTATCCTTTCATATATTTTTTTATAATTTGCCAAACTTCGGGTTTTTCAAGACCTCTTTTCCAAGCGGCTGTTCCCGCAATTTCATATTTTTTTACAACTTTCATTCTTTCCTCAACGCTTTTTTCATCTTCAAGCCACATTTTATATGTTGAGCCGTCTTTTGTTATTTGAGCATAATTTTGCCCCAAATCGGAAAGCCAATTGAAAGTTGCCCCTTTTTCTTTCATAATGTTATAGCCTTCGTTCATTCCGTATGCTTTTGTTGAAATATTTATGTTCATTCCGTTTGAAGTTTCTTTCCAAAGCCTTGTGTAAAAAGGGATTCCAAGTATAAGTTTTTCTTTTGGAACGCCTGCTTCTTCAGTTAATGTTATTGAGTCTTCCGACCAGCCTATTGTTGCAACAGAGCCACTTTCTTCTGAGCCGTCGGTGTGTTGGTCATAGCCCATAACGATGAAATAATCGACTATTTTTCCGAGGGTTGCCCTGTCATAGTGGGACGTCCAGGAGCGGGGGATATAGACATCAACGGAAAGAGATATATTTAAATTGTTTAAACAAGCCGAAAGCTCTCTCATAAACTGATTGAATTCTCTTGAACAATCGGACGGAACGTTTTCGAAATCGATATTTATTCCGTCAAGGTTATATTCTTTTGCAAGTTGTCCGATTTGGTTTACAACTTTTTCTCGCATTTTTGAAGTTTTTAAAACTTTTCGGCTTATATCCGATTTGAAATTGTCGGTTATAAGACCCCAAACTTTTCTGCCTTTTGAATGGGCAAAATTTACATAATTGGAATTTGCCAAAGAAATTATTTCGCCGTCGGTTGAGCCGTTGGCGGGTTTAAACGAAAACCACGTTGGAATTAAAACATCGACACCCGTTGGAATTTCCTGTTTGATTGAAAGAGCGTTTGCGGTTTCGTTTGTTATTTGCTCAAACAGCAAAACAGCTTTTCCGCTTATGTTAAGTGTTTGTCTTTCGGCGGTTTTTGATGTTACAACGGATTCTTTTTTTGTGATTTTTTCGAGAGCGGTATTATCAACAAAGCCAACAAAGCCCTCGGAG
The DNA here is from genome assembly GCA_964531385.1 of uncultured Lachnospiraceae bacterium. Classification (GTDB taxonomy): domain Bacteria; phylum Bacillota; class Clostridia; order Lachnospirales; family CAG-274; genus MGBC114079. Next base: position 27,340 of record CAZHGC010000013.1, on the reverse strand, counting down.
CTTTTAATTTTTACATAATTGTTGTTTTCTTCGAAAACGGAAACATTTTCGCCCTCATAAATTTTTGCTTCCGAGGAATTTCCATTTTTGTCGGAAAAGGTTATGTCATTGCCGTTTTTATCAAAAATATTTTCTTCTTTTGCAACAATTGCCGACATTCTTTCTACGTTTGTTTTTTCAAAATTCAAAATATTGTATTTTTCGGAATAATTAATTTCAACGTTATAAAATTTTTCGACAATATCTCCGGCAACATAAACCAAATTTTCTTTAATTAGCGAAGTTTCTTTGCCAAAACTGATTTTTTTGCCGTTTACGATGTAATCGGAACTGTTTTTTGGAATTTTAACTCTTTCAAAATCGGTTGCAATGCACAAAATTTCATCGGTTTTGTCGTATAAAATATTTGGATTTAAATGCGTTGAAATGAAAGAGCGTTCGATATAAATTTCGTTGTTTCTCCAAATTGGCTCACAGATATTTGTACATTTTTTGCCATCAATGTAAATTGATGTTTTGCCTATGTTATTATTGAAGAACGAAATAAGGTTTTCGGCAGATTTGGCGTTGTTTGTTTTTAATGCAAAAAAGCAAATTATGCAGACAACAACAACCGAAAGACAAATTTCGGAATAGGTTATAATTTTTTTTAGTTTCTTTTTTTTATTAAGCTTTTCTTTTCTTTTTTTTATTCTGTCGGAAATTTCGTTAAGAATTTCGTCTCTCTCTTCGTCTTTTTCTTCATCTTTTTTTGTTATATCTTTTTCGTCCATAAAAATCCTCCCCGAATTTTAAAATTCAGATACCAAAATCATTATACACTATTTTTTAACATTGAACAAATAATTTTTCAATCGTTTCAACAATTTATCAGATTTATTACATCTTTGTTACATAATTAAAAATCCTTTGAAGTGAATAAAACTATAGAGTATAATATAAACAGATAATTGTAAAAAGAACGTTTTGATTTTTCGCAAACATAAAAGAGGTAACCGATTATGAAAAATAAAATTATTTTTACTCTTGTTTTTGTTGTTATAATATCGGCTGTTTTGGCATTGGTGTTTTATTTGTTTGGCTCTTTTGACAACAGCTATGTTTTTAAAATAAACGATGAGAAAATAAGCCAGAGCGAATATAAAGTTTATCTTTATGAGCAAGAAAAGTTTTTTGAAGAAGAAGGCGGAATCGATATATGGGAAACAAATTTTGACGGAGTTCCTGCGGAAGATGTTGCAAAAGAAAACGCTATAAATTCGATTGTTGCCGTTAAATCGGCTTTGGCTCAGGCAGACAATTTTAACATAACCCTTTCGGAAGACGAACTTATTGCTGTTAGAGAAGACGCAGACAAATTTTATTCCGAACTTGGACCGGAACTTGCCGACAAATTTGACGTTACGCCCGACGATATTTACAAAATAATTGAAGAGGGGCAAATTCAAAAAAAGGTTTTTGATTATGTTACAAACGGTTTTGAAATAAGCGAAGCCGAGATAAGCTCATATTTCAACGATTATTACAACTCAAACAAGAGCGATTTGACAGACGTTAAAATTAAATATATATTCAAACCGTTTAAAAAAGACAAAAGCGATTTTGAAAGTGTTTATGCAGAAATGCAGAAAATTCATTCCCTTTCGGAAAACGGCTCAGATTTTGATTATCTTATAAACGAATATTCGGAAAGCTCCGAAAAAGGTGCAATTGATATGAAAAAGGGCAAGTTTGAGAAAGATGTTGAAACGGCGGTTTATGCAATTGACAAAGAGAACACGACAACCGACGTTATAACAACAGAAACGGGATTTTACATTGTTAAAGTTTTGGACATAACAACGCCAAACATTTCGGAGCTTAAAGAAACCGTTAAAAACGATTATGTTCAAAAGAAGAAACAAGAAATTTATCAAAGCCAAAGCGAAAAATGGAGTTCAAATTTTTCGATTGAAAAAAATAATGAAGTTTTTTCGAGCATAACGATAAATTCAATTAAATGAGCATAATGATGTTTTTATAAATTTGCAAAAAAGGTTAAGACAATCTGAGTTTGTCTTAACCTTTTTTTGTTTTATTTTATAACTTTTTTAACCGGTCTTACATATTTCCAAAAGCGGTCGCAATCGTGATAGAAATAGAAAACTCGCCCTTGAGTTGTATCCAATTCATAGCCACTTTTTTCATAGTTAAACTCTGCCATTGCTTTTTCTATTTCTGCCTCAACTTCTTTGTTTTCTGTTTCAAAATTGAATGCACCATGTTCGAAAACGATGTATTCTCCTTCGGGAACGTCCATCATTTGCATTTGGCTTGGAATTTCTCCGCTGTAATTTGAGGGCAAACGAACGCCATATGCTTCTGCAAGGGGAATTCCCCAACTGCATATTCTTCCGGTTGGTTCGTTTATGAACGCCATAATTTGACCGCTTCCGGAATCGGCATCGGTTTTGCCGATGTCATCAAGCTTGCCTTTTATGCTGTCGAGCAACCCGCAAATTGTTTCACAGTCTTGCCCAGGAATTGAACTTTGTTTTTCCCAAAAGTCGAAATATCCGATGCTTTCATAATTCCTTATGTGCAAGAACTTGTGTGCCGGAATTGTTATAAAATAAGTTTTGATGTTATCTGTTGATTGTGCCATACCTGTTCCTCCTATACCTAATAAATAACAGTCGAAAGGTTTTATTAATGTGCGAAGTGTGACAGGTGTTGGGTTATTTCGATATTTACTTGGCGTTATGCCATAGGCTTGTTTGAAAGCCCGAGTGAACGCTTCGTTAGATGAAAATCCATATTGTATTGCAATGTTTAAAATGTTTTCGGTTGTGTCACGAACATCTTTCAGTGCAAATGCAAGTTTTCGGTTGCGTAAATAATCTTTTAGGTGCATTCCCGAAATTTCTCTGAACTTTCTTGAAACGTAATATTCGGAATATCCCAAAAATTTTGAAAGGTTTAAAAGTGTTAAATTTTCATCGTTTTTTTCCTTTATATTTTTGTCGATTTCAAAAACTATGTTTTGAACGTTTCTTTTCCACTCCAACATTGTTATAACCTCCCTTACTGATGTATTAATTATATACATTGAAATATTTTTGTGCTTGATTTTAATTGCACAATTTGGCACAAAGCAGGAGGAGATTTACAACAATTTTTCGAGGTAGTTTTTAATATTTTGAACAAGTTTATTTTCGTTTTCGTCAATTTTATAAGTTAAATATGGTGTTGAATTTCCGCCACTAAGCATAAATTTTTTGCTATTTGTTTTTACAAGTTCAAAAAGCTTTGAAACGTCAACTTTTGCATCATTTTTAAATTTTATGACGATATTTTTTGATTTTTGAATTATGCTTGTTACATCAAGCTTATGGGCAGTTGATTTCATTATTGCTATATCGAGAAGATTTTGAACGCAATTTGGCAAGTCGCCGAAGCGGTCTTCGAGTTCATCTTGAACATCGAAAAAGTCTTCGTTTGATTGTATTTCGGAAATTCTTTTATACATTTCAATTTTTTGCTCTTCGTTTGAAATATATTTTTCGGGAATGTAGGCGTTTATATTTACATCTATCAAAGTTTCAAACTCTTCGGCAACAACTTCTCCTTTAAGTTCTTTTACGGCTTGGTCTAACAATTTGCAGTACATATCATAACCAACCGTATCCATATGCCCATGCTGTTCGGCACCGAGCAGATTTCCTGCACCACGTATTTCAAGGTCTCGCATTGCAACTTTAAAGCCTGAGCCGAATTCGGTGAATTCACGAATTGTTTGCAGACGTTTTTCCGAAACTTCTTTTAGAACCTTATCTTTTTTATACATAAGGTATGCAAACGAGCTTCGATTTGAACGACCGACACGACCTCTTAGCTGGTAGAGCTGGGAAAGACCCATACAATCGGCATCTTGAATTATAATTGTGTTTACATTTGGAATGTCAAGTCCTGTTTCGATGATTGTTGTGCAAACCAAAACATCGATGTTTCCCGTCATAAACTCAAGCATTATGCTTTCAAGCTCTCTTTCGCTCATTTGACCATGTGCAAACGAAACATTTGCTTCGGGAACGAGGTTTTGGATTTTTAACGCAATTTCCGAAATGTTTTTGACACGATTATGCAGGTAATAAACTTGACCACCCCTTGCAAGTTCTCGATGTATTGCATCTTTAATTGATTCATCGTTATATTCCATTACATAGGTTTGAATTGGCAGGCGTTCGTTTGGCGGTTCTTCGAGAACGCTCATATCTCGTATGCCGGTTAGGCTCATATGAAGCGTTCGGGGAATTGGTGTTGCGGTTAATGTTAAAACATTTATATCCTGTTTTAAAGATTTCATTTTTTCTTTATGGGCAACGCCGAAACGCTGTTCTTCATCAACGATTATAAGACCGAGGTTTTTAAATTCCAAGTCTTTTGACAATATTCTGTGTGTTCCGACAACTATGTCAACTTTTCCGTTTTTTAAGCCGTTTATAACTTCTTTTTGTTGTTTTGGCGTTCTGAAGCGAGACATCATTTCGACTTTTATCGGGAAATTTTGCATTCGGCTTAGAAACGTATTATAGTGTTGTTGGGCAAGGATTGTTGTTGGAACGAGATATGCAACTTGTTTTGAATCTTGAACGGCTTTGAACGCAGCACGCAACGCAATTTCTGTTTTTCCGAAGCCAACATCTCCGCAAATCAATCTGTCCATTACTCGTCCGTTTTCCATATCTGATTTTACATCTTCTATTGCATTTAACTGGTCATCGGTTTCTTCGAATGGGAAAGAATCTTCAAATTCTTTTTGCCAAACGGTATCTTTTGAATATATAAAGCCTTTTGCGGCTTGTCTTTGTGCATATAATTCGACCAAATCTTCCGCAAGAATGTAGGCGGCTTTTTTTGCTTTTGTTTTTGCTTTTATCCATTGGACTCCGCCAAGTTTGTTTAGTTTTGGAAGATGTGCTTCCCCGCCGATATATTTTTGAACCATATCCATTTGATTTATTGCAACATACAAATTTCCGTCATCGGCATAGCCTATTTTCATATAATCTTTTGTTATGCCATCGGTTGTTATTTTTTCAACTCCACGAAAAATTCCTATTCCATGGTTATCGTGGACAACGTAATCGCCGGGTTTTAAATCGGAGAAGTTCTGAATTTTTGCACCTTTTTTCTTTTTCTTTGTTTTTCGTTTTTGCTTTTCTGTTCCGAAAATTTCTTTATCACTTATTAAAACAAATTTTTCATTTACATATTCAAAGCCGGAGGTTAGGCTTCCGCGAAAAACATAGACAACATTTTTGTGCATATCAAGCCTTTCGGGGTTTTCGACAAAAAAAGATGTTATATCGTTTGAATTCAGCTCTTTTACAATTCTTTCGCAACGGGTTGTGTTTCCTGCAAGAAAGGCGATTTTATAATCGTTTGATGTCATAAAGCGTAAATCTTCCAAAAGCATTTCGAAATTGTTTTTGAAAGCTCCGGAGGATTTTATCATAAAGTTGCAAATTGATTTTAATTTAAAGTCTTTTATATTTCTTACAAGTGTTGAGAATAAAATTTCTTTGAAATTTGAACTTTGGAGAAGAATTTCGTCATAACTGAAAACTGTGTTTGCGTGGGACGGGAGCAAATAACCTTTTTCAATTCGATTTTTTATGCTTTCGGAAAATTCCGCAAAAACTCTTTTTGCGTGTTCTCGTATTCTTTCCGGCTCATCATAGAAAATTAACGTTTCTTTTGGCAAGTAATCTAAAAGAGTTTCGCAATTGTCATAGAAAAAGCTAATATATTTATCAATTCCCGATGTACTTTTTTGCTCGGTTAAAGTTTCGATAAATTCGCCGATGTATTCTTTTAAATTTGAATATTCTTCCGTCATTGATTTTTTTTCGAAAGAGGAAAGAACCGTTTTAAATTCTTGATTTATTTTTGTTAGAGCTTTTTTTAATTCATCTTCGTTATAAACAAGCTCTCTCATTGGGTAAAGTGTTATTGATTTGATTTTTTCAACGGAACGCTGGGAATATTCATCGAGAGTTCTTATTGTGTCGATTTCATCGCCCCAAAATTCTATTCTTACGGCACAATTGGAAACGGGCGAAAAAATGTCTAAAATTCCGCCTCTTACGGCGAATTGGCCATGGCTTTCAACAAGCTCACAGCGTTCATAGCCCATAAAGACGAGTTTTTCAATTAAGAAATCGATTGAAATTTCCATTCCCTCTTCAAGCGTTAATATAAAATCTTTAAATCGCTCTTTTGGAACGAGTTTGTCAAAAAGCGATTCGACCGAAAGAACGATTGAAAAATTTTTTTCGGGTTGGGAAATCAAATTATTTATTATTTCAAATCGTTTTTTGATTATGTCAGTGCTTTTTATATCGGCACTGTAGAAAATTATATCTTTTGACGGATAGAGCATTACGTTATTTTTCATAAAAAACGAAAGGTCATCGAAAATTTCTTTCGCTTTCAGCTCACTTTCGGTAACTATTAAGCTTGGAGCAGAGAGATTTTTTGTTATTCCGAAAATTAAATGTGACTTTTGTGAATTTACAACGCCGGAAGCAAGAACGGGCGTTTGAGCCGATTTTAGAGAGTTTATGAGAGAATTGAAACCCTCGGTTTTTTCGAGGGGATTTAAAAGGGCATTTTCCGACATTTTGCCACCTCCTTTTTATTTGGACAGCACAAAGCCTTGCAAACCTTTTATGGAGAGCAAAGCTTTAATCTTTTTATTATTTTGAAAATTTTATTAAACCGGCTTTTATTGCACCTTTGGTGTGTTTTTTTTGTTATATTTGTTCATTGCTTCAAGGATTTGACCGTTTATTATTGAAACAACGGAGTTGCCGGCATCGGTTATTCCTTTTATTATATCATCATTTTCTTCTTGCGTAAATCGGCTTAGAACGAAATTTTTTAAATCCCAGCCTTCGGGTTTGTTTCCAACGCCTATTCGTATTCTTGGAAAGTTATCAGTTCCCAAAAGCGTTATTATACTTCTAAGCCCTTTTTGCCCGCCGTCACTTCCTTTTTTTCTAATTCGAATGTTTCCGACGGGGAGATTTATATCATCGCACAAAACAATTAAATTTTCGATGTCGGTTTTGTAGAAATTCATTATTTGGGATATGCTTTCACCGCTTAAATTCATATAAGTCAGCGGTTTTATTAAAATTACCTTTTTTCCGTTTATTATGCCATCGCCGAGCTGTGCTTTAAATTTTGATTTGTTCATATCTATATTATAGTCATATGCAAGCTTTGATATAACTTCAAAGCCAACGTTATGGCGAGTCCATTTATATTCTTGGCCGGGGTTTCCGAGCCCTGCTATCAGATACATTTTAAATCTCCTTTCTTTTTGAAACAGAGGGGTGAGGAGTTATTTTGCTGTTATTTTTATTTTTGAAAAGGCAAAATCGGCATTTTCTTCGGCTGTTTTTATATCATTTGCTGTTACGGTTATGTGCCCCATTTTTCTTCGGGGAGAGGTCATTTTTTTGCCGTATATATGGAGTTTTACGCCGTTTGCTTTTAAAGCTTCTTCTGCTCCCAAAACAACAGCTTCTCCTTTTTTGTCTTCTTCGCCCAAAAGATTTACCATAACTGTTGGACGAATTAAATCGGTGTTTCCCAAAGGAAGACCGGTTATTGCACGAATATGATTTTCAAATTGGCTTGTTATGCAACCCTCAATTGAATAATGACCGGAGTTATGGGGTCTTGGGGCAACTTCATTTACAAGAACATCTCCGTTTTCAGTTACAAACATTTCAACGCAGAACATTCCGATTCCGTCGAAAACTTCCATAACTTTTTCGGCAAGACTCATTGCGTTTTTTGTTGTTTTTGGCGAGATGTTTGCGGGAACAACGGTTTTATGGAGAATGTTGTTTATATGGCGGTTGTCGCCAACGGGATAAACTTTTGTTTCGCCGGAAAGCCCACGACAAGCAAGAACCGATATTTCCATTGTGAAATTTACAAGCTTTTCCGCCATTAACGGAATTGTTCCGCTTCCCAAAGCCGAAAATGCGGAAGATACGGAGGTTTTGTCTTTTACAAAGGCATTTCCTTTTCCGTCATAACCGCCTGTGCAAGTTTTTAAAATGAAAGGATAGCCGAATTTTTCGCCTGCTTTGTAAATTTCTTCTTCGGTTTTTGTTTCGATGAAATCGGCAACGGGGATTTCACCTTTTTGAAGAGCTTGTTTTTGTGTTAGCTTATTTTGAATTATTTTCAAACTTTTTGCGGTTGGATATATTTTTTTTCCTTCGTTTTCAAGTTTTGTTAATTCTTTGTAATCTATATGTTCAAATTCATAGGTTACAACATCGGATTTTGAGGAAAGAAGGCGAATTGCTTCTTGGTCATCAAATGCGGCTTGGATATGCTCATCACATATACTGCTACAAGGGCAATCTTTTGTTGGGTCGAGAACGGTTATATAAAAGCCCATTTTTTTTGCTTCTTGTATCATCATTTTTCCAAGCTGGCCGCCGCCGATTATTCCTATTTTTTTTGTTAAACAATTCATTTTTTACACCTCGAAATTTTATTTTGGGTTTTTGGCAGCATTGCACAATTTGATGAAACTTGAAAAATTGGTTATTTCAGTAATTGTTATGCGATGCTGACTTAAAGTGATTATAGATTTATATTATAACATTAAGGCTTTATTTGCAAACATTTTTTGGCAAAGAGGGGAAATCCAAAACAAAAAGCCGTAGGAAGGAGACCTACGACTTTTTGCGAGTAGAGAGTAAAATGTATATATTAAACGAAAGGGGGGAGCCTTTCATCTAACTAACATTTATGAAAGCAATGAAAAAAGATTTGGTAATATGGAATATTATAATTTGGACAAGAAATCTATTGCGTAAATTGTTATCCAAATTGTGTAAATTGTTCCGAGGATGCTAATAATTATTCCTGCGATTGCAAGACCTTTTCCGCTGTTGACTTCTTGAACTTTTTTAAGCCCGATTGCCGAGAAAATTAAGCCAAGAATTGAAATGATTGCGAGTGGATTTATAAGCAAAGCAACCAAAGACAACACGAAGCCAGTTATTGCCAAAGCATTGTTACGTTTTTCCATTATAAGATAGCTCCTTTCTTATTTATTACAACTTAATAATATCACAAATTGCAAATTATGTCAATGTTTTTTGAATTTTGATGAAAAATAGATAAATTTTAAGTTTTTTGAACGCCAATATTTTGGTTAATTCTAATAAAATATGGAAATATTATTAAAATTTTGCTTATTGGCGGAGCTTTGTTTTTGGAGAGGAGCGGTTTTTTATGATTTTACAATTTTTTTTCGAAAAATTTTTAAATTTGGAGGATTTCATTTGTTGAAAAATTTTCATAATGTGTTATAATAAATATGTTCGGTTATCGAACATATTTTATTTTAAAAGAAAAGGTGAAAAAATGGCCGGTAGAAAAAATGAAAGTCAGAAAAAAGCCGTTAAAAGTTCACAAAGTAAAGATGTTTCAAAAAGCAGTCTTAAACCTGAAATTATTAGCATAATTATTATTGGCATTTGCATACTTGTTATTGTAAGCGTGTTTTCGGGAAACGGCCCGAACAATGTCTTTTCTGAAAATGCCATTGGTTTTTTGGGCGGAGTTATTTGCTGGGTTTTGAAAGGTCTTTTTGGAATTGGTGCATACGTTTTGCCGTTTGCTGTTATTGGATTTTGTTCGGCTGCATTTTTTTCCGAAACCAAGAAAATTAAGCTTTCCAAATTTATTATGAGTACTGTTTTATTTCTCATTTTAATTAGCTTTATGCATCTTGTTGGAGATGGCAACGGAAAAAGTGCAACAGAAATTTTTAACATTGGCGGAGCTTTGAACGGAGGTTTTTTTGGTTGTGTTATCGGAAATTTCCTCTACAACGTTTTGGGCTTTGGAACGTATATTATTTTTGCGGTTTTGGCAATTATTCTTGCTGTTTTGATTACAGGAAAATCGTTTATGTCTTTTGTTAGAGGAATTTATTTTAAAATTTGTGATGTTTTTGAAAACGACAGCAACGAATATTTTCAAATTGATGACGGAAAGCACGATGTTGATATTAGGCTTGGCGACGAAAAGATTGATTTTAAGGAAGATGAAAAAAAAAATCGTAAAATAAGCCGAGTTTGGAATGATGAGTCAAAAAAAAACAAATCTGACTCTAAAAAAAGATACTATGGGAAAAGAGTTGTTCGACACAACGGAAAAATTGTTAGCATAAACATTCCCGATAGGGCAGAAAAGCCTTTAAAAAGCAAGATTTCTCTTTTTACCGATGAATTTAAAAACAAAAAAAGCTCACAAACGGTGTTCCCCTCATTTCTTGACAAAAAAGAAGAGCCGAACTTTAATGATTGCGGATATGATGATGTTGTTATTTATGGAATTGACGAGGGCGGGCAAGCTTCTGAAGAAGTTCAACCGGAGTTGAATTTTGAAAACGAAAGTTTTGAGCCAGAAAGCAATTATTTTGAAGGCGAAAGCAATTCTTTTGAGAGCGGAAACAGTATTTTTAATTCACGAGAGCTTGACGAGAGAATTATGGAAAGCTTTAAAGAACGTTTTCGAGAGAAGATTGAATATAATTACGGAGTTGAGAGAAACGCTGAAGAGGGTTTTGATAAAAGCGAAGAAAGTGATTTGCCGAAAGAAGATTTTTGCGAAAGCGAAGAAAGTGATTTGCCGAAAGAAGATTTTTGCGAAAGCGAAGAAAGTGATTTGCCGAAAGAAGATTTTTGCGAAAGCGAAGAGAGCAAGCGTTTTGAAAACGAAGATGTTATTGATGATGAAATTTCCGATTTTGGATATTTTGAAAACGAAACTTTTAATGATTTTGAAAGCAACGAAAATTTACAACAGGCTGTTTTCGAATATTTTAACGGGAATATGACAGAGGGCGGTTCGAAGATTTCTCAAGATTTTGACAAAAATGATTTTGAAAAAAGAAATTCGGAGGATTTAAATTTTGAGCCGAAAAAAGAGCTTAAAGAGAACGTTTTTGAAGCAACCGAAAATTTAAAAAATCAAAGTTATGAAAAAGTTTTTGAAAAGCCGAAAGAAGAGCAAAAAAGCGTTTTGAAACCTTTTTCGGAGGCGAAAAAAGAAGAGCCGAAAATTATTCAGGCAAAGAAGCAAGAGCTTTTGAACGAAAAAGAAATTTCTCGACAAGACGTTAAAAAAGAGTATGTTTTTCCTCCTGTTGGATTTCTTGACAAAAATCCTATTATTCCGAGCCAAAGCTCAAGAGAGGAGATTTTGGAAAACTCACGCATACTTATTAAAACCCTTAAAAGCTTTAATGTTGAGGCGAAAGTTAACGAAATTAGCAAAGGTCCAACTGTTACGAGGTATGAAATTTCTCCGGGAGAGGGCATTAAAGTTAGCAAAATTTTGGGGCTTGCGGACAACCTTGCTTTAAGTTTGGCGGCGAAAAGCATTCGTATTGAAGCACCAATTCCTGGAAAAGCGGCTGTTGGAATTGAAATTCCGAACAAAGAAGTTACAAGCGTTTATTTGAGCGAAGTTGTTTGCGACAAGGCTTTTCAACAATTTAAATCTAAGCTTGCTTTTGGTCTTGGAAAGGACATTACGGGAAATGTTATTGTTGCGGACATTGCAAAGATGCCACATATGCTTATTGCGGGCCGAACGGGTTCGGGAAAGAGTGTTTGTATTAACACACTTATTACAAGTATTATTTACAAATCATCTCCGGAAGAAGTTAAACTTATTATGGTTGACCCAAAGGTTGTTGAACTTAGCGTTTACAACGGCATTCCGCATTTGCTTATTCCGGTTGTTACAGACCCGCAGAAAGCCGCAGGGGCTTTGAACTGGGCTGTTGCGGAGATGATGTCGAGATATGAACTTTTTGCCGAAACAGGCGTTAGAAATTTAAAAGGTTATAACAGTTATTGTGAAGAAAACGGGCTTGAGAAAGTTCCGCAAATTGTCATTATTATTGACGAGCTTGCGGACCTTATGATGGTTGCTTCGAAAGATGTTGAGGCGGCAATTTGCCGACTTGCACAGCTTGCGAGAGCGGCGGGAATTCATCTTATTATTGCAACTCAAAGGCCGTCGGTTGATGTTATTACGGGGCTTATTAAAGCGAACATTCCATCAAGAATTGCTTTTGCGGTTTCTTCGGCAACCGATTCGAGGACAATTTTGGATATGGGCGGTGCTGAAAAGCTTCTTGGTATGGGTGATATGCTGTTTAAGTCGGTTTCGGTTGATTCTGACAAACCAATTCGTATTCAAGGTGCTTTTGTTTCCGACAAAGAGGTTGAAAAAATTGTATCATTCATTAAAGAGCACAATCCTGTTGTTTATGATGAAAGTCTTATTGATAAAATTACAAATACTTCAGCCGATTCAAAGTCTTCGGGTGAGAGTTCAGACGAAACAGACGAGCTTACAGACGAAGCCATTTCATTCATTGTTAAAAAGGGCAGTGCATCGATTTCAATGCTTCAGCGGAGGTTTAAAATTGGTTACAACAGAGCTGCGAGAATTATTGAAGAACTTGAGGAACGAGGCATTGTTGGTCCGGATACGGGAACGAGCAAGCCGAGGGCTGTTCTTATGGATAGGTATGAATATGAAGACTATGAACAAAGACGAAGCGAATATATTTAGGCAAAGCCACACAATTATACTATTTGTGTGATTTTGTTTTTAGCGATTTAAATTTTACATACTACAATAATTTTGGATTATGACAAAAGGATTTTTAAGGAGGACTTTTTCAGATGAAAAGCGATATTGAGATTGCACAGGAGACAAAGATGCTTCCGATTTTGGAAGTTGCGGAAAACTTTGGAATTGATACGGAAGCTTTAGAGCTTTACGGAAAATTTAAAGCGAAGTTTTCTGATGAAATTTATGAAGAACTTGAAAAAAAGCAAGACGGAAAACTTGTTTTGGTTACAGCAATTAATCCAACTCCGGCAGGAGAGGGAAAGACAACGACAACCATTGGTCTTTCACAGGGACTTAACAGACTTGGTGTTAAATCTGTTGTTGCTTTAAGGGAGCCGTCTTTGGGACCTTGTATGGGAATTAAAGGCGGTGCTGCCGGCGGTGGATATGCTCAGGTTGTTCCTATGGAGGACATAAATCTTCATTTTACAGGTGATTTACACGCTATGACAGCGGCGAACAACCTTTTGAGCGCAATGCTTGACAATCATCTTCAACAAGGAAACAGCCTTGACATTGACACAAGGAGCGTTGTTTGGAAAAGGGTTGTTGATATGAACGACAGAGCCTTAAGAAACATTGTTGTTGGAATGGGCGGTCGTCTTAACGGTGTTCCGAGAGAGGACAGTTTTCAAATTACGGTTGCTTCGGAAGTTATGGCAATTGTCTGTCTTGCGGAGAACATTTCGGACCTTAAAGAGCGTTTGGGCAAAATTATTGTTGCCTACAGCAAAAGCGGAAAGGCTATTACAGCGAAGGACCTTAAAGCTGACGGAGCTATGGCGGCACTTTTGAAAGATGCAATTAAACCTAACCTTGTTCAAACTCTTGAGCACACACCTGCGATTATCCACTGCGGACCGTTTGCAAACATTGCTCACGGTTGCAACAGTGTTCGTGCAACGAAGCTTGCTTTAAAACTTTCGGACGTTGCAATTACGGAGGCGGGGTTTGGTGCTGATTTGGGTGCTGAAAAGTTTTTTGACATTAAATGTCGAAAGGCGGGACTTAAACCTGATGCTGTTGTTCTTGTTGCAACTGTTAGGGCTTTAAAATTCAACGGCGGAGTTTTGAAAGAGAATCTTGGAGAGGAGAACATTTCAGCTGTTGAAAAAGGCTTTGTCAATCTTGAAAAGCACATTGAAAATCTTCAAAAATACAAAGTTCCGGTTATTGTTACTTTAAACTCATTTATTACAGACACCGAGGCAGAGATTAATCTTGTTCGTGAAAAATGCGAGGCTATGGGTGCTGACTTTGCATTATCGGAAGTTTGGGCGAAAGGCGGAGAAGGCGGAGAGGCTTTGGCGAAAAAAGTTTTATCTGTTCTTGAGAGCAAGAAGAGCGAGTTTAAATATCTTTATGATGACGAACTTTCTGTTAAGGAAAAAATTGAAACGGTTTGCAAAGAGATTTACGGTGCGGGAAGTGTTAATTTCTCGGCAAAAGCCGTTAAAGAGATTAAAAAGATTGATGAAATGGGGCTTAACAAGTTACCTGTTTGCATTGCGAAGACGCAATATTCTCTTTCGGATAATCCTAAGCTTCTTGGAAGGCCGGAGGGATTTGAGATTAACGTTAAGCAAGTTAATATTTCTGCCGGAGCGGGATTTATTGTTGTTCTTACGGGAGACATTATGACTATGCCGGGGCTTCCGAAAGTTCCTGCGGCGGAGAATATTGATGTTGATGCAAGAGGGAAGATTGTTGGGTTGTTTTAATGGGAGTTGCGAAAATTCAAGATTTTTCGCAAAGCAGAAAAGGGGAAGAAACCGTTTTTTCCCTTGGGCGGGCAAAGCTTGCCCTGCAGAATTAAATGAGGAACTCTTCGTTCCTCAAACTCCTCCGCTTGATTGAGGCGAAAGGGCAACTTTTGGAGAGCTTTAGTTTTGGAATAGTTCAAGGGGAGCCCTTGGAAATCCTATTTTCTTTTTGGCGAAAGGGCAATTTTTGGCGGTTTTAATTATTTTACAAGAGGCAAGAATTTTATTTTTTATAAATTTAGATTTTAAGATTAAACAATTTTACAAAGGAGGATTTTACAATGGCAAACATCATAGACGGCAAGAAGATTTCTCTTGAGATAAAAGACGAGGTTAAAGGAGAGGTTTCTGAGCTTTTGGGGAAAGGCGTTGAGCCTTGTTTGGCGGTTATTCTTGTTGGTGAAAATCCGGCAAGTCAGGTTTATGTTAGAAACAAAAAGAAAGCTTGCGAATATGTTGGCATTAAATCTTTAAGTTTTGAACTTTCGGCGGAAACAACGGAAGATGAACTTCTTGAACTTATTGACAAACTTAACAACGACAAATCTTGCAACGGTATTTTGGTTCAATTGCCTTTGCCGAAGCACATTGACGAAGAAAAAGTTCTTCTTGCAATTAATCCGGAAAAAGACGTTGACGGATTTCACCCATACAATGTTGGGCTTTTAAGCATTGGCAATGCAGTTTTGAAAGCCTGCACTCCTGCCGGTTGCATTGAGCTTTTAAAAAGGAGCGGAATTGAAATTTCGGGGAAAAAATGTGTTGTTTTGGGAAGAAGCAACATTGTTGGTAAGCCTGTTTCGATGCTTCTTACAGCGGAAAACGGAACTGTTACCATTTGTCATTCGAAAACGCAAAATCTTTCTGAAACAATTCGAAACGCTGAAATTATTATTGCGGCTTTGGGAAAACCGAAATTTGTTAAGGGCGATATGATTTCCGACGGTGCGGTTATTATTGATGTTGGAATAAACCGAATGGACAACGGAAAGCTTTGCGGAGACGTTGATTTTGACGAATGTGAGAAAAAGGCAAGCTTTATAACGCCGGTTCCGGGCGGAGTTGGCCCTATGACGATTGCTATGCTTATGAAAAACTGTATTTGTGCGACAAAGCAACAGAACGGGATTTTATAATTTATTTTTTTGGGGAGGTGCTTTTGTGCAAGCTGTTAAAATTGCGTTTGTATCTTTAGGCTGTGACAAAAATCTTATTGACAGCGAAATTATGCTTGGTTTAATTGAAGAGGAAGGTTATGTTGTTGTTTCTGACGAAAGCGACGCAGACATTGTTATTATTAACAGTTGCGGATTTATTATGGACGCCAACGAAGAGGCCATTGCGAACATTTTAAGGGTTGCCGATTTTAAAAAATCGGGCAAGCTTAAAGGAATTATTGTTACCGGTTGTATGGCACAGCGATACAAAGATGAAATTTTTGAATCACTTCCCGAAGTTGACGCTGTTGTTGGAACGGGAGATTTTGAAAAAATCGGTGATGTTATTAAATCTCTTATTGGCGGTGAAAAGCAAGTTAGGCTTGTTACGGACAACAACAGAAAGCTTGAAGAAAGAAACAGTCTTAAAAGAAAAATTTCAACTGCCGGTGGATTTGCTTATTTAAAGATTGCAGAGGGGTGCGACAATTTTTGCACATATTGCACAATTCCATCTTTGAGAGGAAAATATCGAAGCAGAACTTTTGAAAGTCTTATTGACGAAGCGAAGATGCTTGCCGAAAACGGTGTTAAAGAAATTATTGTTATTGCACAAGATACTTCTCTTTACGGAACTGACATTTACGGCAAAAAAACTCTTCCAAAGCTTTTGAGGGGAATTTCGGAGATTGACGGCATTGAATGGATTAGAATTTTATATTGTTATCCGGAGAACATTGACGACGAACTTATTGACGAAATTTTAAAGAACCCAAAAGTTTGCCACTATTTGGATATGCCAATTCAGCACGCAGACAATGAAATTTTGAAAAGAATGGGCAGAAAAAGCACTCGAGAGGGGCTTATTGAAGTTATTTCGAAAATTAGAAAAAAAATTCCCGATTTTTGTTTTAGAACGACTTTAATTGTTGGTTTTCCAGGAGAAACCGAAGAGCAATTTTTAAATTTGGCTGATTTTATTAAAAGCGTTAAATTTGACAGGCTTGGTGTTTTTACTTATTCACGAGAGGAAGGGACGCCCGCCTACAAAATGCCGAACCAAATTGAAGAAGAAATTAAGCAAGAGCGAAAAGACTATATTATGGAACTTCAAAAAAGCATTTCTGCCGAAAAATGCGAGAGTTTTGTTGGAAAGGTTTTAAAGGTTATTGTTGAAGGAAAAATCGAGGGCGAAGAAAACGTTTTTTGCGGACGAAGTTATCGTGATTGCTATGAAATTGACGGTTTTGTTTTTTTTGAAAGCGACGAAGAACTTATTGCGGGCGATTTTATTTTTGTTAAAATTACAGCTGCATCGGACTATGATTTGATTGGAGAGATTGACTATGAATTTACCGAATAAACTTACTTTGTTTCGTGTTTTGCTTATACCTGTTTTTGTTGTTGTTTTACTTTTTTGGAAAGAAATTGGGCTTAATTCTCTTGACACTGCGAGATACATTGCGACTGCAATTTTTGTTATTGCATCTTGCACAGATGCTGTTGACGGGTATATTGCAAGAAAGTACAATTTGATTACCAATTTTGGGAAATTTATGGACCCCCTTGCCGACAAACTTCTTGTTGCAACAGCTATGATTGCGATGATTGGTCTTCCGGCGAATGTTTCTATGCCGTCTTGGGTTGTTATTATTGTTATTGCGAGAGAATTTATTATTACAGGATTTAGGCTTGTTGCGGCAGAAAAGAAAATTGTTATTGCCGCAGGTTTTTGGGGAAAGATTAAGACCGTTACACAAATGGTTATGATTACGGTTGTCCTTTTAGATTTTGATGCTCCGTTTTTTATTTGGGCGGGATATATACTGATTGGTTTATCGGTTGTTTTTACTGTTATTTCTGCAACGGATTATATTGTTCGAAATTTAGGCGTATTTAAAGATTGATAAGAGGTGGCTTTTATGAATGCTGAAATTATAGCTGTTGGAACGGAACTTCTGCTTGGCGACATTTTAAACACCAACGCTCAATATCTTTCGAAGCAACTTGCTTTGCTTGGAATTGGGCTTTATCATCAAACGGTTGTTGGCGACAACGAAGAAAGGCTTTTAAAGGCTTTTGAGCTTGCTTTTCTTCGGGCGGACATTGTTATTACAACGGGAGGACTTGGCCCAACGGGCGACGACATTACGAAAGAAGTTGGGGCAAAATATTTTGGTCTTGCAATTGTTGAAAATGACGAGGCAAAGAAAAACGTTTGCGATTATTACAAAGGCAGAGAAATGCCGAAAAGCAACGAAAAGCAAGGTTTTATTCCGGAGGGAGCAACTGTTTTTTACAATCACAACGGAACGGCACCGGGGTGTATGATTGAGAAAAACGGCAAAATTCTTATTATGCTTCCCGGCCCGCCATATGAGGCAAAGCCTATGTTTGAGGAGTATGTTATTCCTTTTTTGAAGAAGAAGAGCGATGTTACCATTGTTTCGAAAGTTTTACATTTGAGCGGTATTGGCGAAAGCGGTGCTGCCGAAAAAATTTCGGACATTATGGAAAAAAGCGAAAATCCAACTGTTGCACCTTATGCAAAGCCGAACGAGATGATTTTTAGAATTAGTGCAAGAGGAAGCAACGAAGAAGACGCCGAACAGCTTATTAAGCCGGTTGTTTCCGAAATTTACAAAAGGCTTGGCGAATATATTTATGGCGAGGACGACTGCACTCTTGAAGAAGCGGTTGTTTTACGTCTTGAAAAAATGGGTTTAACTTTGGCAAGTGCCGAATCTTGCACAGGCGGGCTTGTTGCCGGAAGAATTGTTGATTTTCCGGGGGCTTCGAAAGTTTTTGTTGACGGTGTTGTTTCATATTCCAACGAAAGCAAAGTTTCAAGGCTTGGTGTTTCCGAGGAAACTTTGGCGAACTTTGGTGCTGTTTCTGAAGAAACGGCGAGGGAGATGGCACAAGGTGTTGTTAAAATGCTTAATGCAGACGTTGGAGTTTCGACAACGGGTGTTGCCGGTCCCGACGGAGGAACAGAGCAAAAGCCTGTTGGGCTTGTTTACATTGCTGTTTATTTTAACGGCGAGACAACTGTTAGAAAGCTTTTGCTTAAAGGAGGCAGAAACAAAATTCGAGGAAGAGTTGTTACGGAAGTTTTAAATTTACTTCTTGAAGTTTTGAAGTGAGAGCTGTTTTTTTTGCAACGGAATTTTAAATTTGAAAAGTTATTATTTTATTTTAGGAGGAAATTATGGCTGACGATAAGAAAAAAAAGGCAAGCCCGAAAGAAAAGGGCATTGATATTTCAACCCCTGAGGGGAAAGCGGAGTCACTTAAAAACGCACTTGCACAAATTGAAAAGCAATTTGGAAAAGGGGCGGTTATGAAGCTTGGTGAAAGCACAAAAAACCTTAATATCAGAGCTATTCCGACAGGTTGTTTGAGTCTTGACATTGCCATTGGAATTGGTGGTATTCCGAGAGGAAGAATTATTGAGGTTTATGGTCCGGAATCTTCGGGAAAAACAACTCTTGCTCTTCATATGGTTGCAGAGGCTCAAAAAATGGGCGGAGTTGCGGCATTTGTTGATGCGGAGCATGCTCTTGACCCTGTTTATGCACAAAATCTTGGTGTTAACATTGACGAGCTTTATGTTTCTCAGCCGGACGACGGCGAGCAAGCTCTTGAAATTACCGAAACTATGGTTCGTTCGGGGGCTGTTGATATAATTATTGTTGACTCTGTTGCGGCACTTGTTCCAAAGGCAGAGATAAACGGAGAAATGGGCGATTCGCATATGGGCTTGCAGGCAAGGCTTATGTCACAGGCTCTTCGTAAGCTTACGGGTATTATCAGCAAAAGTGATTGTGTTGTTATTTTTATTAACCAACTTCGTGCAAACATTGGAACGGCGGCTATGTATGGCCCGAGCGAAACAACTACGGGCGGTCGTGCTTTGAAATTTTACGCAAGTATTCGAATTGACGTTAGGAGAAGTGAATATCTCAAAGTTGGTTCGGAAGTTATTGGAAGCAGAACGAAAGTTAAAATTGCGAAAAACAAGGTTTCTCCGCCGTTTAAAGTTATTGAATTTGACATTATGTATGGAAAAGGAATTTCTCACGAGGGAGACATTCTTGACCTTAGTGCCGAGCTTGGAATTGTTAATAAGAGTGGTTCGTGGTATTCTTACAACGAGACGAGAATTGGGCAAGGTCGAGAAAACGCAAAGAAATATCTTCAGGAAAATCCTGAAATTTCGCTTGAAATTGAAAACGCAGTTAGAAAGCATTATGACCTTGACACTCTTGACGAAATGGAGCACAGGGAAAGAGTTGAAGAGCCGGAGCCGGAGAGCAAAAAAGGAAGTGTTGCATCTTTATCAGATGATGAGCCTTTAAAGCTTTCGGATTTGGAGGACGAAGACGCCATTGACGAAGATTTTGATGCGGAATTTGGCGAATTTGATGATGATACAAGCGACATTATTATAAACGAAGAATAAGAATTTTATAATTTGGATTTTTGGAAAAAAGAGGGTGTGAAAAAATCACACCCTCTTTTGGTTTTTAATTTTTGTATGTAGGTTGTATTTAATTTTGTTTTTTCAGTTGTTCAACGAAAAGAGATGTTAATTGATTGTCGAGGTGCGTATTTCCTTGTTTTACAAATTCGGCTATTTTTTCCTCAATTGACGAATCTTTCATTGAGGCGGAAACAACGTCATAGAGATTTGCTATGTGCAAAATTCTTGCACCGATGGGAATGTTTTCTCCTTTTAAATTGAACGGACCGACACCGTCATATGTTTCGAATTGATATTTTACATTTTCGACAAAATCAGTTGAGGCAGTTAATTTTTCAATTATTCTTGTTGAAAAATTAGCCTGAAAAGAACGCATTGATATAAAATCGGAGTCATACTTTTTGCTTGTTTTTAAATGTTGCAATTCTTCATCGCTCATTGCGAGTTTGCCGGCATCATGGAGAAGAGCCGAATGGACCAATGTTTTTAATTGGGCATCGGGGAGAGAAACTAATCTTCCGATTGTTTCGGCATATTTTGCAACTCTTTCGGAATGATTGGTTTTTGCTTGGTCACGAAGGTCACAAGCCAAAGCGAAAGATTTTAAAAGAGCGTCATAATTTTCTTCTTTTTCGTTGTATAATTTTTCATATTTATAATAGAGTGACTCATAATTTTTGCTTAATTCGTAATTTATTTTATCTTGCTCATAACTTTTTATTGCCTCAAGGAGGGTTAGCATTAAATCTTTGCCGTCCCAAGGTTTTGAAATATAGCGATATATTCCGGCTTTATTTATTGCATTTACAATTCCGTCTATTGCGGAATAGCCTGTTAGCATAATTCGTTTAATTTTTGGGTCTCTCTCTTTTACTTTTGTCAGAAGTTCGTCACCTTTCATTAACGGCATTATATAATCGCTTATGAAAACAGAAACATCTCTTCCGGAGCTTATGCAGTTATCGAGAATTGTTAAGGCTTCGGTTGCGGTTTGAGCTTTTTCAATTGTATAATGTTTTCCGAACCACGAATCAAGTTGGTCATATAATATATTTAAAAGTAATTTTTCGTCATCTACGCATATTATTGTTGAACGCATTTTTGCTGTCTCCCTTCTTTAGGCGATGCCACGATTTAGCAAAATTGAGTTAAGTTTTTTGGGGGTTATGTGGCGTTTCCTTTAATTCGAAATGAGAATTTTTAAGTTGGGGGCAGAGAACAAAGCAATTAGTTTATATTTTGAACAGCCCTTATCAAATTAAAATTTTCTAAAATTATTATATCATAGTCAAAAAAACTTGACAATAAAAAAAAGTAATAGTTTTTTAGGTAATTTTTTTGAACAACGCAACGTTTGTGGATTAATGGATAAACATATGTTTGGTTGTGCGTAACTTTGTGGATAATGTGGATAACTTATTGAAGAAACATTGTTCACAAAAAATACACCACGAAAAATGCTGAAAACAGGGATATTTTCGTGGTGTTAAAATTTTTTTCGAAAATTTAAATTGTGCAAAAGTTTGTTATGTTTTTGTGAACAAGTTATTAATTAATTGTGTGTAACTCTGTGGATAATGTGGATAAGATGTTTTCTCCCACCAAATAAACATCTCCCGCACCCATAGTTATCAACAAATCGTGTGGGTTACAATGTGTAATTAAATATTCTTCGGCTTGTTTGAAACTTTCGGCATAAAGAACATTTTTTCCTCGTTCTTTTATTAAATTTACAAGGTCTTTTGAGCTTATTGTTCCGTCATTTTTTTCTCTTGCGGCATATATATCGAGGATAATTATATTATCGGCATCATCGAAGCTTTCCGAAAATTCTTTCAATAATGCTTTTGTTCGGCTGTATGTGTGGGGTTGGAAAACGCACCACAATTTGTTTATTTTATTTGCCTTTGCGGCGGAGAGGGTTGATTTTATTTCGGTTGGGTGGTGGGCATAGTCATCAACGATTTTTACATTGTTGAACGTTCCTTTATATTCAAATCGTCTGTGAGTGCCTTTGAAATTTTTCAAGCCTTCCAATATGTTTTCGAGCGGGATTTTATGCTCATTGCACAAAGCCAACGCACCGAGGGAATTTGAAACGTTGTGAGTTCCGGGAACGCTTAACGTTACTTCGCAAACTTTTTTGCCGTTTAACAAGGCTGTGTATGTTGGAAAGCCGAGTTCGTTGAACGTTATATTTGATGCACTCCAACCGTTTTGGTTGTTTATTCCGTATTTTATTATTTTGCACGAAACGGAGTTTAACACTTTTTCAATTTCGGGGATTTCACTGTTTATTACAAGGAAGCCGTTTTCCGGAATTCTTTTTGCAAAAGCGTTGAACGAATTATAGAGTTGTGACAACGTTTTGAAGTAGTCGGCGTGGTCATAATCAACATTTAAGATAATTGCACTGAACGGGTTGAATTTTAGGAAGCTGTCGCAATATTCACAGCTTTCAACAACGAAGTAGTTATGTTTTCCGATTCGATAGTTTCCTCCTATTGAAGTTAACATTCCGCCGATTGTTACGGCAGGGTCGGCATTTGCGGAAAGCAAAATTTCTGTAATCATCGATGATGTTGTTGTTTTGCCATGTGTTCCCGAGATTGATATTGGGTATGTATAATTTTTCATCATACTTCCCAAAAGTTCGGCTCTGTCGATTATTTTTATGCCTTGTTTTTTGGCTTCCAATATTTCGGGGTTATCGGGCTTTAGGGCGGCTGTGTAGACGAACAGGTTTGTGTCGGGGGAGACGTTTTCGGCTTTTTGCCCGATGAAAACTTTTACGCCGACGCTTTCGAGATGTTTTGTTATTTCCGAGCTTACATTATCGGAGCCGGTTATTATATGGTTATTGTTTAACAAAATTTCGGCAAGCCCCGACATACTTATTCCGCCTATTCCGGCAAAGTGGATTTTTTTATAATCTGACAAATTCATTTTTGTACCTCTATTCTTATTTATTTTTTGAGCAGTTGTTTATTGGTTGATTTTTTGCAATTTATAATATCATTTGTTTGGCAACAGATTTTGATTGTTAAAGCGTTGCTTTGACTATACGATATTACCTATTAATAAGTATACTATATTATTTATTTTTTTAAACCCCAAATTTATAAAAATTTTTACAAAAACTCTTTTATGAGATGCTGAAAATGGGGTGTTATTAATTTGCGGAAGAGAGATTTTGCTTTTTAAAATAGTGGTTGAATTGTGTCTGATATTGTGTTTTTGCTTAAAATTGGCTCACAAAATAACAAAAATTTGACTATTTTGGCAAAATTTAAAATATGCGGTTGAAAAAATTTTTAAAAACTATTGTACATTTCCACTAAATTATGATACAATATTAATTGTAAAGTTTACAGTTACAAAATAATTGAATTAATTTTAAAGTGGTATGTTTGTTGTTTAAGCTTAAAAAAATTATTTTTATAGATTTTTGCTACTGTTGGCTGTAGATGTTTTTTGGTTAAAAGTACAAATTTAGATTTGTTCTTTTCGACATTATGAACAATTTACAAATTGCTTTGGGCTTTTGATTAAATTGACTGTATGTTGGAAAAATGCACACATTTTTTGTTAAATTGTTTGTTGTATGAGCAATTCTTTTTGAATATAATTAATTGTAATTGTTGTTTTGAAAATTTTTTATCACAAATTTTGTTATGATGAAATTTTTATAAAAACAATGGACTAAATTTTGACGGGAGGTTGTTTTATGCGAAAAAAAGAAATGTTGGCTATGCTTCTTGCAGGGGGGCAAGGCAGCAGACTGGGTGTTTTGACGAGTAAAAACGCAAAGCCGGCGGTTGCTTTTGGGGGAAAATATAAAATTATCGATTTCCCTATGAGCAATTGTGTTAATTCGGGCGTTGATACTGTTGGGGTTCTTACACAATATCAGCCGTTGAGTTTAAATCAACACATTGGAATTGGTATTCCTTGGGATTTGGACAGAAAGGACGGAGGAGTTACTATTCTTGCTCCTCACGTTAAGGGGGGCGAGCACGGAGATTGGTATTCCGGAACGGCAAACGCAATATTTCAGAATATTGCTTATATTGATGCGAACGACCCTGAATATGTTGTTATTTTATCGGGTGACCATATTTACAAAATGGATTATTCAAAGATGCTTGATTTCCATAAAAAGAACAACTGCGATGTTACCATTGCTGTTTTGGAGGTTCCGATTGAAGAGGCGAGCCGTTTTGGCATTATGAATGCTGATGAAAACGACAAAATTTATGAATTTGAAGAAAAACCTGAAAAACCGAAGAGCAATCTTGCGTCTATGGGTATTTACATATTTACTTGGGACGAACTTAGGGCTGCACTTATTGAGGACAGTGCAATTCACCCAGACAGCGATTTTGGAAAACACATTATTCCATCTATGCTTAACAAGGGAAAGGCTCTTTACGCATATCGTTTTAAGGACTATTGGAAAGACGTTGGAACGATTGAATCATATTGGGCTGCAAATATGGAGCTTATTAAAGCTTTGCCGGAATTTAATCTTTATGAGGATTTTTGGAAGATTTATACAAACAGCGAGCATCAGCCTCCTCTTTATACTTCGGCGGACGCTGTTGTTAAGAGAAGTCTTATTTCCGAGGGTTGTGAAATTTACGGAACTGTTGAAAATTCGGTTATTGGAACGGGCGTTACTGTTGAAGAGGGTGCGGTTGTTAAAGATTCCATAATTATGAAAGACTGCGTTATTAAAAAAGGTACGGTTATTGACCGTAGCATTATTGACGAAGAGTCGATTGTTGGCGAAAACGTTGTTATTGGAAGCGGTGAGAACGTTCCAAACGAACTTAAACCTAAAATTTATAATACGGGAATAACGGTTATTGGAAGCGGTTCGGTTGTTCCGGACAACGTTAAAATTGGCAAGAACTGTGTTATTTCGGGAAAAACCGAATTTAATATGTATAATGACGGAAAGCTTGAAAGCGGACAGACTATCGATATTGGAGGGGTTGGCATATGAAAGCACTTGGTATAATTTTGGCAGGCGGACAAAGCGACGAAAGACTTAAAGACCTTTGCAACGTTAGGGCTGTTTCAGCTATGCCTGTTGGCGGGTCTTACAGAGCTATTGACTTTGCTTTGAGCAATATGGCAAACTCCAACATTAGAAAAGTTGCTGTTATTACTCAATTTAATTCTCGTTCTCTTCACGACCATTTGTCTTCTGCAAAATGGTGGGATTTGGGAAGAAAACAAGGCGGATTGTTCATTTTTACGCCGTTTTTATCAAACGACAATTCTTTTTGGTTTAGAGGAACGGCAGATTCAATTTATCAAAATTTGAACTTCCTTACGAAGAGTAACGAAACTTATGTTGTTATTGCTTCCGGTGATGCGATTTACAAAATGGACTATTATGATATTATTAAATATCACGTTGAAAAAAACGCAGATATTACAATTATGTGTCAAGATATGGCAAATTCGGGAAAAGATGTTCACGATTTTGGCGTTATGGAACTTGATTCGGACAACAGAATGATTGATTTTGAAGAAAAACCTGTTGACCCTCAAAGTACAATTGCATCTCTTGGAATTTATGTTATTAAGAGAACTCTTCTTATTAAACTTCTTGAAACGGTTGTTTCGGAGGCAAGATATGACCTTGTTAAAGATATTATTATAAGATATAGAAGAAAGCTTAAAATTTATGGCTATAGATATGACGGATATTGGAACACATTAAACAACATAAAAGCGTATGTTGATGTTAATATGGACTTTCTTAAAAGGGACATTAGAAATTTGTTCCTTACAGAGGGTTCGCATATTGAGACAAAACCAAAGGACGAACCGCCCGCAAAATATAATTCGGGGGCTGAAGCTAAGGACACTCTTGTTGGAAGCGGAAGTATTATAAATGGATATGTTTATCATTCGGTTTTGTTTAGAAAAGTTTATACAGGTGAAAAATCTTCCGTTAAAAATTCTATAATTATGGAGGGTTCGTGCATTGGCAACAATTGTGTTATTGAACACGCAATTATTGACAAGCAGGTTGTTATTTCCGATGATAAACAAATCATTGGAACTCCTGAAAAACCCATTATTATTTCGAAGGGAACTGTTATTTGACGAAAGAATGACATTGCTTTAATTCTTTGGAGCTGAATATATTAAAGTTGCCGGAGCTTGACTTTTTGAGTATCTGTTTAAGCTATTTTTAAAAGGGTTTACAATGTTTCGAACAGTTCTTAATATTTTGGCTTTGGAGTTTTAAATAAATTGCAAAAAAATAATTCGATGATAAAAATGCGATTAATTCAAAGTTCAGTTTTTGTACTTTGGCTTAATTTGCGAAAGAGAGACTTTATGTTATTTTGACGGGGCAAGCGGCATTTTATCAACGGGGAATGTTTTTGTGATAAAAACGAGAAATTTGATTTGAACAAAAATAGTTGGACGGTTTTGAATGAAAATTTAAATATGGTTTGTGTGCAATTATATTTGATATGTCTTTGTCGGAATTTATTTTTGTTCGCTGGATAATTTCTTATAAAATTTATTTGGTTTTAACCAAGGGGGCTATTACTATGGAAATAACAGACGTTAGAGTGCGCAGAGTTAGCAAAGAAGGCAAAATGAGAGCGATTGTGTCAGTTACTATTGACAACGAATTTGCTGTTCATGATATTAAAGTTATTGAAGGCGATAATGGCATATTTATTGCTATGCCAAGCAGAAAAACCGCTGACGGAGAATTTAGAGATATTGCACACCCTATTAATTCTGACGCAAGAAAGAAACTTCAAGATGCTATTTTAAAAGGATATGAAGAAGCTTTGGCTTTGGAAGAGGCTTCGGAAGAAACTGCAGCAACCCTTTAAAACAGCGTTGCACACGAACTTATGAAAATTGTAGGCTTAACGAAAGGCGGGTTTGTCCTTTTGTTAAGTCTAAAATTTTTGTTTTGCTCTGCTGTGAAATTTATGAGATGACATTTGGCGAAACGTTTTTGTTTGGGGTGTTTTTGTGCTTTTTTCGAAATTGAATTTTTATTTAAAAAAAGTGTTGACAGATTATTTTTTTTGTTGTATACTATAAAAGTCGTCAGGTTGATGACGGAATTAATTTAATATTTTGGCTCAATAGCTCAGTTGGTTAGAGCGCCGGCCTGTCACGCCGGAGGTCGAGGGTTCGAGCCCCTT
>CAZHGC010000012.1:0-74957 GCA_964531385.1 uncultured Lachnospiraceae bacterium | reverse complement strand
TTTAAATATTATATTTTGATGCTATGATGTCTCCTATTTGCTATTGCAATTTTCAAATTTCTTATAATTAAAGCGATTATATACGCTTTTTCTTGTTTAAAATCACAACCGTCTCAACATGCCAACTCATACAAAACATATCCACCGGCTGAACTCGGCAAATCTCATATTCCCCCGCCAACAACTTCAAATCTCTTGCAAGCGTAGCCGAATTGCAAGAAACATAAACAACTTTTTGCGGAAGCATTTTCAAAATCATATCGATAAGCTTTTCATCACAACCCTTTCTTGGCGGGTCAAGGAACAAAACATCTGCAAAAATCCCCTTTGTTTCATATAACTCTGGAATAACCTCTTCCGACTTTCCAACAATAAATTCAACATTCGAAACATTGTTAATTTCTGCGTTTCTCCTTGCATCATCAATCGCTTGCGGAACAATTTCAACGCCAATAACTTTTTTTGCCTTTTGTGAAATAAATAAAGAAATCGTGCCAATTCCGCAATATGCGTCAATAACCGTTTCGTCTCCTCTCAATTCGGCAAAATCAAGGGCAGTTTGATATAAAACTTTCGTTTGAACAGGATTAACTTGAAAAAAAGAAAGCGGAGAAATTTCAAATTTGAAATCACCAATAAAATCTGTGATAAACCCTTTGCCGTATAAAATTGAAATATCATCTCCCATAATGACGTTTGTTTTTTTTGTGTTGTGGTTTAAAACAATCGAAACAACCCCCGAAACTTTGCAAAGCATCTCAACAAGTATGCTCGCCTTCGGAAGTTTTTTTCCGTTTATAATAATGCAAACCATAACTTCTCCGGTAACAACCGCCGTTCTCGTCATAATGTGTCGAATAACGCCTTTGTGAGACGTTTCGTCATATGGCGGAATATTATATTTAAGCATAAATTCTTTAACAATTGAAATAATTTCTTCGTTAATTTCGTTTTGAATAAAACATTTCGAAATATTAATTATATTGTGGCTTCTTGGTGCAAAAAAACCAATCGAAAGTCCGTCTTTTGAAATTCCAACGGGGAATTGTGCTTTGTTTCGATAATGATAAGGATTTTCCGGCCCGATAGTATCTTCAACAAAAACATCTGAAAACCCGCCAATTCTCTGCAAATTATCTCTAACGAGCTTCGTTTTAAATTTAAGCTGTTCGGAATATTCCAAATGTTGCAACGAGCACCCTCCGCACCTTTTAAAAGAATTGCAAACAGGCTCAACTCTAAAAGGAGATTTTTTCAAAATCTCCAAAAGCTTTCCATAACCATATGATTTTTTCAGCTTAACAAGCTTTATCAAAACCTCTTCGTTTGGCAAAGCTCCTTCAACAAAAACAACAAAATCGTCAATTTTGCCAATTCCCTCGCCGTTTTCTCCAATATCATTAATTTTTATAATATAATCTTCGTTTTTAATCAATTTCATCATTCTTTGTCCCTTATCAATAAATCTCTGATAGCTTTGGCAATAACTTCATCATTGCTGAGTTTAAGCGTTTTTTCTAAATTTGAAACAGTATATTTAATAGGTTTAACATCTTTTTCTTTTTTGTCGCTTTTGTTCATAAAATCACTTCCCATAAAATTGACAAACGCTTTTACAAAGGCAGTGTCGGCATTTAACAAAATCAAAACAACCCTCGCCGTCCCCTGTTGCAAGCATTTTGTTCATTTTTTTAATTGTTTTCAAAACCTCTTTGCGAATTTCTCTCGTATTCTTTATTTTAAACATATAATCGCTGTAAATCAAATTTCCGTATTTTGGCTTTTTCCCATAAACTTCCTCAACAATAATAAAATATGTTGCAAGTTGAAGCATATCTCCAAGATGAGGAAGCTTTTCTTCGCCAATTTTCCCGCTTTTAAGTTCAACCGGAATAAT
Organism: uncultured Lachnospiraceae bacterium; assembly: GCA_964531385.1. Classification (GTDB taxonomy): domain Bacteria; phylum Bacillota; class Clostridia; order Lachnospirales; family CAG-274; genus MGBC114079. The sequence continues at coordinate 73,060 of CAZHGC010000012.1, read as the reverse complement.
TTTCCCAAAAAAATTTTCATATAAAAAATCCGGCTTTCCCTGAACTCCAAATTTTTCAGATTTCAAAAGCTTTGAAACAACAACATCATCACTGCATTTAATTTTTTGGTCTGTATAAATAAGCGTATAACCAAAAGGGTGCAACTTCGGTTTCGCTTTTTTAATATCCTTATTTTTAAAAAGTATAATAAAAATAATTAACACACAAAAAATAATTAAATAAAAAATCATAAAATCACACCAAAAATAAAATATCAAAATAATTCAAAAAATATAAAATTAAAAGTATAAAGCCAAAAATAAAACAAATTTTGAAAAATTTTTTAATCTTATATTTTAAAATATATCGGTTATGAAATTTACGTCCTCTTGAAAAATTTTTCGAAACCTTGCTTTCAATCCCGTTTTCTTTGCAATATTCCAAATTTAAACGTCTAATTTCTTTAGCCCCATAAACTTTTTCATAATACCATTGATAATTGCAATAACAAAATTTGTTAATTTCATTGGCAGATATTTTTTTCTCTTTCATATTTATTAAAATTCCGAATCTCTAACGTTTCTCGCAAGAGGTTTATAAAACCCTGCCCAATGCCCCTGTGTGCTGTTTTTCTCAAGCACATCTTCAAACATTTTAATTTTTGCGTCGGTGTTGTCCGCACAATGTAAAATAAACGCTTCAATCGTTTTGGGAAGCTGTGGAGAACCAAATTCATATTCACCATGATGACCAACAATACAATGCTTCAAAAGAGTTTTAAGCGTCTCCGGAAAACCTGAAATTTTTCCAGCTTCCGAAGTAATAAGCTCCGTTCCAATAATAATATGTCCAAGAAGTTGACCGTTATCTGTATAATCATTGTCCGGAAAAGACGATAACTCCCAAATCTTTCCAACATCGTGCAACATTGCCGCAGCAACCAAAATATCACGATTAACAAATTTGTATCTCGGTGCCATAAAATCACAAATTTGAGTAACCGAAAGAGAATGTTCCAAAAGCCCACCCATATAATTGTGGTGCATAGCTCTTGCAGCAGAATGTTTTTTAAAAGCCTCCGAAATTTCATCATTTTTAATGAAAATATTTTCAAGCAAAGTTTTTATGTATGAATTTGAAATAGTTTTAATATAATCTGTAAACTGTGTATACAAAACAGAAATATCTTTGTCTGTACAGGGGATATAATCCATTGGGTTATATTCGCCCTCTTGACTTTTTCTAATTTTTCGAACATTAAGTTGAATTTCGTTTTGATATGTCAAAACAAGGGCATCAATTTTTATAAAATCGTTTTCTTCAAAATTTTGTATGTTGTGGTTAAGCTCCCAAACTTTTGCATCAACAGTTGCTGTTTTGTCTTGAAGCTTTAACGATAAATATGTTTTCCCCGCTCTCGATTTTAAAGATTGCTTTTGTTTGCATAAATAATGTCCAACAACTGCTTCGCCCTCGTGAATATCTTCCAAATATCTCATATATATCCTCCCAAAAACCTTATTTCAAAAGCAAAGCAAGCCCCCAAAAACAAAACAACAAAAAAGGGCTTTGCTTTGCAAAAAACTCAAACAAAAATATCAGTGCATTCTAACTTCATTATACGCAAACAACAACGGTCCAAGACCTTTTGCATCATTTTTTTCAACTTTTTCGCCAATATAATATTCGTAACTTCCGTCTCTGTTTTTATATGAACCGGAAGAAGAAGTTCCTCCAAGTCCCGCAACAAGGCAAATATTGCTTAAAACAACTTTTCCGTCAGTCTCTGTCAAATAATTGTCGCAAACACCGTCAAAAGCTTTTTTACCATAATCAAAATAGCTTTCATCAACAAAACCAAGACGTGATGCTTTCATAAGTGAATATGAAACAGCCAGCGTTCCGCTTGTTTCAAGATAATTGCCATCGCTTCCGCCTTTGTCAACAACTTGATACCACATTCCCGTTTTTTCGTCTTGATATTTAATCATAGCGTCTGCAAATTCTTTATAAATTTTTATAAGCTCTTTCTTTTCTTCTGCCATATTTTCAGGCATTTTTTCTGCTGTGTCAACAAGGCTCATTGCAAACCAACCCATGGCTCTAAGCCAATAATTTTCCGAAAGCCCTGTTTCGCTGTTTGCCCAGCTTAAAGATTTAGAATCATCATAACCATGATAATAAAGTCCCGTTTCAGAATTCCTCAAAGTCTTGTAAACGTTCATAAATTGGTTATATGAATCAACGCATTCTTTAACTTTTCCGCTTTCTTCGTCAACTGTTCCAAATTTGTTGCCATATTCCATATAAAATGGCTGTGCCATATAAAGCCCGTCAAGCCAAATTTGCTGCGGATATGACTTTTTGTGCCAAAAATTGCCCAAAACTTTTTGGCTTGTACGTGGTTGATTTTCAAGCTGTGTTTCCAAAAGCTCAATAGCATTTTTATAACGTTTGTCGCTTGTTTTTTCATAGAAATAGAACAAAGGCTTTCCTGCATTAATATCATCAAGCTTATATCCGCTTTCAGTCGGACTGTATTTTGATGATGTGCTGTTTTTGCTAAAATAAATTATCTCGCCGTCATCATTAATGAAAAAGTCCATATGCTTTTTGGCAAAGTCATAATATTTTTTATCTTTTGTTCTCTCATAAATTTCAGTAAACGCCTTAATCATACAGCCACTCGCATAATGCCATATATTCTTTCCTTTTTTCTCAATGTTCCAAGAAATATCGGTAAAAGTAACATTTCCGTTGCTGTCAACATTGTTTTCCATTAAGTAACTTATCAAATTTTCAACTTTCTCAAATCTTTGAGAATCGTCTGCACCAACGTTAGAAGTTTCAGTTTCTGTTATATCTTCAATGCTCATACTTTCACTCTCGCTCTCTTTAATTTTTTCGGTTGTAGTTTCGGTTTCGCTTGTGCCTTCTGTCGAAGTCGCTTCTGTTGAGGTTTCCTCTGTAAACGAATTTTTATAAATAACATCAATTTTGTAAACTTTAATTCCACCCGATGTTGAATATAAGAAAACTGTATTTTTTCCACCGGAATATGAAAAAGAACGCATCGAAATTTCGGAAGTAAATTTTTCAGCTGTTGCAAGTTCTCTTTCGGCTGTTGCAAGTTGCATAACTCTGTCTCTTCCAACAGCATAAACATTAATTTCACAGTCGCCCTTAACATCAAACGAAATGCTTCTAAACTCTGTACTTCCGCTTCCGCCCAAATCAACACAATATTGATAATTTTCGTCTCCATACGAATTTTCAAGCTCCGATATTTTAACAGTTTTAGAACTGCTTGCAAAAACTGTAATATCTCCAACTACCAGTTTCGATGATAACGTGCCAACTTTTTCCGAAAAATCGCTGTTGCTAAAATTCCAAGATTTCGTTTCATTAACCGTTGCACTTTCACTTGTGCTTTCTTCTGTGCTCTCCGTCGAGCTTTCGCTTGTGCTTTCTTCTGTACTCTCCGTCGAACTCTCGCTTGTGCTCTCTTCTGTGCTCTCTGTCGAGCTCTCACTTGTGCTTTCTTCTGTGCTCTCCGTCGAGCTCTCGCTTGTGCTTTCTTCTGTGCTCTCTGTCGTTTCTTCTCCAAAGTTGTTAATAGCCATTTGTAAAATATATGAAGCATTCAATGCTGTAATTTCGTCAGCATTGTTATAATTAAAAACATCAGCCGCTTTAATTGCCTCTTCGCTTAAATAATTGCCTTTATCAAGAACCCATTGCAAAACCAAAACCGCATCATTAACTTCAACATTACCGTTCCCGTCAACATCGCCCAAAGAATATTGTTCAACAGCAAAAACATCAAAACAACTGCAAAAAATAAAATTAACAGCCAAAAAAACAGCTAAAATTTTTTTAGACATCAAAAATCCTCTCATTTCTATCATCAATAATTCAAAAAACATAAGCTCATTTAAGTTTTAAAATATTTCTGTAAAAATTATAACTGTAAAATAATTATATAATTTTTTTTGAAAAAGCACCACAAAAAAGTGGTGCTTTCAAATTGTGCATTTTTTTAAAAGCAAAATATTATAATTTATAAACGCCTTTATCCAAATCGATAATATTTCTTGTATCAAGAACAATTTTGCCTTTCAAAGCGTCCAAATTGTCTTTCAAATGCTGGTGTCCAACAAGCACAACAATCAATTTCGACTTTTTAATAAACTCATCAAAATCCTGTGTTTGTCCGTCAACTTTGTTTTCTCTAACCATAGGGTCATAAATATTTATTCCTTTAACAAAATATTTTTCAAATCTTTCAAGCATCTGCAAAGTTGGGCTTTCTCTAAGGTCGTCAACATTTTCTTTGTAGGTCAATCCGTATAAGCCAACCTCGCTTATATCAGAAATGCCGTTTTCTCTCATAATTTCGCCCATTCTTCCAATAACATAATCCGGCATACCGTCATTAACGTGTCTTGCCGCAAGAATTATGTTGACAATGTCAGGGTAGTCTCCAACCAAGAACCAAGGGTCAACCGATATACAATGCCCGCCAACACCCGGTCCCGGCTGTAAAATATTAACACGAGGGTGCTTATTTGCAATTTTTATAAGCTCATAAACGTTCATTCCCTCTCTGTCGCAAATTTTAGCAAGTTCGTTTGCAAAAGCAATGTTAATGTCTCTAAATGTATTTTCAACAACTTTGCTCATTTCAGCAGTTTTAATGTCGGTAAGAACAATATCTCCTTTGCAAAAACTTTTATACCAGCTTCTAATTTTTTCGGCAATTTCAGGGCTGTCCGCACCAATAGTACGAGAATTGTTTTCAAGTTCAAAAACCATATTCCCCGGAATAATTCTTTCGGGAGCATGAGCCAAATGAACATCTTCTCCAATAACAAGTCCTTTTTCTCTAACAATCGGACGAACAAATTTGTCAATTGTTCCCGGCGAAATTGTCGATTCAATAACAACAACCGCACCCTTTTCGCAAATGTCAAGAACCTGAGAAACAGCCGCAACAACATATTTCGCCTCAATTTTTTTATTTTCTTTAATGTAAGGCGTTGGAACTGTAATAATATATCTGTCTGTTTTTATAAGATTGTTTGAAAATTGAATTCCTTTTGAAAGAGCCTTTTCAAAAAGCTCCTCAAGCCCCTTTTCCTCAAAAGTAAGCTTTCCAGAATTTAAAGTTTCAACAAGCTTCAAATTCAAGTCAGTTCCCGTAACTTCAATGCCGTTAGCCGCAAACATAAGCCCTGTCGGCAATCCGATATAACCTAAACCAACAATATTTAATCTACCCATTTCAAAAACTCCTTAAAATATTTTATTAAAAATTATTCTGTCTTTATGTACCAAAAAAATCATTCAAGCCAGTCTGTTTCTGCCTTAATCGGCCTTGAAAGGCTCCAAGCAAAATAAAGGCTTTTTGCCGCTTTTGCTCTTGAAACAACCAACTTCGGAGACAATTTGTTTCCGTTTTTCATAGTTCCTCTTTGAATTCCCCATTCAGAGCGAATTAAACCAAGGTTATAAGCTTCTTTAAATTTCTCAGCATATTTTTCGTCAACTTTTTCAAAATCAATAAGAGTTCCAAAACCTGCCAAAGGATAATATTGAGCTTCTTTTCCTGTAAGATTCGGGTCATAATTAGGGTCGTCCGGAGAAAGTGCCGTTCCGTTATAATCTGTCATATAAGCAGGTTTTTCTTTAAATTTAATGTTATAAGCATCATACAAAATCGATGCCATAACTTCTCTTGTAAGCCTTCCGTTTTTATAACCTTTAATTTCGTTTTTGTCAATGTTCCAAAGCTTTGCCAAAGCGTCAATATATTCATCAACATACATATCATCAAGTGGGTTAAAGTTTCCATTTTTGTCCTTTTGCATAACACCAAGCTGAATCATTTTTTCAATTTGATTCCTGTAATATGCCCCAATGCCCGAAATTGTATCGTTGCAAACTTCTGGATAAACTTTGCTCCAATCTCCGCTTTCCGCCGCCAAAACAACATCATCTTTTAAATATGTTGAAACAAACGCTTCAAGTCTGTCATCTCCGTTTTTATAATTTTTGTAAATTTCCTCAACAATCATTCTTGCATATTGCTTTGCAAGAGCCTCTTTAAAATGTGTTCCGTCAACTTTAAGGTTCGGATTTCCGTTTGCATAACTTCCGCTGTTTGTTTTTCCCGGTGTTTCGCCCGCTTCAAGGGATAAAACAATCGCCGTTGTTCCGGAAGGACCAATTTCGTTCAAATATTCAACACTTCTTGTATTCAAATCAACAAGTGTAACGCCAATTTCTTTTGCTGTTTCTTTCATAACATCAGGAAATTTTCTTGTTGTAAAAGAGTTTTTATAAACATAATTCGGAGTTGGTTTACCCTCTGCTCTTGTCATAGGTGTAACCAAAATAGGTGTCATTCCCCTTGCCAAAACTGCAGGAATATAAAAATCAGTTATATATTTTTTATACATTTCCTCTGTCGAACCACCGCCAAAACGAGCATTTTCACCGTCTGCCGTTCCTTTTGCTGTTCCTTTTCTTTCGTCATTGTGGCCGGATTGAATAAGTATGTAATCGCCTTTTTTGCCGTTCAAAAGAGCATCGTTAAATCTTCCTTCCTGATACATACTCTTCATAGAACGACCGCCCATTGAATAATTTATAACTTCAACTTCAGATAAATCAAAAAGTCTGTCAAAAACCTGACCCCAACCGCACATAGGTGCTTCGTCACAAGTATAACTTTTAACAGTTGAATCTCCAAGAGTGAAAACAGTTGGTTTTTCGTCAGATTTTCTTTCTTTAACTTCAATCGGTGTAATTTTTATAGATTTAACACCAACGTCTGTGTTTGCCTTTTTCGGTTCAATTTCAACGTCAATGTAAGGAAGCCCGCTAACATAATTGAACGACCAAACGTTTCCGTCCCATTTTGCAACATTTTCAACCGGAACAAGCTTTGCTGCGTCCCAAAATTTGTTGCTTTCAATTCTCGTTGTCTGCATTCCCGAAACCGACATTGAAGTAACGTCTGCTCCACCTGTTGTTTCAACTTCAATTTTGTATGCTCCCGCAGGAACAGCAACACGAAAAACCATACCGCCAAAATCATATGTTGTACATTTGCTTTGCTCAATGGCTTCGCCTTTGTCATTAACCATAACAAAACGACTTTCGTCATTTTCATTAACATAAAATCCGTCATCTTTTGCAAAAACATCGGAAAGATCAACTTTTCTTGCCGGCAAAGCACAAGTCTCCGAAACAAAACCAAATCCTTTTTTTTCGGAAAAAACAGGAGCATTTCCTTTTTTATCAAGTGTTATTCCAACCGCTTTGTCAACAGCCTCTTTTGTAAAATTAAAATACTTAACGCCAACAGCTTTTTCATCGGAAATATTGGTTTCCTGAACAACCGAAATATCTTTAAAATCTTCCGCAAACAAGCTTGCGTTCGAGGTCATAACAACAGCCGTTGCCAAAGCAACAGCAACGCCTTTCCTGCAAATTCCAACATTTTTTTTCATACGCACTACCTCCAAAAAATTAAATTTATAAAAACTAAACAGTTAGTAAAAATTATAAATTATGAACGTCTTTGAAATTTAACACCAATTTTCTCTCCAAATTTAACCGCTGTTTCAATTCCGTTTTGAGTGTTTAAAACAATGTCCGAATCTATAACAGCACTGTCTTTTTTAAGCAAAACAACAATTGTTGACCCGCCAAATTCAAACATACCCTTTTCTTCGCCACGTTTAAATTTATGCTTTTGGTGCAAATTTTTAATTTTTCCAACCATCATAGCACCAACTTCAATTTGTGCAACTTCACCAAAATTTTCGGTTTGCAAAAAAGAATATTCCCTGCAATTTCTTTTATAAATATTAAATTTGTTAAGAGCAATCGGCTTAACGGTATGAAGTTCGCCCTTAACAAAAAAATTATCTCCCTTTTCTCCGTTGTCAAAATAACAATATCTGTGATAATCGTCAACAGCCAAACGAAAAATCAAACATATTCCTCCGGAAAATTCCTTTGCCTTTTCGTTTCCTCCCAAAATGTCCAAAACAGAATAATAAGAATTTTTAATATAAAAAACGCTGTCATCATTTATGGGATATGCCGAAAGTTTAGAATCACAAGGGCTTATAAGCGAATTTTCATCAAAATCAACGTTTCTTTTTTCGGGTTTAATTTTTCTTGTAAAAAAATCATTATATGAAACAAATTCTCTTTCTTCAAATTGAGTCATATCGATTTCTTGCTTTGCAATAAACCCGTCAATCATTTTGCAAGACCTTTGGCTGTTCATATATGCTCCAACAATTTTAGAAACAAAAGGCTTTGTTAAAATTTTCAAAATAAGCCTTCCGTAAAAAGAGCCGTAAAGAAATTCAAGAGAACTGTCTTGTTTCAATGAACTTTCAATAAGCTCACCGTTTCTGTTTCTAACTTCAAAATTAAAATCATTTTCCATAGAGTAAACCTCTCTTTTGCAAAAAAAGTTTTTCAACAAAAGGCTGCCAATCGACAGCCTAAAATAATTTCCAATTATTTGTTCATTGCTTCAAAGCAGATAAACGCAAATTCAATAACTCCAACAAGCAGAAAAACAAGCATTGCTTTCATTCCAACTTTCTTAACTCTGAATTTGATAATGAAAGCCAAAGCAACCAAAAGTAAAGCCGCCGAATAAACAATATAAAAACAACCGCCGATTCTAAAACTGAATATATATAAAAACGGCATAATAAGGGCTGTGTTTGTAACAGGAAGCCCCTCATATTCTTTTCTAACACCGTCTGTTTTGCTCTGTCTTTCTTCTTCCATAACATTAAAATAAGCAAGCCTAATTAACGCCGCAAGAACAAAAAACACAAACAACGCAAAAAAAGCAATAAGCCAACCGCTCGATTTAATGCTGTCCGGCAAAATTCCATATCCAATTGCCGCAGGCAAAACACCAAAAGCAACCAAGTCCGATAACGAGTCAATTTGAATTCCAAATTTTTTCTGAGCTTCCGTTCTTTTCATAGTTCTTGCAACTTTTCCGTCAAACATATCACAAAGCCCCGAAATCATAAGGCATAAAATCCCCCATAAAGAATTTGGAACATTTCCAACAAAAGAATTTGGGTTTGTGCATATAAAAATACCAATAACGGAAGACGCCAAGCTGATATAGGTGAGAATAACCGTATAATTATAAAAACCAATCATTTATTATAATTCCCCTTTCTTAATTTGGCGTTTGCCAACTTTAATAAGTCGTATATGATTAGCAACAAAAAACGCACCGCTAACCAAAAGACAAAAATAATAACTTATTCCTCTTGTAAGCAAAGTTGCCGTTGCAACCTTTCCAACACCGTAAATAGTTGTAAAAAGTTCAAGCGTAAAAGCCTCTGCCGCACCAACACCACCCGGCAAAGGAAGTGAATCAACAGCCATAGCAACTGCAACTTGAATTGCAAGCAAATCAAAAAATGAACTGCCCTCGCTTCCAAAGCTTCTGTAAATAAAATAAGCAATTGAAAAAAGAGCAAGCCTTTGAACAAGACAAACAAAAAACACTTTAACGTTAACAGCAGGATTGCTCTTTATATATTCCGCACTGCACGCATAATCTTTAAAATGATGTTCATATTTAAGGAGAGCTTTTCTTCTGTTTCTGATAATTTTAATTTTAACAAGAAAATTAACAGACTTGTAAACAATTTTATTAAGTAAAGCTTTCGAAAAAACGGCTGTCAAACAAAAACCAACTGTTATTATGTTTGCAACAACACCAAAAATGAACATAAAAGTAAACCAAAAATCACCAAACAAATCGCCGAATTTGAAAACCATAACAATTATTCCCAAAACAAGCAAAACAACTTTATATTGAATTGTGTTCAAAAGCAACGCAATGGTTGACGTCGAAACTGAAACGCCGTCTTTTGCCATATAATATGCCGCAACAGGCTGACCGCCAGTTGCCGAAGGCGTAACCGCACAAAAATAAAAATCAATGCAACCATAAGTAAAGCAAGATAACTTGCTTGCTTTTCCTTTAAGCGATTTAACAATAATGTTAAGGCATTGCCCCTCGCCGGAAATATATATAATTGCCATAACAACAGACAAAAACAAATAACTGTATTCTGCCCCCCTAACAGCATCGGCAATATCACCAAAATTGCAATCTTTAAGAAGCAAATAAAATGTCGTTCCAACCAAAATAACGAAAAACATCATACTTAAAATATATCTGTTTTTCTTATCTTTAATATTTTCAGCTTTCGCTGTGTTCCCCATATTCTCCATATAAAAATCTCCTGTAAACATATGTCAAAAAATTGTCTTCAAAAACATATTGCAAAAATGAATTATTTTTGCAATATGCGTTATTGCCTTAAATGATTTTACCATAGCTGAACAAAATAAACAATAGATATTATTAACAAAAGTACAATAATCTTTTAAAAAAACCATTTCAATCATTCACAGAAAACAATTCATCAACATTATTATATTTTAGCGGAATTTTATTATTACAAACAACGCTTTCAATGTAATCAACTCTTTTGTAAATTTTATTTTTAACATTTAAAAATTCTTTTTCCGAAAGTTTATTTATCAAACAGCTTTCGGGAAGTTTGTTTCTTCCTCCATATTCAAAAGCATTGATAAAAACAGGGACTTCGCACATATCAAGCTGATAATTGTACATTTTATTGTCAAAAGCAATCCCGTTTTCAATTTGAACTGTGCAAGTTGAGCTGTTTCTGTCAAAACCTTTGCCAATATGGTCAAAAGCAACGCAATTTTTCATAATTCTGCACACTTCGCCCGTAACCTGCGGGCCATGCTTTGAATTTCCCGAGCCAAGCTTAAAACCATTCGGGTTTCCTCTCCATTCATCTCCAATAAATTGTTCAATTGAAATTTTCTTTGTTCCTTCGGAGTTTTCCGAATTGTCAATAACATCAATAAATTCTTCTTGTGGAAGCTCAAACTTTTTGTTCAAATAATTTTGTTTAAAATTTTCATCTTGATTTTCGATAATTTTAATTAAATATAATTTTTCATCAAGCTCTCTGCCTCTGTCAAAATCATATTTTCCCGTATAAACGTCAGGGTCACCGTTGTGCCAAGCAAAACAATTTTCATAGACAAGATCACAATACATCGCAAACGAGTCAAATCCGTCATCGGAATTTTCCCAAGCATAACAATCGATAAGTTTGTTGTTGTCTCCGCAAGAAATGCTAATCGAAAAACCATCGGCATTTCCGCCAATTGTGTAAATATCACAATTTCTGTATGCGTAGCAATTTTCAAAAACGTTGTCGTGAGCCAAAGAAGTTGTGGCAAAACCGCTTCCGTTGTTATATCTCGAAACAATGTTTTTAAAAACATTAAAACCGCAAGCCTTTCCGCTTAAATTAATACCTCTTCCCGGAACATTTTCAACAACAATATCTTCAAGCCGATAGTTGCTTCCGGTAATTCGAATTCCTTTTTTATCAACAATTTTCGAAACATCTGTCAATCGGCTTCTATATGGCTCAAAATTTAAAACACTTGAAAACCCGTTTCCCCCGCATATCGTAATATTCGAATTTTCTTTCATTAACAAAATTTCCGAATTACATTTAATTTCATCGGCATTAATAACAATTTTTCCTCCGCCGGCTTCTTCTGCTTTCCAAATAGCCGAACGCAACGAAGAAAAATCATTAACATAAAATTCCCCAAAAACATCAGGAGCATAGTCGTATAAAATTTCAATTTGATAAATATAAAGTCCTTTAACTTCCGAAAAAATGTATAAAGATTTTTCTTCTCCAAAATATTGATATGACGCTGTTGTAATGCAATTCGGTTCAATTTCAAAACGAGCCAAATCGTTTTTTCCGTCATTAACTTTTAAATATCTACTCTCGTCAGAAGAAACCGATTTTCCGTAAAAATTTATTTTGCAATTTCCCAAAACATCAAATTTCAAAGCACAATCGGAAACTTTTCCTCCGCCAAAAAAATAAACACACCCATCGCTTTTAACCGAAAGCTCTTTTCCTCCGCTTTTTGTAACAAACGTAACGTTCGAAACAGTTTTTTCTTCTTCAAGTTTCCCTAAAGAAGTAAACTCATCACGTGAGAAATCAAAACAAACATTTTCGCCAAAATTTTTAATTTCCGAAATTTTAACATCAACACACTTTTCAAGGGGCTTCATATTTTCCGCACCTTCCCACAAAAGCATTTTCAAGCTTCCGTTTTTTAAAGTCTCTTCGGAAATCGGGAAAACAGCTCTTTTATGAGCAATTTTTTTATCATCAAAAGAAAAGTTGTCAAATTCACACGTCAAAAAATTTCCGTTTGCATCATAAACAGCACAAAACACAATTGCATTTCCGCCAAAATTTTCCCCAAAAACATCATAATTTACAACAAAATTATTTTCCGAATAATTATAATATCCACTGCCAATGACAACTTTCAAATTATTTTCGGCAAAAACAATCCCCGAAAACAAAAATACATTCAAAATAAACAATATTGATAAAAATAATAACTTTTTCAAAGCATCAACCTCTTAAAAAACAACCTCAACCGAACTCACTTTCTATATTTTTATTATATCATCAATCGATAAGTTTTTCAAGAAATTATAATCGTTAAAAACAACAACGAGAAATAAAACCGAACTAAAATAAGATGCCTATTTAAATGTTGTTGTTGGCAATGTTTATTATAACAAGTTTACAAACAATCCGTTGCATTGGCTAAAAAGAAACAAAAACGTTAAATACAGCTTAAATCGTATGTTTGATTTTGATATTGAAAAAAACGAAGAAATTATATGGAAAGCCGGAAAAAACGGAACTTTAAAAACTATAAATAAGTATTTATTAAAAAACGATATTTTATTCACTCGATATGCTTATTGCAACAAAGGCGGATTGTTTAACCAACAACCTTTAAAAGCCCCAAAAGACGAAAATAAAGGAACAAAACTCGTTCCAAGAAAAAAAGGATTGGATACAAATAAATATGGCGGTTATGATACAGTAACACCTGCTTATTTTATGCTTGTTGAATCAAAAGACAAAAAAGGAGGTTTAATCAGAACCTTAGAAACTGTACCTTTATATCGAGTTGCGAATTTTGAAAAAAATGAAGAATTGTTGCTTGACTATTGCAAAAATAATTATGAATTGGTTGAGCCAAAAATAATTATTCCTAAAATCAAGAAAAATTCACTGCTTGTTATTAACGGATTTCCAATGCATTTAAAAGGAACTACAGGAAAACAATTATTTTTACAAGTGGCTGTACAATTATGTATTGATTATAATTGGTCTTTGTATATAAAAAAATTGATGAAATATATTCAGGCAAACTCTATGCGAAAAGATAAAAAAGAGCTTTTAAAAGTTGATAAATATATGGAATTAACAGAAAGTCAAAACATGGACCTTTTCGATTTAATGATTGATAAACTCAAAAACTCTATTTATAAATTAAGACCGGCAAATCCGGTAAATAAACTTATTGAAAAACGGGAAATTTTCGAAAATTTAATTATTGAGAAACAATGTATTATTTTAAGTGAAATGTTAAATTTGTTTAAATGCAAACCTGTCGTCTCCGATTTAACAGAAATAGACGGTTCAAAATCTACAGGAAAAGTTCAAATGAATAAAAATATAATCAATAATGAAAGTGTTAAATTAATTCATCAATCTCCAACCGGTGTATTTGAATATTCGGTTGATTTATTAAAGATATGAGTTGGCGAATTGTAGTGATTTCCAACAGTGCAAAATTGGATTACAAGTTAGATTATTTAGTAGTGCGGCAAAATGATATAACCAAAATACATTTAAGTGAAATTTCTGTTTTATTAATTGAAACAACGACCGTATCATTAACAGTTGCACTACTAAGTGAATTAACAAAAAGAAAAATCAAAGTAATCTTTTGCGATGAAAAGCGAAATCCAAGTTCGGAATTAGTATCATATTACGGTTGCCATGACACAAGTGCCAAAATCAGACAACAAATAAATTGGACAAAAGAAGTTAAAAATTTAATTTGGACAGAAATTATTTCTGAAAAAATCAGACAACAAAAAGACTTTTTGAAAAAAATAAATAAAGATGAATTTAATTTATTAGAGCACTATTTGAAACAAATTCAGCTTGGAGATTTAACAAACAGAGAAGGCTTAGCCGCAAAAGTTTATTTTAATGCTCTGTTTGGAACAAATTTCACAAGAACAGAAGATATGCCAATAAATGCTGCACTTAACTATGGTTACGGAATTATTTTAAGTGCATTCAACAGAGAAATTGTTGCAAACGGCTATATCACCCAAATAGGCTTATTCCACAACAATATGTTCAATCAATTTAATTTGGGTTCTGATTTAATGGAGCCTTTCAGAATACTGATTGATAAACGAGTTTACAGCGTAATGCCCGATAAATTCGACCATGAAGAAAAAATGTTAATTCTTGATATTTTAAACACTGAAATTAAAATTGACGGAAAAACAAATTATGTAAATAATGCAATTAAAATTTATTGCAAAAGTGTTTTTGATGCAATAAATGAAAATGATGTTTCGTTAATAAGGTTTTATAAAGATGAGTTATAGATATATGAGAATAATGGTGTTTTTTGATTTACCAACAATAACATCTGAAAATCGCAAAAATTATACCAAATTTAGAAAGTACTTAATAAAATCAGGCTTTTTAATGCTTCAAGAATCTGTTTACTGCAAATTAGCTTTAAACCAAACAATTTCAGATGCTATAATAAAAAATATTAAAAAAAATAAACCTCCCGAAGGATTGGTGCAAATATTAATTTTAACAGAAAAGCAATTTTCAAAAATGGAAATTATAACAGGCGAATTTAAATCCAAAGTATTGGATACAGATGATAGGTTGGTTATTCTATGAGATTAGTTCATAAAGATTTTGAATTTAGGTTTGAATTTAAAGAAAACAAGCAAGGGCTTTTAATTGTTGAAAACCCTTGCTTGTTAAGAGAATTTATCCAAAATTTCAGATTAGGAGACGAGGGGCGATTTGTTTTATCTGATAATAACGAATTATTACAAATTGACAAAAACTTAGCATATATAATTGATTTTTTTGGCATAGATTTAAATGAACGCAAAATATTGACAAAATTAAATGAAATTATCAAAAACGAAATATTAAATTCTGAATTATTTTTGGAATGTAACGAATTATGTTGCAAACTTGAAACTTTATCAGAACAAATTTGTTTGAATATCGATTATACTATAAATTATACTAATGATATAGATACAGGAACATTAATTAAATTTTTAAACTTTAAATTTAAAGATGATGAAGTTAATATACTTGAACGACTAATCGATTATTTAAAAATAAACGCAGAACTTCTTAAAATTAAACTATTTGTTTTTGTAAATGCTATGTCTTATTTCAACGAATATGAAATTGATAAAATTTTAGAATTTGTCAATTATCAAAAAATAAATATTTTATTTATTGAAAATAAATTGCCCGAAAAAATAGATGGTTTCGGTCAAATTTACATTATTGATAAAGATTATTGCCAAATTTGCTTAAAAGATGTATAATTTAAATGTAGTTATTAAAGCTACCGTTTAATTACAATGTTGGTAATGGCATAAATACTCTCCCTTGATATAATTTAAACTTGAAATTTGAGGTTTGAGAGTAATGTAATTTTATATGGTAGTAAAACATAAACCACTCTCGCTAATTCTTGCATGATTGTTTGAGAGTAATGTAATTTTATATGGTAGTAAAACGTGGAGGCAGATTCACAAAGGGGTACCTTAGTTTGAGAGTAATGTAATTTTATATGGTAGTAAAACTTTCTTCTCCTCTTCTCAAAGATGTTTAACGTTTGAGAGTAATGTAATTTTATATGGTAGTAAAACTCCCCGTTTTCGGCGAAGCTCATTCAACGCGTTTGAGAGTAATGTAATTTTATATGGTAGTAAAACAATATAGTTGATTCTCATCATAACAACCTCGTTTGAGAGTAATGTAATTTTATATGGTAGTAAAACGCAAAAATACATTTTTATGCGAAACAATTTAGAAATCTCACAAGGATTGATTTCACGCATAACGGATAAAATTCTTCCGGAAGTAAATGAATGGCAAAATCGTTCTTTAGACAATATTTATCCTGTTATATTCTTTGATGGAATTGTGTTTAATTCACGTAAAGATAACAGAATTATTAGTAAATGCGTATATTCAGTTCTCGGAATAAATATAGAAGGTCAAAAAGAAATATTAGGCACATAGCTTTCAGAAAATGAATCTGCAAGTTTTTATTTTTTATGAGTTACGGACATATTTATAGCTTGTCATAACAACCTTACGGGTCTTTGTAGTGTTATAAATTCAATTTTTCCAAAGACAAAGAATCAGCTTTGTATTGTTCATCAGATAAGAAATAGTCATAAATTTGTGCCTCATAAAGATAAAAAAAGCAGTATGCGCAGACTTAAAGAAGATTTATAGTGCAGTTAATTTTGATGATGCTAAGTACGCAAAAGAAGAAATTTCGTGAAATATGGGATAAAAAATACCCTAATATTTAAAAATCATAGAACAAAAACCGAGCAGAACTTACAACATTTTTTGAATATCCGGCTGAAATAATGAAAATAACATATGCAACAAATGCAGTAGAAAGGTTATCATAGAATA
The DNA here is from genome assembly GCA_964531385.1 of uncultured Lachnospiraceae bacterium. GTDB lineage: Bacteria > Bacillota > Clostridia > Lachnospirales > CAG-274 > MGBC114079. The sequence goes on along the minus strand of CAZHGC010000012.1, from coordinate 56,341 downwards.
GTAAAAAAATTTACAAAATCAAAAGCAGTTTTTCCTACTGATGACTCTATACAAAAATTTATATAATCTCGAAGAAATGGACTTTGTCTGTCAGAGATTAGGGCATTGCATACGCACAATTTGCAGTGTATTTTGAAGAGAGATTTGTTGCCTTCTGCCCTCAAGCTCCCAAGGTTTATCCACAAGAAGATATCGGTAAAAGTAAAAAAGCAGTAACAAATGTCACTGCCATTTACCGTATATCTTACAGCCTGCGTTGGGTCGCTCCTCAGCGTTGCCCTGTTTAACTTCATATTTAGTATTAACTTTTTCGAACCCGTTATACACATTTACACAGTTTATTTTTCAGACACTTTTATCACAAACAAATACCACAATCAATACAACCCAAAAATCGCACAAAATTGTTTGAAATCCAAATCAGATTTTAAAACAACTTTGTGCGATTTTTTATAAATTTCAAATTATTTAGTTAATTGCCAAGTTTTTTCAAGATAAAACTTTTGCAAAATTCGAAGCCCTAAGCCAAAGGTTTCATTTCTTCAAAACTATTCCAAAGCATAACTTTAACCGTATCAGCTCCGGTGCTTACAAATCCCTCCGGAACAGAAACGTTAACAACGTTTCCGGTTTCTTCCGAAACAACAACATCTGCGGTTTTAAAGCACACAAGCTTTCCGTCTTTATATGCCGCAAAAATAGCTGTAAATGTTCCGTTTTTCGGTGAAAATACTTTGATTTTTCCGTTTTGAAGTTCGCTTTCATCAACAACAAATTCGCCAACACATTCATAAACAGTAATATCTCTGCTTACTGTTGTGTTTTTGTCAAATTTACTTTCGGGCTTCTTGTCAATAAGCCAACAATAATGCTCGCTAACAGTTGGAATTGTTTCAAAAACGCCTGAATTTGTATATTTTGTTGTTGTTTTGTTGTCTTTTGAAACAAAATCAATTTGATAAACGGCAATAGCTCCGTCGCTTGTAAGAACAGGTTGTTCGTCTGTTGAAAGATTTTGTCCCCAAACTTGAAGACTTTCGCTTTCATCTTGACCGTTTTCAAGTGCTTTTGCAACTTCTCCGCTTGAAAAAGCTTCTTTGCTCTTTTCAGTTCCGGAAAAAATGTTAAACTCGGTTCCTTCGCCTTGACAACCTTTAAGATAGTAACAATTAGTTATTATTGTTGAATCAAAAATTGTAGCTCCGATAAATCCGCCAACGTCACCCTCGCTGCTGTTTCTGCTAACAGTTCCTGTGCTGTAACAATTTGAAGCCGAGCCACTTTCAGTAAGATGTCCAAGAAGACCGCCAACAAAGTTAGTTCCTGTAACGTTTCCTGTGTTGTAACAATTTGAAACTTTTATGTAATTATATGCAATAAGACCACCAACACACATAGTTCCTGTAACGTTTCCTGTGTTATAACAATTTGAAGCCGAGCCACTCTGAAAAGTTCCAACAAGACCGCCAACATAGGTCTTTCCGTTAACATTTCCTGCGTTGTAACAGTTTGAAATTTCTCCTAAATTAGCTCCAATAAGACCACCAATACCGGCGGCAGCGTTGATTTCGTTAAAGTGTCCGGTAACGGTTCCCATGTTATAACAGTTTGAAATTTCTCCTGTATTAATTCCAATGAGACCGCCAACATAGTTATTTCCTTCAATCATTCCGGAGTTATAACAGTCTGAAATTTTTTTCTCATTATTATATCCAATGAGACCGCCAACATAGTCATTTCCGGTAACAGTTCCTGTGTTATAACAGTTTGATATTTCTCCTATATTAGCTCCAACAAGACCGCCAACATAGTCATTTCCGGTAACGGTTCCTGCGTTATAACAGTTTGATATTTTTCCCATATTATATCCAACAAGACCGCCAATAAGGTCATTTCCCTTAACAGTTCCCGAAACTTCAAGATTTTGAATTTTTCCTTCTGCAGCAACAAAACCAAACAAGCCTAATTCAGATTTGGTTGAATTAATATAAAGTCCGCTTATTTTTTTGCCGTTTCCGTTAAAAGTTCCCTTAAACATATTGGTTTCATTTCCAATTGGTTTCCATTCATTAAGGTTGTTTCCCTCAAGGTCAATGTCGTTTCCAAGAACAATTGTTTTTCCCTCAAAGCTGATTGCATCTTTTCCGCTAACTTCTCCGTTAACAAGACTTGCAAAATATTTGAGCTGATTGGCTGTTGTAATTGTAAATGTATCGGCTGTTCCGTCTCCAAACCAATTTATTTTGCTTTTAGCTTTGCTCTTTTCAACATTGCAATATATACAATTGTTGGGAGAATCATTAAAGCCGTGAGGGCATTCGCAAACTGTAACTGTGGTTTCAAGCATTGTTTCGGCGTTTAAATCAGTTAATTTAATAAATTCGTCGGACGTGTTTTTATATGCTTTCTCGCTTGCAAGAAAATCTACAAAATTAAAGTCTAAATCGTTTTCCCACATAAACTTTTTGATAGTTCCGTCAAAAAGTTTGATATTTTTGCCCTTAATTTTGAATTTATCGATAGTTCCGCCCAAAAGGTTAAATTCTCCGTTTTCAACAGTAAGTTCTTTGGCACATACGTTAAAAAGGGTTAAGCTTCCGTTTTTAACATCAACACAAGAAAGTGAGCCCGAATCAGAAGAATCTTCCGATTTGATTGTAATATTTGAACCCTCATCAACAATAAAGCTTTGCTCTGTGCCTTGAGAATCAATTACATTAAGCGTTACAGAAGGACTTTCAATATAAATTGAATATGTTCCTTTCGGGAAAGTATATGATTCTGTTTGCTCTGTAAAAATTGTGTTGTTTGAATAAACCTGAATAATATCTTCGTCTTCAATGTTTTTAAGTGCATCTTGCAATTCAACGTAAGGTTTTTTAGTTCCGTCTTTTGAATTTACAAAAACGGTTGCTTTTTCTCCGCAAGAAGTACAACAGTTTGTTTCATTATCAAATTTTTGATGTTCACAAACAGGAATTTCAAACGTAATCCAATCGCTGTTTTTTTGATAATATTCTTCTGTTGCAAAACGAATGTAATATGTTCCCGGAGAAAGTCCGGAAATGGTTTCTTCATATCTCAAACAATGCCTTGTTTTAATATCATTGCTTTCCGGATTTTGTTTTTTTGAATATTGCACAATTTTATTTTCAACATCAAATATAATTATATCTCCGTCAGAGCTGTCTCTTCTACTTGCATTTTCGACAACTATAAAATCTTTGTCTGGAGCGGAAATTTTTTGTCTTTCCGTTGCGTTTGGCAAAGTAATTGTAATGTCTTCCGTTGGAGTTCCATAAATCTTAATATCATTGTGGGAACACTCAATTTTAATTCCGCTAAACTCAATTTTATCATAATCGATATTGTTACTTTTATTGGATATTATAGAGTATTTTTCCGATTTGCCGTCAACAGTAATGCCTGACAACAACGCATTTTGAGGATAGCTCTCGATATTATCCGATGAAAGAGAGAAATAATAGTCGTTGTTAGGAGTGTAGTTAATTTTTTCTGTTGAATCGCCTCTTTTAACAGTTTGGGTTGACGAAGCTGATGAAAGGCTCATTCCTGTTCCGCCAATAACTTTAACTGTGTAAGTTAAATATCTTCCGCAATTGCATTCGCCGTTTTCATCAAAACCACAGGTATGATCTGCAACGGTTAAATTTGAAAGGTCAATTTCCGAGTCCTGATTAACCGAGCTTGGAAGTTTCAAAAGGTTTCTGTCGCTGTCAAAATAAGCTTTTCCGTCTGCCAACAAACTAAGCGGGTTGAACTCTTCAGAATCTGATAACGTGAATGTAATTGTACCGCCATAGAACGTGACGTTTTCTTCTTTGGCAATTTTCTCAATATATACGTTTCCGCCATAAACGGCACACTTTCCACCGGTAATATTTAACGGGGAAATATTTGCCGTTCCGACAGAATCTTTAATTATATAATCCGCACCGCCGAAAATGTAGAGCGTATTAGCATAGTTAGTTGTGTTCCCATTAAAATCAATAGTTAATTTTTTAGACGGTAGGTTTATATAACTTGAACCATCGGGGTTAAATCCCGAATAAAGTTTAATTGTTGAGCCATCTTCAGCATTTTTTAAAATATTTTCAAAACTGCCGTTTGTTAAAGTTTCAAAGTTGTAAACAAGCTCTCCGTTTGGTTTTGTAATTGAAGCGGTTATTTTTCTTCCGCAATCACATTCGCCACTTTCATTTGGAGAACAGGTGTGGTTTTTAACATTTACATCTGAAAGTTCCATAATTTCTGAATTTGAAACTTTCAAAAGTTTTCCGTCGCTGTCAAAATAAGCTTTTCCGTCTGCCAACAAATTAAGAGGATTAAATTTGTTGGACTCAGTCCTTGCTAAAATTGAAATTGTACCGCCATAAAACGTAACGTTGTTGTTATTAACATTAGCTATATACAACTTTCCACCGTAAACAGTTAACTTTCCGTTGCTCAAATTGCAATTAATGTATGAATCAGAATTTTGGGGACTGATACAGCCAGTTCCAACGCTGTCTGTAATTGTTAAATCCGAATTGATATTTAAGCTGACGTCTGAAAAATATAAAGAAAGCGTTTTTCCGTTCAAATCGAGAGTAACTTTTTTATTCGGCAAATAGTAGTAAGAGCTACTGGAATCATGGTCATCGGATTTAAGCGTAATATTTTTTAAAAGTTTAACTGTTGAGCCTACAGGTGCATTTTCAAAATCAGATTTGAAATTGGAGCCAAAATATGTATCTCCATTTTCTGCTGTAATCAAACAATCTTTTTCTGTTCCACATTCTGAACAAACTCCGTTTTCGTCAAGCCGGCAAGTATGAGGAACAGCTGTAACATTTGTAAAATTCGAAGCAAATTCGGTTACTTTAATAATTTTTTCGTTTTCATCTTTAAAAAGTATGCCGTCAGCCAATATATCTTGCGAAGCGAAATTTGAGTTGAAGCTATTATAAATAGAACTAAAAGTTCCACCGGAAATTTTAAGCTTAGAACCTCCGCCAATACAAATTTTGCCGTCAACTTTTCCGTTGCCTGCTGAGTCTGAAATTGACAAATTTGTACCATTTTGAATAGCAATAATTTTGGCTGAAGTAATTGTTTTGCCATTCAAATCGATGGAAAAAGTGCTATTTGGAAGAAGCAGATATTCAGTAACTGAACCACTGATTGTAGCATTATCACAAAGTTTAAGTGTTTGGTTATTTGAAGCATTTTTCAAAGCAGTTTCAAAATTAGCACTGTAGGTTTGTGATTCTCCGTTTTGAATTAAAACTTGTGCCTGTTTTCCACATTGTGTACATTTAGAAGATGAATCAAATTCGGTATGTTCACAAATTCCAAGAGAGACTGCGGTCCAATCGCTACAATTTCTGTAATATTCGCCTTTATAGCGGAAGTAATAAGTTCCTTCGCCGAGATTTTCAAGGCTTGTTGTTCCGCTTTCAATTGCTGTAATGTCGCCACTTTCGCCAATTTTATATTCCATAGTGCTTTTCACACCATTGATTGCTCCGTTGGTTTCACCGCTTTCGCTAATGTTTTTAACAGTGAATAAATCGGCACTTGGAGCCTGCAAAGGGTCAAGCTTTTTGGTTGGTTTTGGCAAAGAAATTGTAACGTCTTTTGTTGGAGTTCCGCTAATTGTAATTGTGTTGTGATTTTGGCTTTTAACGGTTATTCCAAATTTAGAAATCGATTCTAAAACATCTTCTGCCGGAACCAATCCGTTGTTGGTTCCTAAAACACAAGTTATGTCGTTGATTTTTGCATTAATCAAAAATGAAGTTGTTGGCAACCCCTCAACAGAATCGTTTTCCTGAGGGAAGTAATAGTCTGAATTTGCAGAATATGTAACTGTTTCCATTGCCGAAGATGCTTTAACTTTTTGATTTGATTTTTCGGAAGTTAACGTAATTTCACCGTTGTCAACGATTGAAACGGAATAAGTTTTGTATCTTCCGCAAGCACATTTGTTGTTTTCGCCGAATGAGCAAGAGGGGTGTTCTGCAACAACGAAATCACCACTCATACTGTATGTTGATTCATTAGGAGTCAGAATGGTTTCGTCTGTGTTAAAATAAGCATAACCGTCTGCCAAAAGCTCAATGGGGTCAAATGTTGACATCATCGCATCAGTTACACAAATATGTTCAAATTTACCACCGTAGAAAGAAATGTTTCCGTCTCCGGCATTCTGAATGTGTAATTTATCTCCGCCGTAAACCGATAACGTTCCGGTATAACAATAGAGTTCGGAAATTGTTCCTGTTCCAACGCTGTCTTTAAGAGTTAAATTTGTTTCTTCATAGAAACCAAAAGTATTTCCGCTTGCGTTTATAAGATTATGCCCGTTTAAGTTGATTGTTAGGGAGCATTTTGGGAGCATATAACATTGCCCGTCAACAAGCGTTCCGTTTGCTATGAGCTCTTCTTTTTCCGCTTCCGTATTGGCAAGAGTAATATCTTGCAAAAGTTTGATTTCGGCATCTTCCTCTCCAAATGAAAGCCTTTCAGCAAAGGAAAAAGCCTCTTCAATGGTTTCAAACTGCCGATGATCAACCTCGACAACAAAATTGTCCGTATACTCATCAGCAAAGATAATGTTTGTTTGAACAGATGAAAAAATCATTGTCAACATTAATAAAATTGATAAAAATTTTTTTGTTTTCATTTTTTTACCTCCACCCTTAAAATAATTGCTGTACAACAAGTTCTGTTTTTTTAAAATCACCTCACATTTTTATGCAACCCCTGTATTTTCGCAGAACCAAATAATTAAAGTTTATTTTTGGTCAGCATTTTTAGTTTAATTTATTTTGGAATAAATGTCAATATATCAGGCAGAACAAACGCACGAGAATTTATTTTTCAAAAAAATAAAAACCATAAAAATTTTTTTATTATAAATTCATTATTTTCGCTAAAAATTCTTTTGTATTCGTACTTATGCAAAACCTCTTTTTCTTCCCAGTCATCAGCATTTGCAAGTTTTGCGAATAACACTATTACCACTATATCTAATAATTTATGAAGTACTTTTGTTTGTTGCCTTACATCTTCTATCATTTCAATATAAATCAATAATTTTTCCATAAAAAACACCTATTTTATTTTATTTTAGTTTAGCATAAAAAAGCGGTGCTTTCTATATTTTGTTCATACTTTACTAACTCGTGTGTTTGTCCTGTTAATCTTAAAGTGCCGTTGTTGCAAAAAATTACTCTTTGTGATAAAATTTGACTATGGGTAATCGATAATGATTAACGGCTATTTGTTTTTTAGCTTTGCCGACTTTATTTTTTGAATAAAGGAGGTGAACCTCTCTTTAGTGCGATACTGCTTTTGTAAAGCTTATCTCAACTATCCTCCGAGGGGGTGATATGTATGTCAAACTTTGAATTTTTGAGTTTGTTGCTATCAATCGGTCAATTCCTTTTGGCTGTTGTGGCTCTTTACATAAACGCAAAAAAATAGTAGCCCTCTCCGCTAAGACGTGGCTACTATTTAATGTGACTACCGTTTAGTCGGCAAATCATTTTCGATTGCCTTTTCTAATATTATTATATCGTATCTCATAAAAATTGTAAAGATGTTTTTTTAATCTTAAAGTGCCGTTGTTGCAAGAAATTACTCTTTGTGATAAAATTTGACTATGGGTAATCGATAATGATTAACGGCTATTTGTTTTTTAGCTTTGCCGACTTTATTTTTTGAATAAAGGAGGTGAACCTCTCTTTAGTGCGATACTGCTTTTGTAAAGCTTATCTCAACTATCCTCCGAGGGGGTGATATGTATGTCAAACTTTGAATTTTTGAGTTTGTTGCTATCAATCGGTCAATTCCTTTTGGCTGTTGTGGCTCTTTACATAAACGCAAAAAAATAGTAGCCCTCTCCGCTAAGACGTGGCTACTATTTAATGTGACTACCGTTTAGTCGGCAAATCATTTTCGATTGCCTTTTCTAATATTATTATATCGTATCTCATAAAAATTGTAAAGATGTTTTTCCATTTTTGCAAAACAAACGCATTAATAAATAATTGTTAGAAAAACATATCCAAACCCAATCTTTTATAACATTTAAAACAAAAGATTAGGTTCATTATTTAAAAAAATTACTATGACTCAAATCAATTATATCACAAAATATTCAAACATTTCGTATTACATAACCACAACATTCAAATTCCTAATTCAAAACATATGCTATAATCTATAAGATATAAATCCTCTTTCCCATCTTATTACAAAATATATATTACGCCTTTCTCTTATTATAAATTCAACCCATTTCATAACTTTATCATTCCAACTTCCACAATCTCTTTCAAATTACACTAACCACAGCATAAAGAACCGTCAAAATTTATAACACAGATAATTTTGCCAATTGACAAAGAGCCACAAAAATTAACACTAAAAAACCAAGTCCAAATTTATCCCCGCAAAACAAAGAAAAGGACTGATTGTTCATAACCGAACAAATCAGTCCTTTTTTATTGGGGCGTTTTTTCAAACGCCCTCTTCATAATCTCAATGAAATCCGATAAATTTTAAATTAAAATCTTTTCCAAACTTCATAAAGAATTTTTGCAGCTTCAGCACGAGTTAAACTATCTTTAGGATTAATTTTACCGTTGTTTCCGGAAATAATTCCCGCACCAACAAGTTTTGCAACCGAATCCTTAGCATAATCCGAAATTTCCGAAGCATCAGCAAACTGACCCAAATCTGCAGGAGTTAAAGTTGCACCTGCCAATTCAAGAGTTCTTGCAACAATAGTCATTACATCTTGTCTTGAAATGTTATCTTTTGCACCAAATACAGTGTCGCTAATTCCTTTAACAATGCCGGCTTCCTTAGCGGCAGCAATAGCATTGCTATAATAGTCAGAAGTAGAAACATCAGCAAAACCTGAATCATTTGAAGATGTAATATCAATAACCTGAGCAAGCATTAAAGTAAAGTCGCCTCTCTTAATTTTTGCATCAGGAGCAAATTTGCTTGCAGTAACACCGTTTACAATGCCTCTTGCAGCAAGAGCTTCAACAAAAGTTTTAGCCCAATGTCCGTTCATATCATCAAATGAAACATCGCTAACAATTGCACCATAAACACCTGACTCTGTTGCAGGAAGAACAATCTTTCCTGTTGCAGGGTCATAATAACCTGCTTTAATAACTTTAGTGTTTCCGTTTTCATCGCAAGAAACCGCAACAATCTTATCCGGATTTGAAGTATCTCCGTCAAATGGAATTTCAATCCAAGCAGGGTCGTTAAGTTTCATATCAAAATCAACAGAAACAGCATTTCCGTCAAGAGCTTCCGATTTGTCAACAGTAACTTTGCCCTCTGTTTTAACAGGAACAGCAACTGTCACATCGCCGGCTTTAACTTCAGTAACTTTGTCTGAAGAAGAAACTTCAACAGCAGAACCTGTTTCAGCATCAACGCTTTCGTTTCCAGTATTTTCTGTTTTGTTGTCTTCCGAAGCATCAGTTTCAGCCTTATCAGCCTTATCCTCTGTCTTGTCAACTTCAGTTTTGTCAGTTTTATCAGCTTTGTTGTTGCTTGATGCAGTTGAAGAAGAGTTGCTTCTCTTAGAAGATCCGCCACCTGTATATCCAACGATTACATCGCCGTCGTTTGAACCTTCTTCTGTTGTTTCTTCTGTGCTTTCTTCAATATCTTCATAACCTTCGCTGTTCTGAATTTTAGCTTTTGTAGCATCAGTAAGCTCAAGGAATCCGTTAAGGAGATATTCGCCTGTTGCAGGGTCCTGAGGAATGTGACCTTTAACAACCGGACTTTCAAGGCTAACAAAGAAGCTGTCGTCAACTTCTTCGCCAGAACCATTAACAGAAGCAGTGCCTGTGCTGCGTTTCAAATAGTTATAATCTTTGTCATAAGCATAACCTTGAATACTGTCGCCACCTTTAGCAGAGCCTTTTTGAGGTTTGTAAGAAACAAGACCTTTAACATCATAGTCAACAGATGCCTGAACAGAGTTACTTCCCATAGAGAAGTTAGAACCTTCGTTCATATATCCAACACAGCCTCTAACAGTCATAAGAGGGTTACTGTTTGAAGTAACACCAACATTACCATTTTCAAAAGCTATACAGTCTATAAGAACGTTATCAATAGGCATTGAGTCACCGCCCATTTTGAAACCGTTTCTACCGCCTCGGCTTTCAGACCATTTTCTGTCAGTACCGTCTTCAACAAGTTTGTATCCGCCTTTATAAGTGATACATCTTTCAAGAGTAACCGGAGCCATATAACCGCCGGATTGTTTACAGAACAAGTCCCAACCGTCATCAGAGTTGTGGTGAGAAACACAGCCAAGACACTTGTTACCATATCCAACAGTAAGTTTTACGGCAAAACCGTCAGAGTTGTTGAATGAAGCATCGGCACAGTTCCAAACTTCACAGTTTTTAATAAGGTTGTTTCTTGGCCAGTCTTTAATTGTTTCCTGGCTTGAACTTGTACGGCTAAGACACATACCGGAATCTTGGCAGTCGTAAATTTTAATATTTTCAACAAGACCATAATCACCGCCTGTGTGGAAAGCTTTAGAGTTCTTTCCGCCGTTTGTAATGTTAAAGTTTTTAAATGTCCAATAATCTGCGTGGTTTACAAAACCTGCATATTTTCCTTGAAGGTCAAATACAACGTCTCCGTCAAAATCATATCCGTCAACAGCATAACCTTCTTCTTTTGCCTGATATTTGTTATATCCAATAATTGCTTTTCTCTTCTGGCTTGTGCCGGAGCTTGTTTCATCAATTTCAATTTTTGCATTTCTAACATATGTTCCCGGAAGCATAATGATTGACTGCCCACGTTTCATAAGTCCAAGTGCAACATCAAAACTCATTGGGTCGTTAATATCGCCCGTTGCTCCTGCTGTTCCTTCAGGTGATACATAAATAAATTGTTTTTCAGTATCAAAGTTTCCTTTATGAGAAATTTCATAAGTGTAATATGTTGGTTCATAGGAAGATAACTCTTGATATCTGTTAGAATCTTCCGAAATATAACTTGGTGTATACATTACAGTAAACACACTTGTCTCGTTTGGTTTAAGTGTAACAGGGAAAAGAGATTCTGCTTTTTTAACAACAGCGTTTGAATAAACAACTTTTCCGTCTTGCTGAATTGTTACCCTACCACCGGAGTTGTTGCTTGTTCTCAAAACAAGATTATAATCAATATTTGTAGAATAAATATTTGATTTAAGGTAAAGTTTTGGAACAGTGAGTTTGTTTGTTTCGTCAGAAACAGCTTCAATATCTGTTGAAGGTTCAGATTTAACAAGGTCAACGTTGCTAACTGTAATGTCAGCATAACGAGTTGCAAAGAAACCAACATAAATGTTGTCTGGGTCTAAAACGTCCAAATCGCCTTCGTCTGAACTTTCGTCATAGCAGATGTAGTCTGTTCTAAATTCTTTTGTTTGATAATCGTAGCAAGTTCCTTTATATCCGCCTTGAACTCTTTCAAAAACAAGGTGGTATCTACTGCCCGGTTCAGGGAAATCCTGAGAAAGTGTTTTCTTAACAGAACTTCTTGAAACGTTAGAGCTTGCAGAATAAGGGTCGCCATCGATAAATGTTCTGTAAATAAGGTTAATACGGTTCTTTGTTGTGTTAAACAAATATGTATCAGCCTCTGGGTCTGCAGGCCAACCGCTTCCGCTGTGACCTCCAAGAAGAACCATATTTGCATAGTTGTAAATAGCTGTGCTGTAAGGTTCAGGTTCTCCGTTCACATCTTTAAGAGCTTTGTCCGGAGTGTAAACAAATTGAATTTTGTCTTTTGTTTTAGGGTCAACATAAGCGCTGTCGCCTGCTTCTTCCAAATATTCAGGGCTTGGAGTAAGGCTGACAACGTCTCTTGCCATAATACCAAAACCTTCCTGACCGTCTCTGTTTTCGTCAGTATCACCGTTAATATAAGAATTAACTAAAATGTCAGCACTAAGTCTGAAGTCATCTTTTGTGCTAAGTCTTGTATAATAGAATGAAATACCGTCGTTAGAGTCAGCCTGTTTTCCGGCACCGTTGTTTGCCCAAATTCTAATAGAACTTCCGTCTTCTTCAATTGTAGAGTCAGAATAGCTGTGTCCAATAGATTTACCGTTACAGCCTGTAGTATCGAAATGAGTTTCGTTACCTGCTGCATCAGTCATAATCATACCCATTTTATCTTGTTCCGGACTTCTTGATTTTGATGCTGTTGTTGAAGCACCAAAGATAATAGGTTTCCAATAGTTTTTGCCATAATCTTTAACAGTTACAGGCAAAACTATATCTTCTGTACCATAAGCTTCGCTTCCCTCTGGGAAAACAATTTTAATTTTGTTATCTTTGGAAGCATCTCTAATGTCAAATTCATCAAGAACAACTTTGTATTCTGTTTCCGGAGCAATAACTTCTTCTCCGTTTGAATACATATAAGTAATTTCAAGATTGCCTTGATTGTATTGTTTTGTTTCATCAGCTACAGTACCCATAGTTCCATCAGTTTTTCCGTTATAATGGTCAAACCATTTTTGAGGGTCATAATCAGTAACGCCCATCAAAACAGGATATGTAGTTCTTGGGTAAGAAGTGATGTAAGCTTTTGAAAATCTCTTAACTTGAATTTTAACTTCAAAATCATCTGAAAGAGATGTGTTAAATTTGTCTGTAACAACAATTTTCTGAGTTCCAACTTTTGAAGTATCAAGATTGTTTGAAACAGTATATTCAGATTCTTGAAGAACGTCAGATTTAGTTGTCAAACCATCGGCAGAAACATAGTAAGCTTTAACAATCATACCGTTTAAATCTTGTTTTTCGCCAATGTAATAAGTTGTTTTTGCAGGGTTTAAGTTAACTCTGATGTGGTCCAATTTCAACGGAGAAACAGAACCTTTGAAAGAATCTTTTGCAGTACCCGAACCAATTTCGTCAGTTTCAACTCTTCTGATAACAAAATCAAGGTCGTCTCCTGCCAAATCAGATGTAATAAACTCGTTTTCTTTAACAACTTTGCCGTTTATAACAAATTCATATTCGTCCCTTTTCAAAGTAACGTGTTCACCGTCGTTGTAATCTGCTTCAACAACAAGATTGTCAGTTCTTAAATACTGGCCTTCATAATAATTAACTTTCATAGGCTGTGAAACAATTTGAATTGAAGTACAAGTCTTTTTCAAAATTTCAACTTCGTAGTCTACTGAAAAATCACCAACTGTGATTTTTGCAACTTGTTTTCCAACTTTGTCTTTGTCATAACCTGTAATAGCATAACCTTCTTTAAGTTCTTTAACAGAACCGTCAGTATATTCAATACCAACTTTAAGACCCGGAAGTTCCGGTTCGTTTCCAACAAGAGCAGTTCTGTCTGTTGCATCATTAATAATTGTAATTCCTTTAGCTTCTCTGTCTTCAACTTCAAGCTTAATGTTGCTGAAAGTAACAACAGCATCACGAGCACCAAAGAAAATAGGGTAAATAGTTTGGTTTGTACCGTCTGCACCCATAAAGTTTTCTTTTGCATAGTCATATTTAACTTTCTGGTCTCCGCAGGAAACTATGTAAGAATAACCGATTTTTTCAATTTTAAGGTCAAAAGAACCTCTGTCAGCACCGTCTGTAAAAGATTCAGACAATCTAACAAAAGTATGACCGTCTTTGTTTGCAGGCGGACGAGCCTGAACTTTATAATTTCCGTCTTCGTCAAAAGCTGTTCTAACGTTTGCACCAATGTAACCTTTTGAATTTGATTCCATTGCAATACTCAAAGAAACACTTGGCGGAGTTTTGTCAAGTTCCGGAACAATCATCATACCGGCAGATGCCTGTGCCTGGTTTGTATCACCAAAAGTCAACAAACCGTCAACGCTCATAGTTGCAGAGAAAACAAAATCCTTTGTTAAAGGAAGTCCTCCCTTAGGTGCATAATAAGCATATTGGTCGGCAGTATTTGAAAACTTACCTGAATTAGCTTTTTTACCTCTTGAAATGGTAACAGAACCATCTTTATTAACAGTTACAGTATTTTCTGCACCTGCTTTTCCGCTAATCCATTCGGTAACAAGAGAATCAAGGCTAACTTGTTCGTCTGTTTCAGCTGTTTTTTCAACAGCACTGCCACCTGTGCTTGCCAAATTTGAAGCTTCCGAAGCAACTGCTTCCGAACTGTCAGAGCTTTCAGAGTTGTCAGAACTTCCACCGTTTTCAGAGTTGTCTGCTTCAGAAACAGCTTCTGTTTCTTCATCAACAGCAACTTCAGCATCAGCGTTTTCTTCTTCTGCAACAACATCAGCATCAGCGTTTTCTTCTGCAACAACTTCAGCATCAGCGTTTTCTTCTTCTTGCTGTTGCTGTTCTTCCTCAACAGTCATCTCATCGGAAACAGCTGAACTATCAACATCAACAGCAGCTTCTTCAGCATTTACAGTGAAAGAACCAAAAGTCATTGTAAATGCCAAAGCAAAAGCTAATAATCTTCGCTTCATTATTTTTCCTCCTTTATATTTAAAATTTGTATTTACAAATATTTTCTGTAAATATAAAAACAAAGAAGGCCGTAATTTTGAAAATATATTCACAAAAAATATGTTCTTAATACATTTTCATTATAAACTCAAAAAGTTAAAAAAGCAACAATATATTTTCAACTTTTTCAAAAAGATAACCGTACAACTAAAGTTCAATATAAAAATTGCACAAATTTAATTTTCGTCAACTTGCCACATCAATATTTGCAACCAAAACCGAAGGGCAAACAACCGCTCCCTGCCCCGATTCCATATCAAAATACCTGTCATTTCCAATTTTCTCGATATTTTTAAGCATTTCATAAAAATTGCCCGAAACCGTCATTTGTTCCAAAGGTTTAACAATTTTTCCGGAGCGAATAAGAAAACCGCTTGCCGCAAGAGAAAAATTTCCTGAAACAGTGTCCGCACCTGAATGTAATCCCGCAAGGCTTGTAACAACAACTCCGTTTTCAACCTCTGCAACAAGTCCTTGAAAGTCAACTTGTCCGTTTTCAACAACAAAATTCGTTGCAGATGTACTGACAGCCGATTTAAAATTCGGCTTAAAACCGTTCCCGGTTGACAAAACGCCGTCCTTTTTTGCAGATTTCAAATTATACAAAAATGTCTTAAAAATGCCGTTTTCAACAACGGTTTTGTCAAATGATGCAACCCCCTCCGAATCAAAAGAACAGCTTGCAAAGCCATTTTCAAGAAGAGGCAAATCCTTTATGCTAAGGCATTTTGAAGCAATTCTTTCGCCAACTTTTCCTTTAAGCAAAGAAAACCCTTTTTGAGCATTTTCAGCAAAAAAACTTCCAATAAAAGTCGCCAAAATATCCGCAAAAGCCTCGTTTTTAAAAATAACATTCATACAACCTTTGTCGGCTCTTTCCCCGCCAATAAGCTCAATAGCTTTTTTGCAAGCATTTTTAACAATTTTTTCACAATCTGCCAACATAAAATCCTTACCTTGCCAAAATGCCGAACCGGTCTTTTTTATACCGTTTTCTTCCGCCACAACACCAATGTATATAACGGCATAATTCGATTTTTCAAACAGTTCAAGTCCTTTGCTGTTTGCAATGTAAACCTCATTCTCTCCGTTTCCAACAAAACAACTCGTAACATTTACAATTCGCTTGTCATATTCATAAGCTTTTTTCTCAATACTTTTTCCCAAATTTATTTTATAATTTGTGTCATAATTATTAGAAATTATTGAAAAAGTGTCAACTTTTGGATAATTTTCATTTCCTAAATATATATACTCCTTTTCATCTTCATCAATAATTTGTGAATTTTGCACAATTGAATCCAAAATAAAGTTTATGCTATTTTTGTCAATATTTTCCGAATAAGCATATCCCATTTTTCCGTCAACAATTCCTCTAAACGAAACCCCACCAAAAGAATTGTTTTGAAATTTTTCAACATCACCCTTAAAAATATTAATTTTAAGATTTGAACTTTTTTGATAAAACAATTCAAATTCGTCGATATTATAATTTTTTGCCTCTTCAAAAATAATTTTTTTAAATTCTTTTATATCCATAAAATCAACACCTTCCTCCAACAGTAATGTTCTTAACACGAATCATCGGTTGACCAACATCAACAGGAATACTTCCGCTTGATGCCCCGCACATTCCCTGTGCAAGTCTCAAATTATCTGAAACCATATCAATATCCATAAGAACCTCAGAGCCTTTGCCAATTATCGTTGCTCCCCTAACAGGCTCTGCAATTTTCCCGTTTCTAATCATATATGCCTCGCCAACAGCAAAATTAAATTCTCCGGTTGTTGGGTTAACCGACCCCCCGCCCATATATTTCGCATAAATTCCATAATCGGTTGAAGAAATAATATCTTCTGCCCTGTCGTTCCCCGTTGCAATATATGTATTTGTCATTCTTGAAACAGGGGCAAATTTGTAAGACTGTCTTCTCGAAGAACCTGTTGGCTTTGCACCAAACTTTTTGCCGTTAAATTCATCAACCAAATAAGATTTCAAAATTCCGTTTTCAATCAAAACGTTTTTTCTTCCCTCTTGACCCTCGTCATCAATGTTCATAGAACCCCATTCGTTTAAAATTGTTCCGTCATCAACAGCAGAAACTTTTTCGCTTGCAATTTTACAACCAAGTTTATCGGAAAAAACAGAAGCATTTTTCGAAACAGCCGCCGCCTCAAGACTATGCCCGCAAGCCTCGTGAAAAATAACTCCGCCAAAACCGTTTTCAATAACAACAGGCATTTTTCCTCCTGGGCAAAAATCGGCATTAAGCATTGTAACAGCCGAGCGTGCCGCCTCTCTTGCAACTTCTTTCAAATCGATTTCATTGTAAAATTCAAACCCTTTCAAAGCCCCCGGTCCAAAATATCCCTTTTGCTTTTCTGTTTCGGAAGATGCAACAGCTGTAACAAAAGCTCTTGTTCGAACACGTCTGTCCTTCGCCCAAAGCCCTCTCGAATTTGCAATTAAAACATCTTGAACCGAATCCATATATCCAACACTTGTTTGACTTATCGAATTATCATAAGCAAAAGCCGCTTCGCTTGCATCAAACATCATATCCGCAATAACCTGACGATTTACGTCTGAAGGCATAATAACAATTTTGTGCTTGTTAAGTTCCTTCGTATAATCCTTTTCAAAAAAGTCCGCAACTTTAACTTTTCCGCTTTTTTCTGCCGCCAAAGATGCTTCTTTTGCAATTTTCATAAGATTGTCATACGATAAATCGTTTGTGTAAGAATAAATAACTTTTTCTCCGCTAAAAACTCTAAGCCCAAAACCAAAATCAATTCCCGAATTTGCTCTGTCAATTTTCCCATTAATCATAGATATATTGTTTTTTCTGTTATGCTCAATGAAAATTTCGGCAAAATCCCCGCCAAAAGCAAGGGCCTCCGCCAAAATATCATACGCTTTTTCTTTTTCAAACATATAAACATCACTCCTAAAATAAAAATATATGACATCACCAAAATCAAAAACAATTTTAACAGCAAAAAACAGTTCTTGCCCTGCCCCACCCAGCATATCAGCCAAATTTAAAATTTGCCAAATTATAATCAACCCTCAAAATTTTATTAAAATTTTAATATAATTTATACTTGATAAATATTCATTTATAGTATAAAATAGAAGTAAGAAGATGAAAAGCGTTTTCGCTTTTGTCTTAAAATTGTAAATAAATCGATTAAAATAAATCGAATATTTAAATTAACCATATAAGATTTTTTGTTCAACGAATCCGCCCTCGGGCGTGCTTTCGTTTCAAATTCCAATTTCTTATAACTTCATAATTTAAACACTCTTTTTATTTTTCGGTTTGTTTATAATCAACATAATCTTATTAACGGAGGTGCTTTAAAATGGCATATAAAATTACTGATGAATGTATTAGCTGTGGTGCTTGTGCAGGTGCATGTCCTGTTGGCTGTATTTCTGAAGGCGATTCAAAATACGAAATCGATGAAAGTTCATGCGTTGATTGCGGAACTTGTGCAGGTGCATGTCCTGTCGGAGCTCCTGTTGAAGCTTAATCAACTTATCAAAATGGGTTGTCGTTGTGGCAGCCTGTTTTTTTATTCCAAAATCCAATCCATACAATCGCCAAACTCATTATACCAAATCTTCTCCAAAAAGACAATTTCAAATCATATCTTCCCGTCTTCAAATCAATCAAAATTATCTTTCTTTTTTCTTTTAGACATAATCCCGCCAATTTTCCCGCTTTCCCTCGAAGTAAGCGATTTCCACCCGCTTTTCCTAATTTTTTCGGAAAGCCCAAGTTCTTCCGCAATTTCATATTTTAAAATATCATCTGCCGTCAAAGGCTTTTCTTTCTTCTTTTTTTCCTTTTCTCCCAAAAATAATCCCTCCAAAAAAAATATAATATTAACAATTTCAGACAAACAAAAAAATAATTCGTATTTAATTATGTCGTTCAATAAATATTTTTCGCTTTATTTAAAAATTTATTCCAAAATAATTGTTAATCTGTTCACATTGGTATATAATATAATTAATATTAATTTTTGTTATTCCTTGCATTTGGTCTTAAAATTATAATGTAAATAAAAAATAGAGGAGTGTTACAATGAATAAAAAAATCATAGTAAATATCGGTCGTGAATGTGGAAGTCAGGGCCACGCAGTCGGCAAAAAGCTTGCCGAAAAACTCGGAATAAATTTCTATGACCGCTTAGATGTCGAAAGAGAAGCAAAAAAAGCCGGAATTGACCAAGAATTGTTCCGAGCTGTTGACAAACAGCAAACAAACAGTTTTTTATATTCTCTTGCAATGAGTGCCTATTCCTACGGCGAAAAAATTTCCGCTGCCGGAACAGTTTCAATGAGTGACAGATTATACATAATCCAAAATGACATAATAAAAAAATTCGCCGAAAACTCCTGCGTAATCGTTGGAAGATGCTCAAATTACATTCTTAGAAAAGAAAAATGCGTAAATGTGTTCATCTATGCCGATTTGGAAAAAAGAATTGAATTTATTATGGAAAAAGAAAATTTAAAAGAAAATAAAGCAAAAGATTATATAACGAAAATCGACAAAAAAAGACGAAGCTATTACGACTATTACACAAGCGAAAAATGGGGAACTCCAATATATAACGATATGCTCATAGACAGTACATATATAGGCGTTGACGGTTGCGTTTCCGTCATAGAACAACTCATAAAAGAAAAATACAAATTATAATCTTATTTCTTTGCAAACAAATCAAAGGGTGTGAAAACATAAATTTCACACCCTTTCGCTTTATAAAAGCTAAACTATCAACCACCGATTTTTTTTCAAATTAATACATATATATTGTATTCTTGCTTGCATCAAAACCATAATTCAAATTTAAAAAATCAGTTATATCTTCAATCGACATATATACAACATTGTCATAATACACTAACATATTTTTAGTATAAAAATCTTCGCCGTTAATCCTAACTTTGTTTGTTCCTCCAAAAAATGAAGCATATCCATACCCCGAAAAATGATATGTATTCGTAGCATTAACATCATTGTAATAATATGTATCTTTAACATCAGCCCCACGTATAAGTAAAGGCCAATATGCTTTTAAATATCTGTGCCCATTGTAAACAACTTCATCTGAACAATTACTAATTTCTGTATTTCCAAGAACAATTCGAACTGTTCCTTTTCTAATACTCGAATCGGCAAAAACTGTTGAAGTTCCCGTCATCGTCATAAATATCGACATAGCTAAAATTGCAAAAAGTACTTTTTTTAACATTTTCATATTTAAAACCTCCATTCACAACACCATTAAAATCAATTTACAAAACTCAAATAACAATACACATTAATTAAACCGCTTTAAAACGTTTTTTAAAATTTATTTCCCACCTCCTCAACCGTCAATTTAATTCCCCAAACAAATTTCATTAACATTTAACAGCAATATCGTTGTTCTAACAAACCAAAGAAACATTTATTTTACATAGTAAACCCCGCAAAATCAGTTTTTTTTTTTGCAATTTTCATTTTCAGTCGCTGTTATAAAGCTGTATCATATCTCCCTAAAGTTCTGTATACATACATTATAGTTTAATATATATAATTTGTAAATACTTTTATTAAAAAAATTTAAACAAAACTCCGCCCCAAACAAAAAGAGCCGTAAAAAACAATTTCTTGTTTTTCACAGCCCTTTCATTTATCCAAATTCCCTAAAATTCAAATAACAAAACCCTAAAATTCAAAAGATTTGTCCAATGCTTTTTCAAGAATCATTGCAGCGTCAACAGAAGTCAATCTGTTGTCTCCGTTAACGTCAATATATTTCATATAATCTTCGGCAACTTCAACAGGCAAAACTTTTCCAGATTTAAGAACTTTTCCAAGAACCAAGCTTGCGTCATTAACCGAAACTTCGCCGTCGTTGTCAGCATCTCCAATAACACCGCTTGCCGTTGCATATGCTTCAAAAGTCACATCAACCGCAACAAATGCTTTTTCGTCTGTCTCACTAACAGTAAGTGTAAGTTCAACTTCTTTATATCCGTCAACTTTTGCTTTATAAGTTTTTCCCGCAATGCTTGAGCTTGAAGTAATTTTAAAGCTATATGTTCCGTCTGCCTTAATTTCGGCAGTTGCAACTTCCGTTCCGTTCGAATCGCTAATTTTCAAAGTTCCGGAAGTAAGATTTGTTTTGCCCGAAACAGCATAATCATCGCCCAAAACTTTTGCATTGCCAATAGCATCAAAAAGCTTCTGTCCATATTCAGTCACATAATCATTTTTAACCAAATCGTTGTTCAAAGCAGTAAACACTTTGTTTTTAACTGTAAAAATATAATCTCCGCTTGCAAGCTCGCCATAAGCCACAGTTGGTTGAACAACATATTTTGAAGCAGATACGTTCAATCCTTGAAGAGCCTGTGCAATAAGCCCTGCCTCAAGAACACCACCAACCTTGTTACAATGAGTGCCGTCTCCAACTCCCATCATAGCTGAGCCGTTAGTATTATTTCCACAAGCTTTCCAAGCGTCCTCAAACATCGTTTTTGTCAAATCAAATGCGTCAATATAATAAATTGTGTTTCCTTTTTTAACATTTTCCTGATAAAGCTGTTCGCAAGCAGTGACATAAGCGTCGCCCGATGTTCTGTAAGTTGAAGTTGGTTCATAATCCGTTGCTGTCGAATCATGATGATTTTTAATTGTTCCCTCAGAAGTATAATACATTCTTACAACAGGCGAAACAATTACAGGAACAGCGCCTTTTTTAATAGCCTCATCAATGTAATATTGCATATATCCCTTATATGTTGCACCACAGTTCCAAGCAAACTTTCCGTCAGCACCTTTCATGCTTTCCGTTGGCACAACTGTTGGATAAATTCCGTCAACAACATCTGTTCCGTTAGGCTCTGCATAAAGCGGAACAAAACGGTCACTATAGTATGACGCACCGTTTGCACAGTCATTGTGGCCAAATTGAATAAGCAAAAAGTCACCTTCGGAAATATTGTTAATAATCTTGTCAAGAGAACCCTCGTTCAAGAAATTACGCAAGCTTCTTCCGCCGTTTGCATAGTTGTTTATTGTAACAGCATCTTCATTAAAGAATTTTTGGAAAAATTCTCCCCAAGAACCCAAATTATTGATTTTTCCGCCCTGATACATACCTTTTGCAGAATAATCCTTAACGGTTGAGTCTCCTGCAAGGAAAATATTAATTCCCTCTCCCGGAGCAAGTTCGCCTTGATTGTCCGGATTAATCCATGTATCGCTAACAGCTTTCGTTGTATCAATCTCATATTTAGCCGTTCCTTGTTTTCCTCCAACAGTAATCGGAGTAACAACAGCCATAATATATTTTCCCGCACATTCCATAGGAATTTGATATTTATCATTTGAAATATAAGAAGTTGTAACATCAAGCAACGTTGCCGATTTCAAAATTGTTTCAAGGCTTGTGTTATCAAAATCCGTTGAAACCGCATACCAAGCAATTCTCGAAGTATTGCTGTCCAAACAACCGTCTGTCAATTTATAATTAACAGTAAGAGTTTCTCCGGGGTTAGGAGCATTAATATCTCCGTTTGAAGTAAATGCAGGTCCTTCAATAATTTCAGGTGTTGCAGAGCTTTCCTCAACATAATAATTAGGTGTCCAACCTTTGTCAACAAAAGCATTTTTAACAGTATATTTATCTGCATCAATAGTTTCAACAACTCCGGCAACTCTCTTTGAAGTGTCAACTTTTTCACCGTTAAATGTTGTGTTAAATTCCTGAAGCTTAACAGTTTCCATAGTTGGTGAATTTCCGCTCATTGCACTCCAACCGTCAGAATTAATAAGATTCTCAGATTGAAGCTGAGTGTTAATAAAGTTAACTGTTGCACATTTGCCCCACATTCTTCCAAAGCTTCCCTGACCAACCAAACGGTCTTTGTTTGCCGAAACAAAACAGTTTCTGAAAACATAACCAAATTCGCAGTTATATTGTTCGCTTGCCGATTGAGCAGTGATGTAACCGCCTGCCGCCGTATCGGAATAACCGCCCCAATTAAGTTCACAACCGTCAAAAATAACATCACCGTTGCCGTAAATATAGTCTGTCATACCTTCAATATAACAGTTTTTGTAATAAGCTTTGTAATTAACGTTACAAGTGTATAACGTGTCTTGAGAACCAATGAAAGAACAATTCAAAAATTCAGTTTGGTCGGCATAGTTAACATAAGCCGCCGCTCTTTCTGTTGCAGCTTTAGAATCAACAACTGTTGTTTCTTTTCTTACAACTTTAATGCTTTCTCTTCCATTAACTTCAACACCGTCAACAATTTCCTCATCTGTCATATATTTGTTAAATGAATTTTCAAAACAAATATTCTTTGCATTAAAGCCCGTTGCTGTTCCTGTGGTAATAACCGCAGAACCCCAATATTTTATAACATCGCCTTTTTCATATTTGTCATAATCTGCATATGGGTTATAAATGCTTTCAACAGTACTATAATATTTATAACCAATTCCATAATACCAAGTGATTTTTGTATTATCTCTGTTTCCGCCGTTGCTTTCCAAAGTGATGTTCGGAACAGTAACATAAACTTGTTCACGATATTCGCCAGGGTCAATTTTAATTGTAACTCTTTCGTTGTTTGTTCTTGTCATATTTGAAACAGCCGAAACAGCCGCTGAAACAGTTTTATAATCTTTATCGGCACCAACATAAAGTGTTTCAGAGAAAGGAACGCTGACAGCTCCCTCATATTTTAAAAGAAGGTCTCTGGAAACTGCCGAATCATCAACAATAACGTGAGTTGTGGTTGAATAATTTTCACAAGTAATTGTTGCAAGATAATCGCCTTTTCTAAGCTTTGCGGAATAACTTCCCGCCTTCGGCGTTCCGCTGTATGTATATTCATATTTGTATTTGTCTGTAATATTTGTAAATTTAATTTCTGTCGGAGCAACCGAAGTCAAATCTTCATAAACTCCTCGTTCCTGAGTAAGGCCAATAAATTTACCCGAAACGTCAAAAGTTGCAACGTCTTTAAAAGCAATATCTTTTGAAACAGGCTTTTCGTCCTCATTAACAACAGTAACTTTCTCTGCCAATTCATAGTCAAAAGCACCTTTTTGAACCAATGTATATTCCTCGTTTGCAACCAACATAGCAGAATATGTCATATTTGTTTTGTCAATTTCCGCATCAACAGAAACAAAATCATTAACATCTTTAGGAACAAAAACCAAGTCAAAATCACTTGTATTATAACCGCTTGCAATTCCGGAAATCGAACCGGAAACAGTATAATTTGTAGATTGTTCAACAGTAACGTCCGCAGTCATTTCCGTTCCTGTCGGAGTAACTGTTCTTGTATCTTTCGAAAGCCCATAGGAAGCAGCAGCCGAACCTGTAAGCCCAACAGAATATGAATAATTCGGTTTCAAAGAAATGCTGTAAGTTTTTGCTTCCTTGTCAACAGTTGCTGTAAAAACTTCTTTTGTTTCCAAATTTGTAAATTTAATTCCAAAATCGGAAATATTAAATTCATCGTTAATTTTTCCCGTAACTTTTGTATAAGGAACAAATTTTCCACCAAAACAACCCATCTTAGAACCCGTAACACAATAATAATATGTATATCCGGCTTTAACTTCAATGTTCAATGTTGCATAAGAAGCCTCTTGAATAACTTCCATTTCGCCCTCATTAACAACAACTGTGGGGTCTGTTCCGCAAGGATAAAAAGTTCCGATAGCAGTCGACTCGTTTGTTTCGTTGTTTGTTTTGCTAACAACCGCAAGCTTTGTCGGAGCACTTCCAACCCAGGTTGTAAAAGTTCCGTCTGCCGTTGGAACATATTTAATATATCCTCTTGTAGAATTGTTTATCGTAACAATTCCGTTTGTTGCAGCTCCGTTTGAACTATTCGACCTAACACTTGCATATTCAACTTCGTCAATAGTCGCAGATGAATATTTAATAATTTGTGAGCTCGGACTGTAATATGTTAAATCCATTCCGTCAAAAACAGCAACACCGCTTGACGTTCCGTCGTTTGTAACTGTCCAACCTCCATATTTAACCGGTTCATCTGCAAAAACCAAGCTTTGGCAAGATGAAACACACATCAAAAAAGTAAGCATAATTGAAATAACTTTGCTAACAATCGAACCTTTTTTGATTTTCAACATTTTCATTCCTCCTTTAAATAATAAAAAATTAAAATTTAACGCATAACCGAATAAAACAATTTCAAAACAATTTTCCTCTGTATGTCAAATTTAACAATTACATAAATAAAACACTGTTCAAAACTGTAAAATTTCAATCATACGTCAATTCATATCACCATTATTTTAAACTATGACATAGGGTCACAGTCAAGCAAAAAAAATTAAATTTCACAAATTTTTTACCAAAAATAATTTCAACCTCACAATTAAAATTTCAATCATTTTTTCAAATTCAAAACAACAGGCATACAAACAAGTGTATAATTAACTTGCTCTCCTCTTTCAACGGCAGAAGTTATATTAAACCCGATAATGTCTTTATCAATCATAAGGTTCTCTTTTTCAAGATATTCAAAAGCTTCATCAAATTTTGCCTTTCTCAGTTTCTCGTTTTTTTCATCAGCGTCGTCGCCACTCAAGTATGTTTTAATTAAAAAATACAAACAACTTTGAACGTCCAAAAAGTCCATATAATGATTAACTCGAACATTAAATTTCTCAAGGTCTTTTTTCTTTGCCGCAAATCCAAAAGAATTTGTATAATTTCCATTTAAAATGTCATTTTTTCGAAAAATAAAAACTTCCTTTGTTTCCGGCAAAGAATACATAAATTCCTGAATTGCCGAAAGGCGGTCTTTTTCGTTAAAAATTTCATTGCCCTTTTGATATTCAATATAATAAGTTGCCTCAACATTTTGAATAATAAAATTTTCGTCATATTCGTCAATTCGCTTAATCATAATTTCATTTGCTTTAAACATACGTCTCAAAGATTTCATCTTTTCCAATTCTTCGTCCATATCCAAAAGCCGTTGTTTAAAATTCTCCAAAATTCCGTCAACATCTTCTTCAAGAATTTTTTTAATTTCGTCGTGAGAAAAACCAAATTTGCGATACATACGAACTCTGATTATTTTATTAACATCAATGTTGTCATAATACGTATAGTTGTTTTGCCCGTCTTTAACAGGGTGTATATATCCCATATCCGTATAACGTCTGATAGTGTTGCTTGAAACTCCCAAAAGCTTTGCCAAACTGCTAATTTTATATTTAATGATAATCACCTCAAGTATTTTGTCAATAAGAGCAATTCGCCCCATAGCAGTTAATTTTTTAACAAATCAATTTTTGCAAAAAATCTGCCAAAAAACAGCAGATTTTTATTACAATACCTCAACCTCAGTTTTCCGAAAATCCAAACTTCTCGGAAACTTTTTCATATGTCGGAACAGGAACGTTATATTCGTGTCCAAGCTTAACAACGTCAAAAATAAGACCCTCAATCTCCGAATTTCCGCCCTTTTCCAAATCCTTTTGCATAGACGAAGTAACGTTTGGCAAAACCGAAGAAATAATTTCAAGATTTTTTTCAACAATATCACAATCAAGACATATGTCCATAGCACGCCCAAGAGCAACAATCTCTTTTATAAGTGCAATAAATGTGTCTCTCTGAACACCCGAATTTTGAATTTCTCCCGCATTCGTGTTAAGATATGCACAAACAGCCGACATAGGCGAAACATATGAGAATTTTTTAAAAACTTCCGTTCCAATATCGTCAGAAACCGAGGCATCAATCCCGCTTTCAACAAGGTCATCTGTAATTTGATTGATAATATCCGCCCACTTGCTTGCTTCCGCCTTTTTGGGGTCGCCTTTTCTAAAACCGTAAATCATACGGAAAATATCGCTTCGCATAGTTATCTCACCAAAATGTGACAAATCGGCTGCAATATAAATGCAACCTCCCAAAGAAACAACCTTAGGAACTTTTTTTGCAATTTTCGTTGCAACTCCAAAAACATTGGTAATCGGAATAACAATCGTGTTTTCGTGAGAAACTCGTTCAATAAAAGGAATAATCGAATCAATCGCATAGCATTTAACACAAACGAAAATAACGTCTGCTTTTTCTGTGTATAACTCCGTTTTTGTAACTTTCGGCATTTTAATATGAATTTTTCCCATTTTCGGGGAAAGAACAAAAAGCCCTCTTTGTTCAATTGCATCAAGATGCTTTCCTCTTGCAATAAATGTAACATCTTTTCCGCTCTTTGCAAGAAATCCCCCAATACAAGCACCCGTTCCGCCTGTTCCAATAATCAAATATTTCATATAATCAACCCTACCTTTCAAAAAAGAAAAATCTGCATTTAAAATCACTATGTATTTTTATTATGCGTTTATAAGGCATTTTCTCAAATTTTTAATAAAAACACAATCCAATAAAAGGCAATCATGTACTATTATAACAAAGATTTTTAAAAAAACAAGTAAAAAAATATTACATTTTTGTAATATTAAAAATTTCGTCAATTATGCTAACAACAACACCGAAAAATTCAATACAACTGTTACAAAAACTTTTTCGGGCGGTTTTTTGTCCGCCCAAAAAAACATTTTCATAAAATTTCGGAATTATTTTTTTCTTTAAGCCTTTCCCAACGTCTGTCAACTTCTTTTTGAATTTCAAAAACAATATCTTTATATTTTTCATCTTTTAAATATTTGGTTCTTCCCATCATCAAAAGCCACTCCAAAACATCGGCTTTTTGCTTTTTCTCCTCAGGGTTATAACTAATTTTTGTAATTCCTCTTTCAACTTCGTATAAAGGGTGATAACAACATTTAACTGCCATATCGATAACGTCTCTTTCAAATCTTGGCTCATCATTCCAATTAAGCGGGCAAGCCGATAAAGCTTTAATATAAGCCGTTCCAAATTCATTCGCATATTTTTGTGCCTTTGCCGCTTTTTTTATAAAATCAACGGGGTGCGACTCTGCAACGGTTGCAACATATGGCAAATTTGCCGCCGCAAAAATTTGAGGGTTGTCTTTGTGAAAATTCAATTTTCCGCTTTCAAATTTTCCAACATGGCTTGTTGATGTTTTCGCCCCCATAGGTGTCGAATAAGATTGTTGATAACCTGTGTTCATATATCCACCGTTATCATATTCGAAAATAATCATTTTGTGATTTCTAATTCCCGCCCCAAGAGCCGAGCCAAGTCCAATGTCAAGTCCTCCGTCGCCGGAAATCATAACAAATGTATATTCCTCATCGGGAATTTCTCCCCTTTCAACTCTTTTGTTAAACATTTCAACAAGCCCTGAAAGTGTTGCCCCACCGTTTTGAAAGAGATTATGAACATAATTAACCTTAAATGTCGTTTTGGGATATGCCGTTGTAACAACCATTCCGCACCCTGTGTGAAAAAGCAAAACAACATTTCCCGAAATTCCTTTAAGCAAAAGATTAACGTTAATCGGAATTCCACACCCCGGACACGCTCCATGCCCCGGTGCAAGCCTCCTCGGCATCTTCAAAGTTTCTTTAACGCTTCCGCCTTTCGCCAAAAAAAGTCCTTTTTCATCTTTTTCAATTTTAACAACATCAACAGAAGTTTTTTCTTTTGTCAAAGGCTCAAAATATTGAATGTCTTTCTCGCCCGTTCCCTCATATTTATCAACATAATCAAATTTTTTAACTTCTTCAAAATTTAAAACTTTAATTCCGTCATAAAAAATCTTTTCTGCCTCTTCAATATAAAAATCACAACCGCCAATTCCATAAACTCTGCTCAAAACCGATGAATTAATTCCGCAATCTTTCAAAAGAGCTTTAATTTCAATCGATAAATTTCCTCCGCTTGCACCATAGCTGTCCTGTCTGTCGCAAACAATAATAACTTTTGCGTTTTTCAAAACCTCGCAAATTTTTTCAACGTTCCAAGGTCGCAAAACACTAATTGTAACAACTCCAACTTTAAAACCTTTTTGTCTCAAATTATCAACCGCATCTTTCGCCGTATCAAAAGCCGACCCCAAAATAACAACAATAACTTCGGCATCTTTTGCAAGATAACCCTCGCAAATATGGTGTCTCCTTCCGGAAATTCCGCAATATTCCTCATAAATTTTAAAAATTTCATTTTTTGCCTCTTCCATAGCAAGATGAAGTTGATATTTGTTGTTTGTCAAATCCGGCTCGTTCATATAAGAACCGATTGTAACCGGTTTTTCAGAATTTAAAGCCGTAACAGTCGGCTCTTTTTTGCCAATAAAGTTCAAAACGTCCTCGTCATTTTCAAAAACCAAAGCTTTCCTTTTCTGGTGGCTTGTAAAAAATCCGTCATAAGCAACAATAACAGGAAGTTTAACCTTTTCGGCAACTTTCAATGCAATAATGTTAAAATCATAAACCTCTTGCGGAGTTTTTGCAAAAAGAATAATCCAACCGCAATTCAACGCAAACATAATGTCGCTGTGGTCGCCCTTAATTGAAAGCGGTCCGGAAACACTTCTGCAAGCAACATTCAAAACCATTGGAAATCTCGTTCCCGATTGAACCGGAAGTTGTTCAATCGAATATAAAAGTCCGTTTGCACTTGTTGCGTTAAAAACTCTTCCCCCGCCAACACTTGCACCATAACAAATTCCTGCGGCACTGTGCTCGCCCTCTGCCGGAATAAGACGAATATCGTGAAGTCCCTCCGAACCCATAAGGTCAAGTTGCTCTGCAATTTGAGTTGACGGTGTAATCGGATAATATCCCATTATGTGATAATTAATTTGTTTTGCGGCATAAGCCGCAAGCTCGTTTCCGCTTTCAAAAACAGTTTTTTGACAAAGCATAAAATCCCTCCAATCATTTTTCGGAATTAACCGTATAAGAAACCGACTCAACCCAAGAATTTGCCCCAACATCATCAAATTTAAAATTATCGGTCAAAAGTTCAATGTTTTCAACGTTCGTCTTCGAAATATCACATTCTCTTTCAAGTCCAAAAGTTATCGCTTTTGTCGGACAAACCTCAACACATCTCAAACAGCCTTTACAATGCCTATAATCCGGCCCCAAATTAACTTTCATTTTTTTGCCGTTAAATTCTCCGTCATCAAATTGATAAACCATATCGGGACAATAAACATCACACATTCCGCAATTTATACATTTTTCTTTTTGAAAAACAGGAACAAACCCCTCTCGGCTTGCCGATAAATCATTTGAAACAGTGCTTCCGAAAAGAGGATTAACTCCGCCCAAAGGAGCATTGTCATATCCCCAAAGTCGCCTAACTTCATCATATTTTTCAAATTCAAATTTTCCGTCGTTTTCAATAATTTTCCCCGTTGTATTTTCAAAACCTGCCCTAATTCCTTTAATGTTCCCCTCAAGGCTTGACGGATATTTTTTTCCAAGAGTTTCCGTTATAAGTTTTTCAATTGAATTAATCGGAATAAATCCGCTTGCCTTTGCCGTTGCCCCAAGCAAAACCATATTAATCCTTGTTTTGTTCTCCATGGCAATTTTAAGTGCATCAATAACAAAAAGTTCGCCCGCAAACATTTTAAATCTGTTTCTAATAAATTCGGGGCTTTCCGAAGAATTTACAACAACTTTCGTTTTTTCACAAACTCCGCCCATAACAAGCGGTTTTCCCGCAAGTTTATCATTAAAAATAACAACCAAATCCGGCGAAACAATCGGGCTGTTTATTCTAATTTCCTTGTCGGGTTTTGCATATCGAATAAAACTTTTAACGGGCGACCCTCTTTTCTCCGAACCATAACTCGCAAAACTTGATGCGTTAAGCCCAAGATATAACGCACCAAGTTCCCCCAAAAGCTTTCCCGCAAGATTTGCACCAAGCCCTCCAATGCTTTCAAGCCTAATTTCATAATAATCCTTTCCAAAATCAACTCCCATAAAAAACCTCCTTTTAACTGAACAAAAATATTCGACCTTACCTTAATATTTACAAAAACAAAAAAAATATACAAGTCCAATTAAAATTTCGGTTTAAGCACGCAAAAAAAAGACTGCAAAAAACCAATTTCTAATTTTTCACAGTCTTTTTAAAATCACCTCAAAAAGATATAATAAATATCTTATTTAGCTGGTGAAATATTTTTATCTTTAAGAACAACGTCGTGAGCTCCGCCCTCAACAATACTTGTTGAAGAAACAAGCGTAATTTTTGCTTTTTCCTGAAGTTCCGGAATTGTCAAAGCACCACAGTTGCACATAGTTGAACGAACTTTGCTCAAAGTCAGGCTAACGTTGTCGTGAAGACTTCCCGCATAAGGAACATAAGAATCAACACCTTCTTCAAAAGAAAGCTTGCTTGCTCCGCCCATATCGTAACGTTGCCAGTTTCTCGCTCTTGCCGAGCCCTCGCCCCAATATTCTTTCATATAATTTCCGTTTACAGAAACTTTATTCGTTGGGCTTTCGTCAAATCTTGAAAAATATCTTCCAAGCATAACAAAATCAGAACCCATAGCCAAAGCAAGAGTAATATGATAATCGTGAACAATACCGCCGTCAGAACAAATTGGAACATAAATTCCCGTTTCTTTAAAATATTCGTCTCTCGCCTTAGCAACTTCAATAACAGCTGTTGCCTGTCCTCGGCCAATACCTTTTTGCTCACGAGTTATACAAATTGAACCTCCGCCAATACCAATTTTAACAAAATCCGCACCGGCTTTTGCAAGGAACAAAAATCCTTCTTTGTCAACAACGTTTCCCGCACCAACTTTAACGCTGTCGCCATATTTTTCACGAATAAAATCAATTGTAAGTTTTTGCCATTCTGAAAAACCCTCAGATGAGTCTATACATAAAACGTCTGCCCCCGCCTCAACAAGTGCCGGAACACGTTCTGCATAATCTCTTGTGTTAATTCCCGCTCCAACAACATATCGCTTTTGCGAATCAAGCAATTCAATCGGATTTTCCTTATGAGAGTCATAATCTTTTCTAAAAACAAAAGCAACAAGTCTGCCATTATCATCAACAATAGGAAGTGAGTTTAATTTATGGTCCCAAATAATATTATTTGCTTCTTTAAGGCTTGTACCCTCTTTTGCATAAATAAGGTCCTTAACAGGTGTCATAAATTCTTCAACTTTCGTTGAACGGTCCATACGGCTAACACGATAATCTCTTCCCGTAACAATGCCAATAAGCTTTCCGTTTGAAGTTCCGTCTTCCGTAACAGCAACAGTTGTATGTCCTGTTTTTTCTTTAAGGTCCAAAATATCTTGCAAAGTCTGGTCTGGTTTAATGTTAGAATCGCTAACAACAAAACCTGCCTTATAATTTTTAACACGTCTAACCATTTCAGCTTGGCTTTCAATTGTTTGAGAGCCGTAAATAAAAGAAATTCCGCCCTCTTTTGCAAGAGCAATAGCCATCTTATCGTCGGAAACCGATTGCATAATTGCAGAAACGAGAGGAATATTCATTGTAAGTGGACACTCTTCTTCGCCTTTCCTAAATTTCACAATAGGTGTTTTTAACGATGCGTTTGCTGGGGTACATTCAGAAGAAGAATAACCTGGAACTAATAAGTATTCACTAAAAGTATGAGATGGTTCATCAAAATAAAATGCCATTTTTTTCTCCTTTCAAATAACAAATGCAATACCGCAACTAATAAAATGAATTGATTAATTTTCCTGTTCAAAAAAAATTGACAATAACAGCCAAAATCACAACAAAAAGTTTTGCCCAAAACGAAAAATTCAAACAAAAGCATAAAATTATAATTGTGCGGTGTTGCCCAAAAACTAATTAATTAATATTTAAGATTATACATACATTTTTGTCAAAAATCAATAGTTTATCGACAAAAATTTGCACTTAAATTTGTAAACCGCATTATAACAAAAAAACGTTTGTCATTTACCCAAACAAGTATATAACAAAACGTTTTTGTGCAAACCGTATAAAAAACAAATTCACAAAAACTTATGAATTTTAAAATGATAAAATGCAAATAAAAAATTTAGGCTCAGAAAGGCATAAACTGCCTTTCATCAAGCCCATATTTTTTATATTTTTTAAAAGTTTATATAAAATTATTATTATTTAAGAGAATCAACCGAACCGAGAACATCTTTAATTTTTCCCTCAACAAGACTTTGAATAAGAGTTCTTGCGTCTCCCAAATAACCTCTCGGGTCAAAAGCGTCCGGCTTTTCTGCCATAAATTTTCTAACAGCCGCTGTCATTGCAAGCCTAATATCTGTGTCCATATTAATTTTACAAACAGCCATAGACGCAGCTTTTCTAAGCATATCGTTTGGAATTCCTTTTGCTCCGTTAATTTTTCCGCCAAAATCGTTGCACATTTGAACACAAGTCGGGTCAACGGAAGATGCACCATGCAAAACAATCGGATATTTTGCAAAACCCTCAGCTTCAAGCTTGTTTGTAATTGTTTCAAGTCTTGCAAAATCAAGTTTCGGCTCGCCTTTAAATTTATATGCACCGTGGCTTGTTCCAATGGCAATTGCAAGAGAGTCAACGCCTGTTCTTTTAACAAAATCAACAGCTTGGTCAGGGTCTGTATAAGTTGCGTTTGCTGCAGAAACATTAACTTCGTCCTCAACTCCCGCAAGCTTTCCAAGCTCAGCCTCAACAACAACGCCTTTGTCGTGTGCATATTTAACAACTTCAAGAGTTTTGGCAACGTTTTCTTCATATTCATAATGAGAACCGTCAAACATAACAGAAGTAAATCCTGCGTCAATAACTTCTTTAACGGTTTCAATATCGGGGCCATGGTCAAGATGAAGAGTTATATCAATGCCTGTTTCGTCAATTGCCGCATCAACCATTCCCTTCAAATATTTAGGTCCTGCATATTTAAGAGCACTCTTCGAAACCTGTAAAATACAAGCCGAATTAAGAGCCGCAGCCGCTCTCGTAACACCTTGAATAATTTCCATATTGTTAATATTAAAAGCACCGATTGCATATTTGCCGTCAAAAGCTTTTTCAAACATTTTCTTACTTGTTACCAATGCCATAAAAATAACCCCTTTCAAAATTAAATTTGTAATATAATTATACTATAAAAAGAAATTTATTACAATGCCAAATCAAAAAAATATTTATTTTCGCAAATCTTTTATACAAAACAACCAAATTCAAAATTATTTTTTATAACTTTTCACTAAATAAATATTAAGAAATATATATCACCCAACCAAATCAAATTTAAAGCAACCCGTTCAACACGTCAAAAGCAAAAACACTTTTTGCATAAATAAAACAATTCTATCCGTACCACTTTCATTCAGCTCCAAAAAAATACACAAAAAAAGTCTCAAAAAATTCATTTTTATTAAGCATTTTCAATACAACTTTGTAATTCGCCTCTTTTTTTGTTCACTAATTTGTCATTATATGTTGACATATTCCCCATATGTGTTATAATAAAGTATGAAAACTGGCCCCATGGTTGTATAATTCATATTTCTGTAACGGGCTTTCAAATTATCAAATATAAGAAATCAATTCATAATAAACAGCAAGTGCGAAATATAATCTTTTTCGACGTGTGCTGTTTCAAATAAATTGTTTCTTATAAAAAAGGAGGAATTATATTGAGTAATTTTATGAAAAAAACAATGGGAAAGCTATTGGCTCTAACTCTTCTGCTGACTTGCTGCTTTTCAAATGTTCAGCTTGCCTCTGCCGCAAGTCTCAGCATAATCGACTCTGAAACGGGAAACGGTGTTTGGAGTTTCTTGTCAAGTAACCCAAATTACCTCGACTCAAACCTTGCCGCAAGTGATGAAGCAAGCAAACTTGTTGCAAACGGAACATATGATGCTGCCGACGGAACGCACACAATCTATACTCTCGGCGGTTCATTAAATCCAACAAACCTCGAATATACATACGGTGATATGAAATTTATCGCAACTGCCAATGCAGCCGTAAATTTCAGAGCTTTTAAAGGTTTCGGTCGTGTAAATCTTGATCCGGGTGCGGCAATTTCCGTTCCTGTAAAAGGAAATTGTGCAATAACAGTTCAAATGTTCGTTGATGCCAATTCCATTTCGGGAAGTGCGGGTTACACAAGTACAGAAACAGGCGAAACAACAGACGGAAAAATAACTTTATATGCCGACGGAACAGAATTTGCTTCCCAAACTCCAATTAAATTGGATAAAGGTTCAAACCAAGCATACACTTTCAACTACACAGGCAATAAAACTGCCGAAATCAAAATTGAAAACACAGGAAGTAAAATTCTTGCAATCGCAGGCGTAACTCTCAAACACGTTGTTCAGGCAGCTGCCGATGCAACCGATTGCTCCGAAGCCGAAAACTTCCCATTCTCCGGAAATGTTTACGTTGTCGGAGATTCAACAGTTTGTGAATACACTTCCGAAAACACAGAAAAATACAACTTCCGTCAAGGTTGGGCAATGCGTCTCGGAGATTATTTCGCACAAGACGTTAACATTCATAACCTTGCACTTTCTGGAAGAAGTTCAAGAAGTTTCTTAACAGAAGCAAACTACACAACTTTAACAAATTCTCTCAAAACAGGAGACTACCTCTTAATTCAATGGGGACATAACGACGAAAAAACAAGCGATTATATAAACCCTGCTCCCGATAGTAAAGACCCCGATAAATATACGGGAATATATTCCGTTCCTGTTTCAAAAATCGGAAACGGCTCATTGGATTGGACAAAATCCGAAGATGGATTTCTTGATGACGGAAACGGAAATAAAATTCCTTGTTTCGAATGGTTCCTTTACAATAAATATATCAAACCCGCAAGAGATGCTGGTGCTCAACCAATTCTCATAACTCCTGTAACAAGAAGAGACAGCAGTGGTTCCGCAAAAGCCGAAGAAAAACACGAAATCTATTCTCAAGCAATAAGACAGCTTGCTGCCGATTATAAAATCCCAATGGTTGACCTTTTGTATGATTCACAAAATTATTGGAACGCAGTATATAAAGAAAGCGGAGCAGAAGGAACTCAGGCTCTCCATGCTCTCAATTCGTCCGGTGCAGTTGATAACACACATTTAAGTCAAGTTGGTGCATCAATAGCTTCAAAAATGGTTGCAACAAGTATTAAAAGACTTGGTCTTGCTCTCGGAACAAAATGCACAGTTGAACCTGAAAAAGTTACAGAAATAACAGTTGATGCAAACGCATTGCAAACAAATGTCAGCACAATGACTTTCAAAACAATTCGTGATGCAATGAAATTCATCAACTCTTGCAACACACCTTCTTCAGAAGAAGAACGTGTAACATTAAACTTCAAAAAAGGTACATACAGAGAGCAAATTTTCGTAAAAGCACCATACTTAACATTCAAAAATACCGAATCTGAAGATTATAAAGACGTTCTCATAACTTGGTACTACGGAATTGGTTACAAATATTACAGTATCGGCGAAGACGGATTTTACAGCAAAGACAAACTTAAAGAAAACAGAGCAAACGACACTTATACCGCACCTTGTACAAACTGGGGTCATACAATTCGTATAGAAAATACAGCAACAGCATTCAAAGCAGATAACATAACTTTTGAAAGCTCATTTAACAGATATGTTACAAAAGAGGAAATCGAAGACGGTTGCGTTCCTGTAGATATTACAAACGAAGCCGAAAAAACTGTATTCTATAAAGATGCAAATGCTAAAAACGGTTCAAAACCTGACAGAGCCGCTCTCGGAGTTGGTTCAACAAAAGTTCAGGAAAAAGCATACAGAGAAAGAAGTTGTGCTTTCTTCATTCTTGCCGACAAAGCAGAAATGAACGGTTGCTACTTCGTAAGTGAGCAAGACACGCTTGGAACAAACCATATGCGTCAATACTACAAAAATTGTGTAATTGAAGGAACTGTTGACTATATCTGTGGAACAGGAAACTCAATCTTCGACAACTGTGAACTCAGATGGGGAACAACAGCAAATACTTCCGGTGGATATGTTTCCGCACCAAAAGGAAACTACCTCTTCTACAACTGTAAAGTTACAGGAAACGGAAGCGACACAACAAATGCTTGGGCAAGACCTTGGGGCGGTCAGGCTGCAAATGCAACAATGTTCAAAACAGTTATAACAAAAAATAACAACAATAAATTAAACATTGCTGGCTCCGGTTATTCCGATATGAGCAAAAATAAGGCTTCCGAAGCAAAATTCTTCGAATATGGCTCAGTTGATGAAAGTGGAAATCCAATAGACGTTTCATCTCGTCTCAAAAACACTCTTCAACCTTTCGGAACAGTTGTAACAGATTCTTGGCTTATGCTTGAATTCAACCCATATAACTACACAACAGGAAAATATGGAATTGAAAACACAGAAAATGTCAGATACACTGTTGACGATTGGGACCCAATGAACAGAGCCGAAAGAATGGCTCCAATCCTCGAAGCAATTAACTTTGACCTTTCAAAAGATAATGAAAGCATCGCATATAACAGCTCAAACAACCTCTATGAGGTTGCTGCCCAAACAGCAACACTTCCGGCTGTTGCTGAAGGCTACGAAAGAAAAGTTGTTTCAAATTCAACAAGTGTTGCTGTTTCAGAAGACGGAAATACATTAACATTCACAGTTCCGGAAAAGGGAGCAGATGCAGTTTCTGCAACAGTTGATGTATATTACAGAGAAAAAGACAGCGACGAATGGGGCGATAAGAGAACAATTTCTCTCAAACTCACTTCCGAACTTTCAACAACTGAAAGCTCTTCAGAATCAACAACAGAAGCAACAACTTATGGAAAAGGTGACTTCGATGGAAACGGAAAAGTTGAAATAAATGACGCCGCTGCTGTTTTGAACTATGTTCTCAACAGTGCCGACCCTGCTTTCGAATCATATACAGACGCAAACTTCAATGCCGCAAAAGTTACCGGAAGTAAGTATATAACAGCAAAAGATGCTGCAGAAATCCTTGAAAAGGTAATCAATCCCGATTATGTTTTTAGCGGTAAATAAAAATAATATTTATATTTTATAAATATAACAAAAACGTCATAAGTAGAGTAAATTGCTTATGGCGTTTTTTCTTTCAAATTTTCTAAAATCCAATAACTGTCTCTCTCTTTTTTCCGCCCAATTTCGCCTCACTTTCTAATTTCCTTTCCCCCTCTCATCTCATTTTTCTTTTCCAAAACTCCCTGTTTCTTCCCCTTTTAAACTTCCCTCTTC
This sequence comes from uncultured Lachnospiraceae bacterium, assembly GCA_964531385.1. Taxonomy (GTDB): domain Bacteria; phylum Bacillota; class Clostridia; order Lachnospirales; family CAG-274; genus MGBC114079. The sequence goes on along the minus strand of CAZHGC010000012.1, from coordinate 18,529 downwards.
TTTTCCCAATTCTCCCCCTTTTTAACTTTTCTCTCTCTTTTCCCCCAATTCCCCCTCGTTCTCGCTTTTCCCTCCCCAACTTCCCCCCTTTTTCCCTTTAAACTTCCCTCTCTTTTTTTCCTTCGCCTCCTTCCATTTTTTTACAAAAAACTTCTTGATATACCTCAAAATTTATGATACTATAAAGAAAACCCCCAACCAACCACACAACTAAAATTTACATTTACACAAATCTTTAATAATCTTATAACCTCAGGAGGTATAACCACAAAATGAAAAAAAAATTATTCGTATTAACATCTTCTCTTGTAATTGCCCTTTCTTCCGTTCAAATCTTTTCAGCAGAAGAAAAGCCCGATATAAAAATATTCATCGATAATTCGCCAATCTATCTCGACCAAGAACCAATAATCGAAAACGGAAGAACTCTCGTTCCTTTTCGAGCAATATTAGAATCAATGGGCGTTGCGGTTGAGTGGAATGCAAAAACTCAAAAAATAACTTGTCGCAAAAAAACAAAAGTCGTTTCATTGCAAATCGGTTCAAATAAAATGACAGTCGGAAATAAAACAATAACTCTTGATGTTCCGCCAAAAATAGTAAATAACAGAACTCTTGTTCCTTTGCGTGCTGTTTCCGAAAGCTTCGACGCAAAAGTCGAATGGGATTATGACCTCTATCAAATAGATATAACAACAAATACAACAACGCAAACCGATATAAATTCCGCAAAATCAACAAATGTAAACACAACAACCGAACTCCATAGCCTAATCAACACAATAAGCCAAAATCGTTCAAAATTGAATAAAGATGCCTCTTCTGAATTCATAACATTGTACAATCAAATAACCGCTTTCGAGCGAAGTGTAAAAAGTATGGGAAATATAACAGATACAGACAAATTGGCAGAAATCGGCTCGCAATATAATATATATATTCAAAAATTAAAAAATTTTGCTGCAAAAAACAAAATTTCTCTAAATTAAGCATTTAATATATCAAGTAAAATTTATATGCAAACCTGTAAAATCGCAATAACCTAATGTTGCCCCAACACATTCAATAAGAAAAAAGGGCTGTGAACAAAAAACTCCCCACAGCCCCAAAATTCTTTATCATAACCAATTTTCACAACCACTCCCACTTTTCCACAAAAAATAAAGATAACCTTTTCAAGCACCTAATTTTTTCCACAAACTCTCAACAACACTCTCATTTTATCCTCTCCTCCTCCCAACTCTCTCCCTCTCCCCTCTCTCCCGTTTCCCCGCAAAAAAAATGAGGTAACCTTTCCGGTCACCTCAAAAAAAACTATCAATTTTTTTTATAAATTTCATAAAGCCCTCTAAGCAACAAATTTTCATCATACACAATTTCTTTTTTACAATATGGAATAATAAGCCCCGAAATTCCTCCCGTTGCAATAACAGTTCCCTTTTCGCCAAGCTCTTCCTCAATTCTTTCAATCATTCCGTCAATCATTGCCGCATTACCATAAACAACACCGCTTCTCATACAATCAATTGTGTTTTTCCCAATTGATTTTTTTGGGTCTGTAAGGCTTATTCCCGGAAGTTGAGACGCTCTTTGAGAAATTGCATCAAGAGAAACTTTAACCCCCGGCATAATGCACCCGCCAATATAATTTTTCTTTTGGTCAACAACCGAAATGGTCGTTGCCGTTCCCATATCAATAATGATAAGAGGTGGTTTAAATTTTTTCAAAGCTGAAACTGCGTTAACAATTAAATCGCTTCCAACTTGTGCAGGATTGTCCATAAGAATGTTAAGCCCTGTCTTAACCCCCGGTCCAACAATAATCGAATTAAGACCGGTAAGCCTTTTAACGCCCCCCGAAACCGCATTCAAAACCGGTGGAACAACAGAAGAAATAATACACCCGTCAATGTTTCCAACATCAAAATTATAAAGCTCAATAATATTTTTAAATTGAACACCATATTGGTCGGCTGTAAAAGTTCTGTCGGTCGAAGTTCTCGCCGTAACCAAAATTTCACCGGTGTTTTTTTCAATAATTCCAAGCACAATGTTTGTGTTTCCAATGTCAATAGCTAAAATCATAACAAAAATCTCCAAATAAATCAAAAATTATTCAAAATCACTGTTGGTGTTTCTAAATGATTGAATTTTCCAAAATCCGTCTTTGTCTTTAATAACATTAAACAGCATATATACTTTCAAACTCTGTCCGTCAAGCTTTGCATTTGTGCTGATAACTGTTCTAACTTCGCAAGTGTCATATTTTTTGTCATAAATCGGTGGCTTTGTCTCAAATTCAATAACAGTAACTTTCTCTTTTTTCAAATTTTCAACATCTTCCTTGATTTTTTTAAGTTGCTCTTCAAAAACGTTTTTCGAAGCAAGCTCTTCCGAATAAAACTTTCGCTGAATGTGTAAAACTTCCGCAAAAATTTCTTCGTTTTTAATCATATTGCCATAAATAAGCTTGTAGCATTTTCCATATGCAACCATAACCTCTTCCGGTGTTTTTGGATAATTTTTCTCAAAATCCGTTCCCGAAATATCGTTATATAAAACTTCCGCAGCCGCTTTTTTTCCGTTTTCAAAATCACTGTGTAACGCTTCGCTTCCGCTTTTCCAAGAAACCGCACTAATAAAAATAACACAAGTAACAAAAATAAGCAGCATCAAAATTTTAATCAAACCGCTCTTTTTCTTAACAGCCATAACTATTCTCCCGCCTCTTCATAATTTTCAAGAATAAGTTCTTCAATAACTTCCCAAAGTTCGTCTTTTCCGCTCTTGTTTTCACTTGAAAAAGGTATAATAATGTCGTCTTTTTCAAGATTTAACGACTTTATAATAACAGATAAATGCTTGTTAATTTGGCTTCTTTTAAGTTTGTCGCTCTTTGTTGCAACAATAATTATTTTATGCCCATAGTGCCTAAGCCATTCGTACATCATTTTGTCGTTTTCTCCGGGCTCGTGCCTAATATCAATAAGCAAAATAATTCCTTTGAGATATTCCCTCTTCATAAGATATCCCTCAATCATCTTGCCCCATTTTTCCTGCTCGCTTTTCGAAGTTCTTGCATAACCGTATCCCGGTAAATCAACAAACATAAGTGAATTTTCAACATTGTAAAAATTAATAGTTCTTGTTTTTCCGGGGCTTCCGCTCGTTCTCGCAAGAGCCTTTCTGTTAATCATTGCGTTTATAAGCGATGACTTGCCAACGTTCGATTTTCCCGCAAAAGCAACTTCGGGAAGTCCTCCTTCGGGATATTGCTCTTTTCTAACGGCAACCGCCGCAAGATTTACATTATTTACATTCAAATCGAATTAACCTCCTTCATCTCGCAAATTCTCTTTCTAAGTGCGGTAAATCTGTCAATTTGCTTGTTGTTGTCAATCATTCTGAAAAGAACTTCCGGCGAACCAACCAAAACCGCAAGTTCTTTGGCTCTTGTAACGGCTGTATAAAGAAGATTTCTGTTAAGAAGCATATCCGGACCGGAATAAATCGGAATAATAACCGCTTTATATTCGCTTCCTTGTGATTTATGAATTGTAATAGCATATGATAACTCAAGTTCGTCAAGCTGTGTAAAATCATATCTAACAACTTTGCAATCGTCAAATAAAACGTCCATATATTCGCCGTCATTGTCAATTCTTTCAATTATTCCCTCGTCACCGTTAAAAACCCCAACGCCCTCGTCAGTTTTTCTTCTTTTCCCGTCAAAAATGCTCCAAACCATATTGTAATTATTTTTAATTTGCATAACTTTGTCGCCTTCTCGAAAAATAAGCTTTCTAAACTCTTTTTCAGATTTATACTTGTCTTTCGGATTGAGCCTTTCCTGAAGCAATGAATTAAGATTGCCCGTTCCCAAAGTTGCTTTTCGCATAGGTGTCAAAATTTGAATATCTTTAATTCCGTTGCAATTCAAATATTTGGGAAGCCTTGTTGTAACAAGCTCCAAAATAGTTTGTGCTGCGTTTCCCGCATCATATCTTTTCATAAAGAAAAAATCTTTTTCTTTTTCGTTCAAAACAGGATATTCGCCTTTGTTAATCCTGTGGGCATTCATAACAATGGCACTTTGCTCCGCTTGTCTAAAAATTTCGTTAAGCCGAACAACTTTAATACATTCACTGTTTATAATGTCTTTCAAAACATTCCCCGGCCCAACCGACGGAAGTTGGTCAACATCACCAACCAGAATAAGCCTTGTTCCATAAGCAATCGCTTTCAAAAGATTGTACATCAAAATAATGTCAACCATAGAACTTTCGTCAACAATAACAACATCAGCCTCAATGGGGTTGTCCTCGTTTTTGTCAAAACTTTGCTTCTTGTTGTCATCAGAAATAAAACTAATTCCGAGAAGCCTGTGAATTGTCTGAGCCTCAAGTCCCGTTGTCTCTGTCATACGCTTTGCGGCACGTCCTGTCGGTGCGGCAAGGCTAATTTCATAACCCTCGCTTTTCATAAGCTTTATAATTGTGTTAATAGTTGTTGTCTTTCCTGTTCCGGGGCCTCCCGTAATAACAAGAACACCGTTTTGCATAGCTTCCAAAACCGCAAGCTTCTGGTTTTTTGCAAGCATAATCCCACTGCTTTTTTCAAAATTTAAAAGCTCTTTTTTATAGTCTGCTTTTTCTTCAACTTCCGCAACGGATAATTCAACAAGCTTCCTTGCAACATATTTTTCATAGTAAAAATAAGAATTTAAAAAAACAATTCTTCCCGCATCTTCATCGTCCTCAACCCAAACCTGTTTCGTAACGTTAAGCTTCAAAATTGTGTTTTCAATGTTTTCATCGGCAATGTTTAAAAGTCCTGCCGTCTTTTTTATAAGTGTATCAATCGGCAAATAAACGTTTCCGTTGTTCGCCTCGCTGTTCAAAACAAATTTAATCCCCGACTCAATTCTAAAAGGTGAGTTTTTTTCAATGCCAACCTTTTCGGCAATTCCATCTGCCGTTTTAAAGCCAATCCCAAAAACCTCCTCCGCAAGAATATAAGGATTTTTTTGAACAACTTCAAGAGTCTTTTCTTTAAATCTCTTGTAAATTTTCATAGCATAAACAGGGCTTATGCCATAATCCTGAAGATATAACATAGCTCTTCTTAAGTCTGCTTGTTCGTGAAAAACAGCACCAATAGAAATCGCTTTTTCTCTGCTTATTCCTCGAATTTCAGAAAGCCTTTCGGGCTCGTTTTCAAAAATATTCAAAGTTTCAATTCCAAATTTTTCAACAATTTTGTTGGCAATCCTCGGGCCAATCCCTTTAATAACGCCCGAAGCCAAATATCTTTCAATTCCCTTTTCGGTTTTCGGAATAGTTTTTTCATAAACAAGAATACTGAGCTGTCGCCCATAATTTGGGTGAACAACAAAAGAACCGGTAACTTTAATATTTTCGCCCTCGTTTATCCCCGGAACCGTTCCAACACATATAATTTCATCGTCAATATCTTTGTCATCATTATATTCCGTTTCAAGCGAAAAAACAGTATATCCGTTTTCGGAATTGTAAAAAACAATCCCGCTGACAATTCCCTCAATAATAACTTGTTCGTCCATATAAAACCACCCATACATAAACTTCGCCAATAACTATAACTTAAAACTATTTTTCCCAAAATCAAAATTTCAGCTCATTGGCAAAAAAATTCGTTAATTGCATCAACAACAGCGTCCGCCGCCCCATCGATAAAGTTTTCATCAATGGAATTTTTCTCAAGATTATAACAGCCAAATTCAACCAAAACAGACGGAACTTCCGTTTTTTCAAGCAAAAAACAACTATCTTCAAAAACATCAATTTCTTTTGCAAGAGAAAATTTTTCATAAAAATGCTTTTGCAAAATTTTAGCAAAGTTTTCCGACTCGGAATTTTTCCCGTTTTGTGAAAAATAATTTATATTTGACTTTTCCGAAAAATTAAAATTATCAAAAGAATTAACGTGAATCGACAATAAAAAATCCGCATATTGATTTGCAAAAAAGGCTCTTTCTTCGTCTTTAAGGAAATAATCATCGTCTCTTGTAAAATAAACTTTAATGTTTTCCGATTTTTCAAGCCTTTCGCCAATTTTTCGGCAAATATCCAAAGCAATGTTTTTTTCAAAAATATCCCCGTTTCCAACACCAAAGTCAGTTCCGCCATGACCCGCATCGATAACAATAATGTTTTCATAATGCTCTTTCGGAGAAATCGGAACAAAAAAAGCACAATTATCCTCTTTAAAAATATCAAATGCAAATATATCTGTTTCTTTAACGGTTAAAACAGTTTTTCCGCTGTCATTGTTTTCTATGTAAACCGAATCGATAAAATCATTTTTAACCGAATAAAAATCATCTTCAAAAAAACTCAAATAGTCCCCTGGAAAAATAATTTTATATTCATAAGATAAATATTTGTCGTCAATCGAAAGCTTTTCAAAATCCAAATCTATAAGCCCACGCTTGATAATTGAAATTTCTCCGCTTTCTTTAAATTCAAGACAAATCTTTTTTTGCTCCAAAATTTGGTTGCGTTCCGTTCCAAATTTTGTTCCAACTTCAAAAACTTCCCCCGAACGGTTGTATGATGAAACAATGGCACAACTTAAAAAAACAAGCAATGCAAAAATGCAAATAAACATCACAGCAAAAAAAGGCTTTTTGCTGTTCCACAAAAAATTGGATACTTTGGATTTAACTTTATAAAAAATTTTTTTCATATAAAGCCCCCTTAAAAGCACCAAAAAAGGCATTCAAAAAAACATAATTATTCTTCAAATTTAAGAATTCCTATATATGGCAAATTTCTGTATTGTTCCGCATAATCAAGACCATAACCAACAATAAATTCATCGGGAATTTCAAACCCTGTATAATCAACTTTTATATCAAAAACACGTCTTTCCGGTTTGTCAAAAAGTGTGCAAATTTTAAGAGCTGCCGGTTTTTTATCTTTAAGATATCTGTAAAGATAACTCAAAGTTCTTCCGGAATCGATAATGTCTTCAACAATAACAACATTCTTTCCCTCAATAGGATTTTCCAAATCTTTGTTTATCTTAATATTTCCGCTTGATTCTGTGCCGTTTTCATAGCTTGAAACGTCCATAAAATCAAACTCAACATTCTGTCTGATTCTTTTTGCAAGGTCAACCAAAAACATAACCCCGCCTTTTAAAATGCAAATCAAAGTAATGCTTTTGCCCTCAAAATCCTTTGAAATTTGCTCTGCAATTTCACAAACTCTTTTTTCAATTTCTTTTTCGGGAATAAGAACACTAATAGTCTCTTTCATAAAGATTACCTCCAAAAATATATATAAATTTTGTCTTTTGTTTTTTCGTTCGGTGCGTATAAATCAGAATTACGCAACCCAACAACACAAACAACATTTTCGTCATCACAAACAACAGGAACTTTCATTCTTTGGCTTTCTCCAATTTTATTTTCAGCAAAAATATTTTTAAGCTTTTTGTTTCCAACGCCCAAAATAAAAATGCGGTCGCCGTTTTTTCTGTTTCTAACTTTAAGCCCTCCAACAATTTTGCTTTCGTCAACACATAACGTAAAATATGGCTTTTCGGAAAAGAACGAATTAAATCCTGTTCTCGAAACAACAACTTTGTCGCCTGTCTCTTGAATTTTTATAACTTTATTATACATTAATTCATAGTCAAAAAACAATGGTTCTTTTAAATAAAAAGAAGATTTTTGACTTTTTTTTAAAAATTTCAAACAATTATAGCTTTTTTCAACATAAATGTCGGAAGGAAGTCGCAAAAATTTCCCTGTTTCTGCCTTCGCCAAATCAATAACCATATTAACGTGTTTAAAAGATATGTCGTGTAAATCTCTCGAAAAAAATCTACAAGCAATCCGAACAACTCTCCGCCTAACGGTTTCGTGAAAAGACAAAAACTTTTCACAGTCCAAAACAACCTCTTCGCCATCGTTTTCTTTCAAAACACATTCGTTAAACGCATTTTGAGAAATTTCCTCAAGATATCGCTCTTCTTCAAAAATAACCTCTGCGTTTTTTGTAAGAGAAGAAATAATATTTTCGTTTAAATTTTGAGAAATCCAAGGCAAAAGATTAAGTCGAATTTTGTTTCTTGTGTAAATTTCCATATTGTTTGTAAAATCCGTTCTAAAATCAATTCCGTTTTCAAAACAATAATTCTCAATTTCAAATCGTTCACATTCAATAAGCGGGCGTATAATGTTTTTTCTAACTGGTGAAATTCCGCAAAGCCCCTTAATTCCCGTTCCACGAATAAATCGCATAATAATCGTCTCTGCGTTGTCGTTTTTGTTGTGTGCAACAGCAATTTTCCCCCCGCCAACGTTCTCGCAAACTTCATCAAAACATTTATATCGAAACATTCGTCCCGCCTCTTCCTCCGAAACGGAAAGTCTTTTTGCCTCTTTTTTAATGTCAGTGGAAAATGCAAAAAATTCAACTCCAATTTGTATACACAAACGCTCAACATATTTTTCATCATCAAAAGCGTCTTTTCCTCTAATTTGGTGGTTAATATGAACAACAATTATCCTCAAATTGTAAATATGAGAAATTTTTTTCAAAATATGTAATAGGCAAGTCGAATCCGCCCCGCCTGAAACTCCAATAATAACACAATCACCAACATCAAGCATATTAAATTTTTCAATCGTTCCCAAAACCTTGTCAATCACAAAATCACAATCCATTCCAAATCAACCCAATCAAAACCATATCATTAATTAAAATAATATAAAATCAACCCAATCAAAATACAGCTCAAAATAATAAGGACATTTAAAAATTTATCAAATTTTTTCTTTTTCGCTTTCGAATGTATCGAATTTCCAACATTCTTTGCATTTGTATAACTCTCAATAACGTTGCATTCCGAAGAATAATTTCTAATCATATAATTATTAATAATTTTTTCAGCTTCTTCAACAAAATTTTTAGGCATATTTTTAGCTTTTTCTTTGTCTTTCAAAATAAATATCGCTTGTTCAAACCACCTTGATTTTCCACCTTTAATTAAAATAATTTTCTTTTTATCGTCCATTAGGCAACCCTCCGTTTAATCATATAGGAAAGTATAACCAACAGATAAAAAAGTTATACAAAAAATCAAAAGTCAAATTTCTCGCTGAAACAGCTGCTTCAAAGGCAAAAACCCTCAAAACAGCTGTCTGATAAAGTTGCAAATCATTTGCAAACAAAAATTTTAAAAGTTTCGCTGTCGCTGTCAATAACAGCATAATCAGCCTTTCCGTTTCCGTCAAAATCTCCAACAATGTATTCATTGCCATAATCAACAGAAAAAGATTTAAATCCATACTCCGCAAGAACATACTTAACCGATGTTTTCAAAAAGCTGTCAGAAACATAAATTTCCCCAACACCGTCTCCGTTAAGGTCGTCAATATAAAATCTCTTGCTCATAGACCTAAGCGAAAAATGTGTCCGCCATAATAACGCCGGCTTGTCGTCAAGTGAATAAACAAATAAATTTGTGCAATCTGTCATAACAAATTCATTTTTCCCGTCGCCATCAATATCCGCAGATTTAATTTTCTCAACCCATTGTTTAAGTAAATATTGTTTTGTCTTTGAAAAAACTCCGTCTTTTTCCGAAAAAACATCAACGCCTTTTCCTCTCGAAACAAAAACTTCGCCTTTGCAAAAATCCAAAGACCCATAACTGCTAACTTCAAGCTTGCAGGGCTTAAATTTCTGCTTATAATCTTTTCCAAAAAAAACAATGCTGTCAGAAGCAAAAATTTCAGTTCCGTTAATTTCTGCCTCTGTCAATCCGTTTTCTTTCATTTCTTGAATATCTTCTTTGCTGTGAATAATTTCGTGTTCCGTCTTTTTCTTTTTTCCAAGCAAAACAGCAACATTCCCGTCATCATCAAACGACAAATCCATAGGAAATAAGCCTTGCCCCGAAAAGTCAACTTCTTTTTCAAGATAAAAATTGTTGTCTTTAAATTTAAAAAATTTAACTTTATCGTCAGCAATTTGCCCAACAACCGAATTTTGAGAGCAACTGTCCTCAAAGCCGTCAAAAACAGCATCTTCTTGAAAACATTGAAAGTTTTCTTCTTTTTCAAGATTTTCAATTTTTCCCGAAAAAGTTTCGGGAGAAAACACATTTATATGAGAAAGTGCATAAATGTTATTTCCGGAAACATAATATTTGCAAACAAGTTCATCATCGATAAAATAGAAATATGCTTTTCCGGCTTCGTCGTTGTTAAAATGAAAAATTTTAACCGATGCCAAAACAGTGTCCATTCCCTTAATATCATCAATGTTCGCTCCCTCTGTTTCCAAAACCTTCCTAACTTCATCAAAACCGTCAACACTTTCGTCGGGAATCGTTCCTCTTTCATAAGAAACCGCCTTTTCGTCATAATTCCAGCGTTTTTCTTTCAAAACATCGTTTATCATCGTTGCATAAACAGTCTTTGTTTCGTCATCAATCGAAAACAATTCTTCCTTTTCAGCACCACAACCGAAAAAAAATGTTGAACAGCCAAGAAAAATTAAAGTAATAAATAAATTTCTCATAAAGTCATTCACCTTTGTCAATCAGACCTCAATTTTTACGAGATGCAAAATCAGTGTGCATTCTCGGGCCGCCACCGCTTCGCAATTCTTTTTCATTGCCCGTTGCAACCGCTCTGTAAACCGTTTTAACGTCATCAATAACTTTTTTCTCACATTCCGGACAATATTTTCCTGTTTTAATCGGGCTTCCGCATTTCAAGCACTTCAAAAAATCGTTCATACCTGTTGTAACTTCAAGCCTGCCCTCACGCAAAAACCTTTCAATTTCCGGAACAGAAACACCTGTTTCGTTTGAAACTTTAACAATTGAACTATCCGGATACTCTTTAAGATACGCTTTAATAAGGTCAAATTTTTCTTCTTCTTTTTTAAGGCATTCGTTGCAAACTCTGCCTGTTCCATAGTGAAGTTTTCCGCATTTTTTACAATTTCTGAGTTCCATAAAAACTCCTCCTCCAAATTAAACCAAATGTATAAAAATAATCAACTCAACTTTTTGAAGAAATCCCAATTTCCTCAATCTCTATAACTTGATAGACAGACAACTTGCCAATTTGTAAAAAGCCACTCTATAAATACTCCAAAATATCAGCCAAAATTAAAAATTATAAGTGTACTCTGTTGCCTTTAGTTCATTATACAATATTTCGAACAAAAAATAAACACCAATTTGCAAAATATTTTGTTAATTTTCAAAAAAACAAAGAATAAACAAAAAATTCTTGACTTAAAAAATATCTGTGCTATAATAGCCTAAAAAGAAATTTTGCAAATTTCAACATAGGACAGTTCGAAACCATCCTGTCCAAAAAAACAAAACTATGGGCAAAAATGTATATACATAAGACAACTCTTTAAATAAGTTTGTCTTAAAAAGTTTGTTAAAATCAAGCTTTAACGCCCCTTTGAGGGCTTTTTTTGTGCAATTTTTTCAAAATAAAATTTTCAAATTAATAAGCTTTGAAAGGGGAAAAAATGAGTAACGAATTTATATTAATAATAAGCCTTATAATTATATATTCATCTGTTTTGCTGTGGTTCTCTCTTTTCGGAGAAAACGGGCTGTATGCCCTTTCAATAACGGCAACAATAGTCGCAAACATAGAAGTTCTAATTTTGGTAAACGCTTTCGGAATGGAGCAAACCCTCGGAAACATACTTTTCGGAACAACATTTTTAATAACGGATATACTAAGCGAAGTAAGCGGAAAAAAAGCTTCCGAAAAAGCCGTAAATATGAGTATGCTCGCCCTGCTTTGCTTCATAATTTTAACGCAATCGTGGTTTTTATATACACCAAGTGAAAACGACTTTGTTTTCCAATCGATAAAAAATGTTTTTTCCGTAACACCAAGAGTTATGATAACAAGCCTCGTTGTCTATTTCATTTCCCAAAGATTTGATGTCTGGCTATACCATAAATGGTGGTATTTAACAACAAAAAAATCAGGAAGCAAGAAAAAATATCTTTGGCTTCGAAACAACGGCTCAACGCTCGTTTCCCAATTTATAAACAATATTCTTTTCAATTTGGGCTCGTTTCTTTTCATATACGACATTCCAACTTTAATAAATATATGTGTATCAAGTTATATAATATTTATAGTAACAAGCCTTGCCGATACCCCAATAGTATACCTTGCAAGATATATAAACGAAAAAAAAATAAAATCTAAATCACTGTAACCAAATTGCACTTCAATAAAACAACTTTGGCTGATATTTTCATTTTTCAAAAATATCAGCCAATCAATTCATTAAAGTATAAAACCAATCTGCGGTTTAACAAAAATTTTCTCCAAATCATTTAACAGCTTCTTTAATCGCCGACGCAACCCCAACAAGATTTTGAATATCCGAAGGAATAATAAGTTTGGTTGCTTGCCCATCAGCAGCTTTTTCAAAAGCCTCCAAGCTTCTAAGCTTCAAAACCTCCGGCGTAACTCCGGCATCATTAAGCATTTTAAGCCCTTCAGAAGTTGCCTTTTGAACAGCAAGAATAGCCTGTGCCTCGCCTTCCGCACGTTTAATTTGTGCTTCTTTGTCTGCCTCTGCTTTCAAAATCGCAGCCGATTTTTCAGCCTCAGCCCTCAAAATCGCCGATTCTTTTTCACCCTCGGCAACAAGAATAGCACTTCTCTTTTCGCCCTCAGCCTGAAGAATTTTTTCTCTTCTTTCACGTTCCGCTTTCATCTGCTTTTCCATAGAATCTTGAATTTCTTTCGGAGGCATAATGTTTTTAAGCTCAACACGATTAATTTTAATTCCCCAAGGGTCTGTTGCGGTGTCAAGAATTGACCTCATCTTTGAATTTATAATATCTCTTGAAGTAAGCGTCTGGTCAAGTTCCAAATCACCAATAATATTACGTAAAGTCGTTGCAGTAAGGTTTTCAATCGCTTTCATAGGATTGTCAACACCATAAGAATAAAGCTTCGGGTCGGTAACTTGTAAATAAATAACCGTATCAATTTGCATAGTTACATTGTCTTTTGTAATAACCGGCTGTGGCGGAAAATCCGCAACAAGTTCTTTCATATTAATCCTTTTCGAAACTTTGTCAATTATCGGAATTGCAATGTGAAGTCCTGTTTGCCAAGTCGTATGATATGCCCCCAAACGCTCAACAATATATGTATAAGCCTGCGGAACAATTCTAACATTCGAAATAATAACAACCAAAATCAATAAAATAATTACAGTCAATACTATAAATCCATTCATAATATGTACCTCCAAAAAATCAAACAGATTTAACAACAGCTTTAACACCTTGAATTTTTTCAACAACAACCGTTTGCAATGGCTCAATAATTTCATCGTCAACGCTTATCGCCGACCAAATTTGCCCATTAATGTTAACTTCTCCGGAAAATTGGCTGTTATCGATTTTCCGAGTAACCATCGCTTTTTTCCCAATCAAGTTGTCAACATTTGTTTTCAAAACTTCTTTTTTTGAAATCTTTTTAACAAAAGGTCTTGTCAAAACAAGAAGAATTATCGAAACTGCAACAAAAACAGCAATTTGAACAATGAACGGAATTCCAAGCAAATCTGCAAAAAGTGCAAAAAGAGCACCTCCGCAAAACCAAACGGAAATAAGAGCCGTTGTCGCAAGTTCGCAAACAAGCAAAACCACAAAAACAATAAGCCAAAACCACATATAGTCCATAAAATCCCCCCGTCACAAAAAAATAATAATTTAATATTCTAACTAAATCAACACCTCATAAACTCCACTTATAAGCCTATTATATCATACTTTAACCAACCTTAAAACACTTTTTTAATAATCGTAACAAAATCAACGTTTTGCACAAAAAACATCTTTTTCCCCCAATTTTTTTCAAAAAAGCCCTCGCCAAAATGCACTAAAAAAAATTTTTCCAAATTTTTCTTTTTCGTTCAACTTTTTCGCCCCCGTTTGACAAATTTCCCAATCTAATGTTATAATGACGTTAGGTTACTGCAGACAACAAAAATATGAAAGGTGATAATTATGGAATATTGGGATTTATACGATAAAAATAGAAAACCATTAAACAAAATTCATCAAAGAGGTATTCCGTTAAACGACAATGAATATCACGTTGTTGTTTCTGTTGTAACAATAAACAGCAAAAAAGAAGTTCTCATAACTCTCCGAGACCCTTCAAAAAAAACCTACCCAAACACGTGGGAAATAACAACAGGCTCTGTGCTAAGCGGTGAAACAAGCCAAAATGCAGCCCTTCGTGAGCTTTTCGAAGAAACCGGAATAAACGCATCAAAAAACGAACTTATAAGCATCAAAACATTAATGGGTCAGCTTTCGTTCGTTGATATGTATATGATAAAAAAAGATATCGAAATAAAAAACCTTCGAATGCAACCCGGTGAAACAACTGATGCAAAATGGGTCAGCTTCGAAAAATTCAACGAAATGGTTCGTCAGGGAAACATTTCAACGTCCTGTGCAAAACGCTTCAGAGCAATAAAAAATTTAATTCTCGAAAAATTTTAAAAATTTTTTAAATTTTTCTTGCATTTGTAAAAGAAATCTGTTAAAATAATGGGCGATGACTTTTTTATTTATATTTAAAGGAGGTGCTGTCAAAATGGCAAAATGTGCAATTTGCGATAAGTCAAGACAGACAGGTCATAGAATAAGTATCAATCGTAGCCAGGTCAGCAGACGTGCAAACAAGACTTGGAAAGCTAACGTTAAAAAAGTTAAAATCGTTGAAAACGGAACAGTTAAATCAATCTACATCTGTACAAGATGTCTCCGTGCAAATAAAGTTACTCGTGCAATTTAATTTCTAAATTTATCATAGAGTGAGTTTACAACGTTGTTAGCTTAGAATTTTATTTCTGAAATTCTATTTATAAGTACTTATTGACACACAAAGAATGGGCTTTTAAAGCCCTTTTTTTGTTGTCAAAATAAGTTCCCCCTTTCAAAATTCCAAAAATCATTTGCAAATCGGCAAATAACATTCCGGTCTCCTGTCTCGATACAACCCCCAACTCATCTTCATTTCAAAAATTTCGTCCAAATCCGTTTCATAATATAAAATTTCTTCTTTGTCTCTGCTTGCCAAGCTCATTATTTCGCCTTTTTCGTTAGTTATAAACGAAGAGCCGTAAAAAGTCAACGAAGACGATTGCATATTATTTTCAGGACAAGGATTAACTTTTTCTTCTCCAATTCTGTTTGCCGCAACAACCGGAACAATGTTAGATGCCGAATGCCCCTGCATACATCTTTGCCAATGTGGCATACTGTCACAATCCAAAACAGGCTCCGAACCAATCGCCGTTGGATATAAAATAACTTCCGCACCCAAAACCGCCATAGCTCTTGCACATTCAGGAAACCATTGGTCCCAGCAAATCCCAACACCAATTTTTCCAAATTTTGTATTCCAAACTTTAAATCCTGTGTTCCCCGGTGTAAAATAAAATTTTTCCTGATAAAAATGGTCGTCAGGAATATGAGTTTTTCTGTAAACCCCCAAAATTTCGCCGCCCGCATCAATCATCGCAACCGAATTGTAAAGAACATTTATATCCCTTTCATAAAAACTAACGGGAATTACAACGTTCATTTCCTTTGCAATTTTTTGCAGTTCTTTAATTGCAAAATTGTCATAAACTGACTCAGCAAGTTCATAATGCTCATATTTTTTTTCTTGACAAAAATAAACGTTTTCAAAAAGCTCCGGTAAAAGAATTACGTTTGCCCCGTTTTTTGTCGCTTCTTTCGTCATCTCAATCGCTTTTTCAACGTTCTTGTTTCTCTCTTTTTCGCATTTCATCTGAATTGCAGCCAATTTTATTTTTCTCATAGTAAATTGCCTCCTCATTATCCAAAATATGGTATTTGCTGTGTTATACAATGAATGTTTCCGCCACCAATTAAAATATCTCTTGCATAAATTTGTATAACCTCTTTGTCTTTAAAAATATCTTGCAAAATTCGCTTTGCAACTTCATCATTTTCGTCGCCAAACCCCGGCATAACAACAGCATCGTTTGCTATATAAAAATTAACATATGATGCCGCAAGTCGTTCTTCAACCGTTCTTGTCGGCTCTCCGTCAAAATTTATCAAACCGTCGCATTCTTCCTCAGTCATATAAATAGGTGACGGCTGTGGAATTTTGTGAATTTTCAATTTTCGCCCTTTTGCGTCAGTCTCTTTCGATAAAATTTCAAAACACGACCTCGACATTTCATATTGAGGGTCGTTCTCATCATCGCACCAAGCCAAAACAACTTCTCCCGGAGCAACAAAAGCACATATATTGTCTATATGTTCGTTCGTCTCGTCATTATATATCCCGTTTTTAAGCCAAATAACTTTTTCCGCACCAAGATAGTTTTTCAAATTCGTTTCAATTTCAAATTTCGTCATTTTAGGGTTTCTTCCATCGCTTAAAAGACAAGCCTCCGTTGTCAAAACAGTTCCCTCTCCGTCAACGTGAACAGAACCGCCCTCCAAAACAAAATTTTGGGCATCATATACATCAACATCATATAAATCGCATATTTTTCTTGCCATTCTGTTATCTTTGTCCCAGGGGAAATAAAGCCCGTCAATAAGCCCGCCCCAAGCGTTAAAATACCAATCAACCCCCCGAAGCATTCCGCTCTTGTTTTTCAAAAAAGTCGGTGCATAATCCCTTGCCCAAGAATCGTTGCTTGACATTTCAACAACACGAATATCATACGGTAACATCTCCCTTGCCGTATCATATGCCTCATTGCTTGCAAATACGGTCACTTTTTCCGATTTTGAAATTGCCTTTGCAACCTCAACAAAAGCCTTTCTCGCCATAACCGCACCATATTGCCATGAATCCGCCCTTTCCGGCCAAATTATCAAACAACCGTAATGTTTGTCAAATTCAGCAGGCATAAAAAAACCGTCTTCTTTTGGAATTGAATTTAAAATCTTCATCTTTCACCTCATAATATCATATAAAAATTTAGTCAAAAATTATTCCTGTTTTTATCAAAAATTTTGGGTAAAAACAATTTTCAAATACCGCACAAACAAAAACTTTGTTTTAAATATCATAATACGGTTTCTTCCTCTATAATAATATATTTTAAAAAAAATTACAAACCATATTATAAATTTCAATCCATATAAAAATCAAAACTCACTTTCCTCCATTATCCAATTTAATCCAATTGTTACACTCATTTTAATTTTATCACACTTTCCAAACAATTGAATAATATAAATTATGAACCAAAAAAGTTTTCTCTCCTTTCGAAAGGTTCATAAATTGCATTAAAACAACCCCCGCATAATTATATCAAAATACTTTTCAATTTTTTTACCATTCTGAAAAGTATTCATAAGACAAAATATTCCATTGATTAAATTATGTGGCAATTATCTCAAATTCACAGAGATTGTCAAAATCAAAATTTATGACAATCTCTAATTTTTTCGGAGGTGTAACTATGTGCAATAACAAATCGGATTACGACAAAACTTGTTGCGATGACATCGGAAAAATGAAATGCGTTCCGTATGAACAAAAAATCATTGTCAATGAGCTTGCAAGAGCTTATGTTCCTTTTCAAAAATATTGCTCTCTTCTAAGCCCCTGCGAAGCATTTTCAGCAGGAACAATTTTCCCCGAACTTTACAAACCCGAGCCATATTTAAAAAAAGGAGGCTGTTAATTTATGAACGATAACAAAAACAGAGACGCATTATTAAAAAAAATAAGCATTCTTGATTTCATAGCTGTCGATTTGCATCTTTTTCTCGACACCCACCCAAACGACACCGAAGCCATAGAAAAATACAACAGCATAATTCAAGAAGCCGACTCTTTGCGTTATGAATTTGAAGAAATGTACGGTCCGCTTTGCTCATATAGGTCAATGAGCAACGAAAACGATTTTATGTGGATTAATTGCCCTTGGCCATGGCAAAATGATTTCAATTTCAATGTAAAGGAGTGTTATTAATAATGTGGATTTATGAAAAAAAGCTTGAATTTCCCGTTAAAATAAAACAAACAAATCCGGCTCTTGCAAAAATAATTATAAGCCAATATGGCGGTGCAGACGGCGAACTTGGTGCCGCTCTTCGCTATTTAAGCCAACGTTTCACAATGGTAACAGCTCAAGGCAAAGCAGTGTTAAACGATATAGGAACAGAAGAACTTGCCCATTTGGAAATGATTGGTGCAATAGTTATGCAACTTTCAGAAGATGCCGACCCCGATATAATTAAAAAGCAAGGATTTGACAGTTATTATGTTGATCATGGAACAGGAGTCTATCCCTCAAGTTCGGCAGGCGTTCCCTTCACAGCCGCTTATCTTCAATCAAAAGGCGACCCCCGAACCGACCTATATGAGAATATGGCGGCAGATGGTACGATTTTGTAAGGACAACATTTTTCTGAAACCCTTGATTTTACGCCGTTTTCGGGCGTTTTT
>CAZHGC010000011.1:0-81382 GCA_964531385.1 uncultured Lachnospiraceae bacterium | reverse complement strand
TCAACTTAAAAAACTCCCCTCCACCCCAATCACCCCCCAAAACTTCCCTCAACCTCCAACCCCGCTCCACTCCCAAACAAAAAAAACAGCCACAAAAAATGTCCCCATTTTTTTGTGACTGCTCCAACACAACCCAATTATATTCTAATTTTATATTGTATAATCTTCTTCAAAAGCATTGCCGTTTCGGCTCTTGTACAAAAGGCTCTCGGCTCAAATCTGCCATACCCCAAGTCGCTCATAATTCCACATTCACTAACTTTTCCAACAGCCTCTTTCGCCCATTCGCTAATGTCTGAATAGTCCGAATAAATGTTGCCAACGGAAGAAACGTCAAATCCCATTCTTTCAACATATTTTGAAATAACAACCGCCGCCTGCTCCCTTGTAACATTAAGCCCAATGCCAAATTCGGTTTCGCTTCTGCCCTTGATAAAACCTTGCTCAAAAGCCCAGTTAACAGCGTCAAAATATTTGTCGCCCTCGCAAACGTCAGAAAAATTTTGGTTTGTCTCGTGTTCTGGCTTTCCTGCAAGATTGTAAAGCGATAAAATAAAATCGCCCCTCGAAACGTTTGAGTTCGGATAAAAGTTTCCATTGCATTCTCCCATAAGTTCAAACGCACTAATAAAATTAATGTCATCTTCCGCCCAATGGTATCTAACGTCGTTAAAATTCGCTTTTTTTCCAACAATAAGCGAATAGTCTCTATCCGATAAAATGTGAACGCTTTTCCCGCTAAAATCATACTTGCCAACTTCAATAAAATAACCCGTTTCGCTAAGCTGAAAAACCGACTTTTCACCAACTATCTCCGGACCAAGATATGTTGCCCTCGCCTCAACGGTTTTGTCATCAGGATAACTAACTTTTCCGTAAATTTCAATAAGTAAATCGTCAGTAATTCTTTTAATTGTTTCTCCGGAAAAATCTTCGTCAAAACTTTCTTCCTCAAAACTTTCGCTTTCTGAAAAATCCTCGTCAAAAGATGTGCTTTCTGTGCTTTCTTCAAAAAACTCATCATCATCTGTAAAATCATCTTGCTCAAAAAGCCTTTCAAGGAAATTTTTGCTTTTTTTCTTCTTTTCGCCGTCAAAAACCTCTTCCGTCGTTGTCTCGGAAATATCCTCATAAATTTCCGAACTTTCCTCGCTTGCCTTTTCCGTTTCGCCGTCAACGGATATAGTAATTTTTTTGTTGCTTTTTCTAACTCCACCGCCCGAAATTTCGACTTTGCTTTCAAAAACAACATCAACAAAACATTTTCGACTTTCCGCAAAACAGCCGTCAAGGCTCTTTGCAACAACAAAATATTCTCCTCTATCTTTTTCGGAAACATCGTTTATAACCAAAATACTCGAAAGAGCACCGTCAATCGGCTTTCCGTTCTTAAACCATTGATAAATAACAGAATTGCCGTTGTTAACAACCGCTTCCGTTTTCAAAATTAAAAGCTTGCCCTCTTGAATTTCAAAACTTTCGTTCAAATCCGTAACAAAATCAATGTGCCTTTCGTTGTCCGCTTCAACAAAAATCGAAAACTCAATTTTTGAATAATTTTCGTCTTTCGGAATAAATTCGGCAAAATATTCGCCCGAATTTTCAACAATAGCGTCTCCGTCTTTCCATTTAAAAATCCCGTCAAGCTCGCCGTCAATTCCGGAAATTTCGCCGTCAAAAAACTTTCCTGCAGAAATGCTTTGCCCTCTAACAACATTGTTGACAAAAGGAAGTTCAAAAACCTCCGGTGTCGCCTTTTCAATAACAAAATCAAAGTTTTTTTCAAAATATCTGTGCTCGCCGTCATTAACAATAACTTTCGCAACATATTTCCCCGCATCAATCGGATTATTCAAAAGTTTAACGCCGTCTTTATAATAAACAACTTCAAAATCAACGTCTGTCCTAACGTCAATGCCTTGCTCGCAAGAATTGAAAACCTTTTCAAAACCCGAAACGGATATTTCATCAAAACTGTTCTCCGCCCGAAATTCGGAAGAACTCTTGGTTTTAAAATCCATAACGTCTGAAAATTCAACATCACCATCGCAAACAGAAAAAACTCTACATTTGTAGTTTTTCCCGTTTTCAAGACCGCAAACAGAAAAAGAATAATACTCGCCTTTTTCGTCAGAAGAAATTTTTGCAAAATCTTTCTCCAAAACTTTATCGTCAATAAGCCAACC
Source organism: uncultured Lachnospiraceae bacterium (assembly GCA_964531385.1). Lineage (GTDB taxonomy): Bacteria > Bacillota > Clostridia > Lachnospirales > CAG-274 > MGBC114079. Next base: position 79,196 of record CAZHGC010000011.1, on the reverse strand, counting down.
GCTTTCAAAACATTGAACACCAACATTAAAATCATCTGAATATTTCATACTTTCAGGAATTCGAACTTTAAAATCAACATCAACAAAATCGTTTGAAGTAAATCTTTGAGAAACTTCAACATCAACCCTGTTAATTTCTGAAATTTCCTTTGCAATATACTTTCCGTCAAACCCTTGTTTAATGTATGTCGCAAAAGCAGTGTTTTTATTTTTAACAACAACTTTGCTGTCTCTGTCCGGCAAAAATAAATATAAATTTCCGCCAACGTCTGTCTTTGAAACAAATTCTTCGCCGTTTGCATTAACAACAACTGTCTCCGAGGAGTTAACTCCCTCAATATTAATAACATTCTTTTTAAGTCGAACATCGCTAAATTCCGAATTTTTAACAACAAAATCAGTTTCAATGTCAACCGACCCGCCCGTAACAATAACATCGGAAATTTCATCAAGCTTTTCCGTTGCCTTAACAACACCGCCGTAAATGCCAACTTTGCCAAAAAACTCTTTCGTTGTCAAAGTTCCCGTTTCGCCATAAATGTTAAGTAAACCGTCATTAGAAAAATTTGTAATTGTGTTCAAAGAATTGTCGATAATTTTAAAATTAACTTTCGAATTTTCCCCAATGTTAAAACCTTTTTGCGAAGAAAGTGAAACCCCGTTTAAAACCAAATCCAAATTTATTTCGTCAGAAATAAAAATGCCAAATTTGTCGGAAGTTCCCGAAATCATAATTTTCTTATCGCCAAAAACTGATGTGCTTTTTCCGTTTTGCAAAACAACAAAACCGTTCGTCGAAACGCTTTTATCAACAACAATGTCACCAAGTGAAACATCAAAGCCAATATACGGAATTTTCTGCGAAACAATTCCAACCGACCCGCCGGAAGCCAATTCGTCATAAGCTTCAACATAATTATTCTCCAAAAATTCTTCTTTTGCGGAAGGATTTTTAAATTTAAGCTTAAAATCAACCGACCCCTCATCAATGGCACTTGATGAAACCGTTTGATTGTCAAAAACTCTTTCCGTAATAATTTTGCCCGAATTTATACTTTCGCTTTTGTCCAAAGTTTTAATGCATATTTCCGAATTTTTAATTTCATCTTGTTCAAAATTTTCAGAGTCGCTCTCCCTCTCGTCTGCCCCAATTTTCTCAAGATAATCAAAAGAATTCTCGGCTTTCGAATCTGCCTCGGCAGAAACCGTTTGAACAGATGAAATCGCCGACATACTTAAAACAAGAACCATTCCAATATCAATATTCTTTTTCATAAAAAAACTCTCCTTCAACTCTCAAAAAGCTAAATATCCCCTATAAAATAAATTAACAATCGTAACAACCTACAGATAATTTAATTTTATCATAAAACAATGCCTTTTTCAATAACAAAAAAATTCGGTTTCCGATAGCCAAAGCTCCCAAAAACCGAATTTTTCAATCATTTTTTAAATTCCACTCTCAAAACTTCCTCTTCTCCTCAATATTCCAAAAAAGCAAGTTTTGCTTGCGAAACACATTCAACAGCTTTGCTTGCAAACTGTCACATTCATTCCTCGGGCAAGCTTTGCTCGCCCAAGGAAAATTACTCTTCAAAACTTCTCGCAGAAATCCAATTTCCGCAACATCATTTAACCGTTATAACAACTTTCTTGCTTTCCGCAATCCAATCAACCTTTGCCCCAAGGTTTTCGGCAACAAATCTAAGAGGAGTATAAATTCTTCCGTTTTCAACAAATGCAATGCTGTCAAGTCTAACCTCTTTGCCGTTAACCGTTGCAACGTCCGAATCAACAAAAAGTTCAATAACAACATCGTTTCCGCTAATTGTAACTTTCTTCTTCTTTTCTTCCCAAAGAACGTTTGCACCAAGGTTCTCCGCAACAAATCTCGTTGGAAGCATACTCCTTTCGCCAACAATCTTCGGAGCAACGTCGTTAATCTTCTTCTCGCCAAAAACAATCGTTTCAAGCTCTCCAACAGTCAAAATAATCTGTTTCAAGTCGTCGTTGCTCTCGTCAAGAATTTCTTTGCCCTCGTTCCATTTTGCGTAAAGTGTCATATTTTCGGTAATAATTGTGTCAAAATCAAATTTTTCTTCAAAAGCTTTGTCAACATACCAGCCGTCAAATGTAAATCCCTCTTTTGTCGGCTTCGTTGGTTCATAAATTGTCGAATTTTTGCCAACTCTCTTCGAAACAACCTTGCTTCCGCCGTTGCTCTCAAAATCTATAAGATAGCTTGTGGAAGAACCTTTGTGGTGTCGTTTGTTGCTTTCCTCTTCAATCGCTCCAACCGAAACATTAAATTCAAAAGGCTTAAAGTTTGTATTCTTCGGCGTTGCAACAACTGTTTTTTCAAATGTTCCAACGCTATCCAAAATTTCCAAACCGTTTTTCCATTCAAAAACAGTTTCAAGTTCTTCGCCAAATCCAACAACCTTTCCTCCCGAAATAATCGAGTTAAAAAGCTCTTCGCCAACATAAACGTCGCTTGCAATCGGTTTTTCAGAAATTTCCGCCTCAGCAGGCAAAATAGAAAATTTCTTGCTAATACTTCCTGAATAAACTCCGATAAACGTAACCTCCGCCGTTGCCTCTCCAACGTTTACGTTGTTCAAAAAGCTAACGGTATAATCTGTGTCCAAATCAAGAACTTTTTCGCCGTCAAAAACAACCAATTCCGGCTCAATAGGTTTTCCTGTGTAAGTCTGGTGCAAAATGTCCGAAATGCTTCCGCCAAAATCTCTTTTCGGAACAACGTTAAATTTCTTAGTTGTCGCTCCAAAATAATTTCCGATAAACGTAACCTCCGCCGTTGCCTCTCCAATGTTTACGTTGTTCAAAAAGCTAACGGTATAATCAATGCCTTTGTCAAGAGTCTTTCCGTTTTCAACAACTTTAAGTCTCGGCTCAACGGCTCTTCCCGTATATCCTTGGTCGGAAATATCTGAAATCGTTCCGGAAAATGCTTTCGGAACAATGTTAAAGCTCTTTGTCGTCGTTCCAGAATAAAACCCAATAAAGTTAATTTCCGCCGTTGCCTCTCCGGCGTTTACGTTGTTCAAAAAGCTAACGGTATAATCAACGTCTTTAACAAGGCTCTTTCCCTCAAATTCAATGCTAAGGCTCGGTTCAATAGGGCTTCCCGTATATGTTTGGTCGGAAATATCAAAAATCGTTCCGGAAAAAGGCTTCGTAACAATGTTAAATTTCTTTGTCACCGTTCCGGAATAATTTCCAATAAACGTAATGTTTGCCGTAACCTCTCCAACCTCAACATTATTTGAATATCTAACAGTATAATCTCTGTCTTTAACAAGAGTGTTTTCGCCATCAAGAACAGTCAATTTCGGTTCAACGGCAACCCCTGTATAAAACTGGTCAGAAATGTCCAAAACACTTCCCGAAAATTCCCTCGACAAAATCTTAAACGGAATTGTCTTCGTTGCCTCCGAATAACTTCCCGTTCCCGAAACTTTCGCACGAACATAATATGTTCCGGCGTTCGTTGGAACATTGCCTGTAAACGCTCCGTTTTCCTTGTCCGAATATTCAAATGTCGGCATTCCATATTTTGCGGTTGCCATAGGTTGGCTCGGTGAATTTCCATAAATCCAATCGTCAATTTCAAATTCCATAATTTCGTTCGAATCCGCCGAAATTGCCCAGTCCTTCGAAACTCCAACCGCCCCGTCAGAAATCGTATAGTCCTCGTTGTCAATGCTCTTAACATAAGCGTTATATTGTCCTTGCTCCGTTGCTTCAACGTCTCCCCCAAGAATCATATTAAGTGTATCTCCGTCAAGAACGTTTTTGCACGTTGCATAAATAATCTTAAGTGCACCGTCATAAACAAGCCCGTCTGTTCCGCTCCATTCAACAACAACCGGTCGCCTTCCAACGGCAACGTCCCCCTCAATAAAAATAATGTTATAATTGTCGTTAATTGCAAGAGTTCCCTGCAAAACAACGTCTGTATAAGTTCCGGCAGAATATTTTCCCGAAGCACTGACAGGAATATTCGAAATTTCCAAATTTCCCGAAATTTGGTCTCCCTCAACAATGCTTCCGTCAGTAATTGTATATGTCAGTTCCGAAACGTCGTTGCCATATGTAATAACAACATCGTCTGCCTTAATGGTAACGTTTCTTGGAACAACATTAAATTTTCCAATCTCAATGTCCTCTGTCGTTGCCTTAAAAACATCTCCGTCTAAAACCGAAATTTTAACAGTATATTCGCCAACATCAATAGGCGTTTTTTCCGTTCCGTTCTTGTCAAAATATTTAATTGTAATCTCGCCAATTCCCGAAACATTTGGAACAACCGTTGCAACTTTTGCCGTTCCGTCATAAATCAAATCCACCGGCTCGGTATATTTAAAATTAGCCAAAGTCAAAGTTTGCTTTCCACCAAGGTTAAGGATAATTTCCGGAGTTAAGCTTTTGCCCAAACAATCTGTGTCATATTTGTATGTAAATTGGGCTGTTCCGTCGCCAAATCTGTCAAAACTGACAATTCCCGTTGTCTTGTCATAAACGCCTCCGTTTGTAACCGAAGCTTCGCTGATTTTTGATATATCAACACCTTTAAATTTTGAAATATCAAATTCATATTTTCCGTTGCTCTCGTTATAAACGCAGTTTTCATTCGATATGTTGTCATAAGACATAAAATCGGTTATAGTTCCGTTAAAAAGCTTAATAGATTTAAGCTTGCTCATCGAAACATTAATGAAGTCCAATTTAGTGTTTTGGCTCAAATCAAGCATTTCAATTTCATTAGCTGTACATGTAAAATAAACCAAATCAACATTTTGGCTCAAATCAAGTTCTTTTATCTTCGTTTCAGAACAGTCTAAGTTTACTAATTTTTTATTATTATCCAATTTAAGCTCTTCTATATCCATTTCAAAACAGTCTAAGAATTCCAAATTAACATTTGCGTCAAGGTTAAGCTTATTTATTTTAGTAGAAGCACAAATCAAACTTATTAAGTTGATATTTTGGCTCAAATCAAGCTCCGTTATTTTAGAGTTTACGCAAGAAAAATTTTCCAAGTAACTATTTTTTGTCAAATCAATATTTGATATTTCCGTGTCGTTAATACAAAGATCTGTTAAATACTTATTTTTCGAAACATCAAGCGTTGAAAGTCCGGAACAACCATCGCAATAAATAACCCGCAAGTCCGTATTTTTCGAAACATCAAGCGTTTTCAATGTCGTTATATTAGTACACAAAATTACGCTAAGGTTCACAAAATATTCAATTCCCTTAAAATTTTCAACATAATAATCTTTGCCCGTTGCTATGTTATCTTTGGTAATGTCAATACTAGCAACACCGTTAAGCTCTTCTGCGTTAAGCTTTCCGCTTCCGTCCTTGTCAATAACATCTTTAATATACGTTCTAAATTGTTCGTCGGGAAATAAACTAACATCATTATAATCAAATTCAATACTTAACTCAATAACAACTCTCAATTGATTGCTTGCATTTCCGGTATTATACAAATAAACAAATTCACAATCCTTTCCTTCAAGCGCAACAATTCCCGTATTTCGGTCATAACTTCCTGCTTTACCTAAGTCAAAATCATAAACTTTCGAAAGGTCAATCCCTTTAACTTTCGAAAGGTCATATTCAAATTTGCCTGTTTCAGAATTAAAAACAGCCCTTTCTTTCAATAAACTTCCGTAATTAACTAAGACGTGCAAATTGTTGTTAAACTTCGCCGCTTTAAGTTTGTTGTTTTCCGCATAAAAATCATGTGAAGTGGTAATCCCGCTCAAATCAATGTTCTCAATATCCGTATCACTGCAATTAATCTTCTCAAGCTTCGTGTTTTTGCTCAAATCAAGTTCCGAAATTTTCGTATAAGAACAGTTAAGCTCATGAAGATTTGGGCATTGGCTCAAATCAAGTTCCGAAATTTTCGTATAAGAACAGTTAAGCTCATGAAGATTTGGGCATTGGCTCAAATCAAGTTCCGAAATACCCGTAGATGAGCATAAAACTCTCTCAAGTTCCGAACAACTTTTAAGGTTAAGTTCTGTAATATCCGTTCCCGTACATAAAAGTTCTTTAAGTTTCGTGTTTTGGCTCAAATCAAGTTCCGAAATACCCGTTTCATCACAATTAAGGAAAGTCAAATTCGAACAATTGTCAAGCTTAATCTCCGTTATCTTCGTTGAAAGAATATACAATTTTTCAAGCTTATCATTGGTGCTCAAATCAAGATTCTCCAAATTATGTAAATTAGTCAAATCAAGTTCTTTAAGCTCCAAATTTTTGCTAACATCAATGTTTGAAACATTCGTTCCTTCCAAATATAATATTTCCAATTTTGCGTTTTTGCTAACGTCAACTTCTGTAACAGAAGTCTTTCCGTTACAATTAAGCTTTTTCAAATTTGTAAAATATTCAATTCCTTTAAAATTAACAATGTCATAAGTCGCCTTGCTCGCAATATCAATTTCCGTAACAGCGTTAATTTCATCAAGCGATAATGTTCCGTTAAAGTTTGCGTCAATGCTCGTTCCGGAAATAAATTGTCTAAATTGTTCGTCGGGGAACAATGTCGTGTCGTTATAATCAAGTTCTCCTCCAACATGAAGTTCGCACGAAACCACCAAAGGATAAGTTTCGTTTCCTGTATCATAAGTGTAGCTCAATGTCGATTTGTCTGACACAAGCGTAACAATTCCCGTATTTTCGTCATAGCCTCCCCCGTTCGAAACGCTGACGTTCGAAACTTTCGAAAGGTCAAGTCCAAAACTCTCTGAAAAGTCAAATTCATATTTGCCGGCAGTAAAATCGCTAAACAATAAGTTTTCCGTCCATGAATTTTCCCCACTGATAACATTTTTCAAACTGTTAGGAAACTTCGCAAGCTTAAGCTTACAATATTGGTAATCCAAGTCCTTCAAATTCGCATTCGTGCTCAAATCAAGAGCCGTTATCCCTGTGTTGGAACAAGTCAACTTACTCAAATTCACATTCGTGCTCAAATCAAGAGCTGTTATCCCTGTGTTGTAACAACTCAACTCATTCAAATTCACATTCGTGCTCAAATCAAGAGCCGTTATCCCTGTGTTGAAACAAGTCAACTTACTCAAATTCACATTCGTGCTCAAATCAAGAGCTGTTATCTCTGTGTTGTAACAATTCAACTCATTCAAATTCACATTCGTGCTCAAATCAAGAGCCGTTATCCCTGTGTTGTAACAACTCAACTTACTCAAATTCGCATTATTGCTCAAATCAAGAGCTGTTATCCCTGTGTTGTAACAACTCAATTGATTTAAACTCGCATTATTGCTCAAATCAAGAGCTGTTATCCCTGTGTCATGACAATTCAACGCACTCAAATTCGCATTATTGCTCAAATCAAGCTCTGTTATCCCTGTGTTATAACAAGTCAAATTAAGCAAATTCGTATTTTTGCTAACATCAATATCTGTTATCCCTGTACCGGAACAATCCAAATTAATCAAATTCGTATTTTTGCTAACATCAAGAGCCGTTATTTCTGCACCATAACAAATCAAAACATTCAAATTCGTAAAATATTCAATTCCCGTAAAATCTTTAACTTCATATTTTTTGCTCAAACTGTTGAACTCAGTAATATTAATTGTGTTAACTTTCGAAAGCTCAGTTTGTGACAATTTCCCGTTACCGTCTTCGTCAAATCCCGCATCTTTAATATATGCTCTAAATTGTTCATCTGGGAACCAAACAGCATCATCACAACTAATATCGCTAAAAAGATTTATCGTAATATTTAAAGGATAATAACTAATACCTGTATCATACCTATATGTAAAAACTGCACTGTCGGAATTAAGTGTAACAATTCCCGTTGAAGCATCATAACTTCCATCAGAAACATTACAATTATTAACTTTCGTCAAATCAATTCCCGAAACTTTCGAAAGGTCATATTCATATTTGTCACTGCTTTTGTTATATGTACAAAATTCACTTGATACGTTATCATTAGTAACACATCTTACGAGGTTCTCAGGCAATTTCAAAGCTTTAATCCCACTATAACAACATTCAATACTGTTAAAATGTTCAGCACTGCTTATATCAATATTGCTTATCTTAGTATAATTGCAGTATATGTAAGCCAAATTTTTGTTGTTGCTAAAATCAATATTGCTTATCTTAGTAGAAGAAATGTCAATGGTGCTCAAATTTGTATTTTTGCTAACATCAAGTTTTGTTATCCCTGTGTCATCGCAAATAAGCGTTTTCAAAGCTGTGTTGTTTTTAATATCAAGTTTCGTTATACCTGACCCCGAACAACTAAGGCTTTCCAAATTTGTATTTTTGCTAACATCAATCTTCGTTATATCTGTAAAAGAGAATTCAAGATTTTTCAAATTTGCATTTTTGCTAACATCAATCTTCGTTATCCCAGTATAATCGCAATAAAGCCTTTCCAAATTTGCATTTTTACTAACGTCAATCTCCGTTATCCCCGTTTTAGAACAAACTAACTCTTTCAATGCAACATTGTTACTAACATCTATTTTTGAAATTCCGCTTAACCCATAACAATTTAAATATTCCAAAGCTGTAAAATATTCAAGCCCCTTAACATCGTTAACAATATAATCCTTGCCCAAAGCATATGAACCATACTCTCCAAAATTAACCCCCTTAACATCGTTAATCTCATCTTGTGACAAATATCCGTCTCCGTCTTTGTCAAATCCTGCATCTGCAATATATTGTTTAAATTCTGCATCAGAAAACGCAGACTCAATCTCAACATCATCTGCAAAAACAATCGTCGGCATATATGACATAACCATACATAAAGAAAGTATAATACTCAAAATTTTTTTCATAAAAATCCCCCTTTCAAAAACTCGTTAAAATAAAAAAAAGAGCAAGCCAAAAGAAGCCACCAAAGCCCCCTCAAACTCGCCATAACAATCCCAACATTGTAGTATTCGCATTCCAATAATTTTCAAAACGGCCATCTCTCTCAACATAAACCATTTTAAAAATCAAATTTGTATTTTAACTAAAACATATTTGCAAACTCGCTTTGCTCTGCTCTCGCTTCCAACACAAACGAATTCGCAAAAAACTATTATTTATAACCAAGCAAGCTTTGCTTGCGTAACATTTGCGACAGTTTATAAATAAACTGTCGCATTAATTCCGCAAAACGAGCTTTGCCCGTCCAAGAGAAAATGACGTTTCAAAGGCTTTCGCAAGAAAGCCTTGTGCAAAAAAACGTCATTTCTTCCTTTTTCAAGCCTGCAAGAAATCCCGTCCCTTGCATCTTGTCAAATTATGCCATTTTGTTAACAACTTTGTAAAGTCTTGATTTTTTTCTTGAAGCATTGTTTTTGTGGTAAACACCTTTTGTACAAGCTTTGTCAATTGTTCTAACAGCAGCAACAAGCATAGCGTTTGCTTCTTCTTTGTTTCCGTTCTGAGCAGCAACAATAACTTTTTTAATAGCAGTCTTTGTTGCAGATTTAATCATTTTATTTCTCATAGTTTTTTTTGCAATAACTTTAATACGTTTTTTTGCAGATTTAATATTAGCCAATTTGGTTTCCTCCTAAAAAAATAATAAAATTAATTTTTAATATTGGTTCGTTCGCAATATTGAGGGTAAATATTGTCAACAATCTGACCACTCAAGAGCAACGTACTCAAGAGTCGGAATAAACATATATATTGTACCCAAAAAAAACAAATAAGTCAATGAATAAATAAAAAAAATTTACACAAAATATATGAACTTCTTCCCCAAAAATGTAGTAAAAATAATATTTCAAAAATCGTGTAAATTAAAGAGGTGTAAAAAATGGAAAAAGAAAGCAGTAAAAATTTTTCAATCCGAACCGACCTTGCAATAGAAGCAACCGAATTGATGCTTTCGTCAAATAAAATAAAAGAAAAAAAAGAACTTTCGCTAAACGGAATAATCGTTAATGAAAAAGAAGTTTCAGAAAAGATAAAGGTAACAAAAGTTAAAATAATAAATGAAAATGGCGAAAAAAGCACAGGCAAACCAAAAGGTAATTATATAACAATCGAATCTTCCCTAATGAAAGAAAATGATGCAACCGCCCATGAAGAAATAATAAAAGTTTTAAGCCAAAACATCTCGGAATTAACAAAATTAACAAAAAATTCATTAATATTAATAGTTGGGCTCGGAAATCGTTATATAACGCCCGATTCGCTCGGCCCGCTTGTAATCTCAAAAATCCTCGTAACTCGCCATATAACCGAAACTCTCCCAAATGAATTAAACCACAACGTGCGTGCTGTAAGTGCAATTTCCCCGGGAGTAATGGGAATAACAGGAATTGAAACCGGCGAAATAATAAAAGGAATTTGCAAAAGTATAAAACCCAATTTAATTATCGCCGTCGATGCACTCGCCGCAAGAAAAATTGAAAGAATAAACACAACAATCCAAATGTCCGACACAGGCATATGCCCCGGCTCCGGCGTTGGAAACAAAAGAATGGCGTTAAATAAAGAAACCCTCGGAATTCCCGTTCTCGCAATAGGCGTTCCAACAGTTGTCGACGCCGCAACGCTTATAAATGATACAATGGATAAGCTCCTCGATGAAATGAGTGAAAAATCAAAAAAAGGTGGAGAATTTTATAAAATGTTAAAATCTCTCGATAAAGAAGAAAAATACAACTTGATATATGAAATATTAACACCCTGCAACGGCAATATGTTCGTAACCCCAAAAGAAGTCGATGCCGTTGTAAAACGCCTTGCAAATATAATTTCAAACAGTATAAATATCGCCCTCCACCCCGCAATAAATAAAGATGATATAAATCGATATTTCAATTAACCCTCTCGCTCTCCCCCCCTTGTTTCTTCCCAACTCCTACGTTCTCCCCTTTGCCCCCAAAACTTCCAACCCTCGGGGGTGCTAAGGGCTGGTCTTAAAGCTTCGCTTTACTGCTCGCCTATGCAACCAAGGGGAAATCGAAATCAACTTTCCCCTCAATCTCCGTATTCCCCTTTTTTCTTTTTTTCCAAAAAAAATTCCCAACCCTCGGGGGTGCTAAGGGCTGGTCGTAAAGCTTCGCTTTACTGCTCGCCTATGCGTCCTGGGTTTACCCCTGCTCGTTTCAAGGGGTTAAGGGCTGGTCGTAAAGCTTCGCTTTACTGCTCGCCTATGCAACCAAGGGGAAATCGAAATCCCCCACGTTTTTGGTACTTTTTGCGCCAAAAAGTACAACCCTTCAAACTGGGATTTCCAAGGGCTCCTCTTTGCCCCAAAGAAAATAGGATTTCCAAAAACTCCCCTTGAACCCCTCAAATATGAAGAGCCTCATCAAGCGGTAAATGCTTAAATCCCTCAATAAAAGCACCTTTCGCCGTACAGTTAATAAGTTCAATATCGCTGTTTTTCTGTGCAAATTTTCTAAACCATTTTAAATATTCGTATAAATTAGCTGGGCAAATGTATTCCTCGCCGTCAATCCCTAAAACTCTTCTGCTCTTTTTTGAAATAATAAAACCGCTTTCTTCCCCCGAATGAGTTTTTTGTGAGTGGTAACATAAATCCTGCCCAATAAGAATAAGTGGCTCACAACCAATAAGCTTAGCAAAACTTAAAGCCGTTGTCGCAACCGACCCTCCCGTTTCAAGAGAAAATTCTTCTTCTCCCTCCAAAGCAGAATGTTTTTCAAATAAAATGTATTTCGGTCCTTTATATTGCTCAACAATCGGATAAATCGTCGATAAAAATAAAAGAGGAATTTCCTTTTCGTCAATGTCAATTTGGTCAATAGTCGATGGCTTTGGGTCGGTTATAATGCAAAAATCCGGAGAAACCCCAATGCTCTTTAAGTATTTGAAAGCCCTCCCAACACATATAATAACGGCTTTACCTTTCGCCTTTTTAAGCTCTTCCCCGTTAAGCTCAAGAGAAGGTCCGGCAGAAACAACAATCCCCGGAACTCCCAAAAATTTATTTTTAAAAACTTTACCACCGTTTTCATAACCTTTCGCCAAGTTTGCTTTTGAATTTTCAATAAGTAAATCGCCAAGCATTTTGTGTGACTTAATTCGTATAACATATGTATCAAGAGTTTCTTTGATAGGTAAAAATTCTTTAGGAATACACCTAAGAGATACCTCGTGACAAATAAAATTAACATCGTCTTTTGAAATAAACTCTTTTAAAACTTCAACAGCATAATTAAATTCGTCAGCAAGAACAAAAGTAATGTTGGGTCGTGAAAGAACTTCCGAAATTTCTGTGTTTAAAAAGGCAATTTTCGCAATAACCGAATTGCATTCAAGGCAATAAAGATGTTGCCCCTCCGTAAGTAAATCTGCAAGAGCTTTAATATGAAATCCCATTCCCAAACCGTAAACAAAAATGTTCTTCGAGTTTTTAAAATGCTCTTTCGCAAAAAGTTCGCCCTCTCTTTCAGAATTATATTTGCTGTTCAAAAAAAATGAACAACCGTCAAAATTAACTTTCAAAACAGGAGTCCCGTTCTTCCCCTCAATTAAATTGTATTTATCTTCGTCAATCTCTGTGCGTTCAAAAATACGCTCGATTTTCTTCTTATCAAACATAAAAATCCCTCCATTCAAAATAATTGTAACATAAGCAAAAATTTAAAGCAATATAGCATAACTTGATATTTTTTTAATCGCCAAAACCAACCCTTTTCCCCAACCCCCGTTTTTACTCTTTCCTAAAAACTCCCCTTTTCCACCCCTCCCCCTTTTCCACCCCTCCCCCTTTTCTCTGCTCTCTTTCTTCCCTTTCCCCTCCCCCAAAAAAATTTATAACTTTACAAACTCTTTTTTGTAGGTTATTATAAAAATAAAAAGGGGGATAAAAATTTGGACGATTTAAAATTCAAAATAAATTTTTTGCTCGATTTATTAACAAAAAAAGAAGAATTGCTAACTCAAATTTATAATATAACCGAAAATCAAGAACTTTTCGAAAAAACATTAACAAGCTCAGATAAAGATTTATTGCTTGGTGAAGCTGTAAAAGAAAAACAAAAAATAATAGAAGAAGTAATAACAGCCGATAATACGTTTATGAAAATTTTCGGCGAATTTAAAGGCGAATTAAATCGCCGTCAAGAAGAATTTCGCCCCGAAATAAAAAAAATGCAAGAAAAAATACGTGCCGTAAGTAGCATAGATTTAAAAATACGTGCAAAAGAACAACGTGCAAAACAAGGGATACAAGTTCAAAACCCCGTTCTTTCGCAAAAAATAAAAACATTAAAATCTTCAAAAAACTACATTCTAAGTAAATATAAAGAAAATACAAAAAAGGAAAAATAAAAAGACTACCCCTCGCATTTCCTCCAAAAGATACTCTTCCCCCATTCCCCCATTACATCTCACTCACACCCCCACGCTTCATCTCCAAAAAACAAAAAAAGAGTACCCCTCGGATTTTCTCCAAAGGATACTCAAAAAATATTCAAAAAAATTATTCAGCAACAGGATAAACAGAAAGTTGTTTTTTGTCTCTGCCTTTTCTTTCATATCTAACAGTACCGTCAACCAAAGCAAATAAAGTATCATTACCACCAATACCTACATTTGTACCTGGGTGAATTTTAGTACCTCTCTGAGTATAAAGAATGTTTCCTGCTTTAACAAACTGACCGTCAGCACGTTTAGGTCCCAATCTTTTAGATTCGGAATCACGACCGTTCTTAGTAGAACCAACACCCTTTTTATGAGCGAAGAACTGAAGATTCATTCTCAACATTGTAAAAGCACCTCCTTATTTAACATTATCGATAATTTTTATATCCGCACTGTTTTCCTCTTCAATACCAAAAATACCAAGATGAAAACAATTAAAAATCAAATCAACATCATGATTAAATTCTCCCTGTTCAATTTCAGGGATTTTAAAAACAAGATAACCGCCGTCTTTCTCGTTGGCATCACAAATAAAGTCAATGTCCGTAAATGTTGCAACGCAGTTAACACAATTAAGTGCCAAAGCCGAAACAGCCGCACAAACAATGCTATTTGCGTGGTCAAAAAGAGAAAAGCCAAAAATCCTGCCGTCGGAATTACGAAAAAATTCAACTGTAATCATACTTAACCGTTGATTTTTTCAATTTTAAGTTCAGTAAAAGGTTGTCTGTGACCTTTTTTCTTGTGGAAAGTCTTTTTAGGTTTATATTTGTAAACGATAACTTTTTTAGCTTTGCCGTTTCCAATAACAGAAGCTTCAACGCTTGCACCGTCAACTTTAGGAGCACCAACTTTAAAATCAGAACCGTTTCCAATAGCTAAAACACTGTCAAAAACATATTTGCTTGCAGCATCAACAGCCAATTTTTCAACTCTGATAACGTCACCCTCAGAAACCTTATATTGTTTTCCACCTGTTTCAATAATTGCGTACATGTGTACACCTCCTTAAATGAGAACTCGCCGAATACGGTAGCGTATAACTACACTTTAAACCTCTTCGTGCGGCTAAACAAATACATTCTATCACATGAAAAAAAATCTGTCAACAATTTTTTCAAAATTCCCCCAAAAAAGGTGTTGGAAAAATCCCAACACCCAAAATATAAGCCAAAAAATCAACATTTTTGATTTTCCGCTTTGTCAAGCCTTTTAAGAATATAAGGAACGTTCAAAACCATAATAAGGTCCTTGTCGTTTTTGTCCCTTGCCGCACCCTCAATAAAATCAGGATAATTCATATCAACATTTTCTCCGCCTGAAATAAATTCAAGACTCTCAATGCCAATAACTTCGTCAACCGCAAAAGCCGCCGAAACAGCCCTGTCGTTTATTGTAATATACATTTCCCTAACTGCGTTTTCATAAACTTGCTTCGTCTGACCAAGCAAATCAATAACTTCCTCGGAAACCTCGTCAAGCTTTCTAAGAATTTCCGAAACCCTCTTTATGTCCTCCTCTTTTTCCGAGAAAATAAGGTCGTTAATCCCCGTTGCAAGATGATGAAGGTCTTGATGTGGCTCGTCAAGTTTGTTAATATGAAAATTAACCGAAGAATTTGAGCTTTTAAAAACATTAAGCCATTTTCCAAAATTGCATTGATTTGGGTCGTCGGTAAGTGTAAATTTAACTTTGTTTATAATGGATTCTTTCAAAACTCTAACCCAATTGATGTGCTCGTCAATCCTCTTATCAATCATATCAAAAAATTCTTCCGTTTCTTTGTCAAGGCTGTCAATTCCAAAAAATTCTCTAAGCCCCAAAAGAGTAATAACTTGATTATTAAGTTTAAAAATCCCTCTAATACATTCGTCCGTTTCGGAAATTTTGGTAATATTGTGGTGAGGAATAACGTTTATATATTTAACAAATGCACAATCCATTGCGTAAATATGATTTTTAATTTTAAATTTCATCCATAAATTTAAAGATTTTCCCAAAACAATCGCTCCTTTCAACAATAATAGTAATAATTGCAAAAAATCAATAACTCGCTTCTCGTTCGCAAAACAAATTTATCCTCTGTATAATTCATTATATAATATTTACGAAAAAAATCAATCAAATTAAACTTGCTTTTCAACAATATAATGTAAAAAATAACAATCTGTCCTTTTGTGAAATTTAACCAAAATTTATAAAAAATGAGTGCCTTTCAAAAAAAATATCAAAAAGCACCCAACTCAATCCCACGTAATTTGATAAAATCATAAAAGTTAAACACAAGAAACAAACTTCGGTTTAATAAAAAAATACTTCGCTTTAAATGCTACTCCGTAGCTTCGCTACTCGCAACCGCATTTCCCCCTGCGGGTCGCTCCGTTTTTTTTATTTACTTTCTATTTTCTTCTGTTTTAAACACAAGAAACTATCTTCCATTTAACAAAAAAACTCTCCGCAAAAAAACTATTGCAATTACACTTTAACAGTTTTTCTCAATTTCCCCAAATCAAGCCTCACCAAAATCAGGAATTAAAATAAAAAATCCCGACATATTGTATTTATCGTCTTTCAAAGTAGATTTAATAAGTAAAACCGTATCGCCAACTTTTCCAAATTCAATAGCCGGAACGCTCAAAACCGCCCCCGCCATATCAATAGAAAGATAAGGAACCGATTTGGCAATTTTAAACTTCAAAAGACTTGAAAGACTTGTAAGATAAGAACTTGTAAGAATGTTTCCAATTTCCGTAATAACCGAAAGTTCCATTTCACCAAAATCATAAAGAGATTTGTTGTTCTTCTTCAAAAGTTGATTTGTAAGAGTGCAGGCAGAATGCTCGTCCATTATGTACATCATCATACCCTTAATGTCTCCCGAAATTTTAACAAGAACACTCGCAACAATCTTCTCCGCACCGTTCAAAATATCAGGCAAATTTTTAAACTCAGGAGTATCAACCTCCGGAACGGTCATAGTAATTTTATCTTTTAAAAGGCTCGCAAGACTTCCCGCAGCAGTACCGGAACCAATATTCGCAATTTCTTTCAAAGTATCTGCGTCAATCTGACTAAATCCCCAATTAGTGCTATTACTCATAATTCGTCCCAACTCCTTTAACATAGCATAAATTTAAACAACAAAACAAATACCCAAACCTCGTGCTGTTCGCAAAACAAACTAAATCTAATTATTATTATATTAACATTAATAATATGCTTTTGTCAAATCTATTTAAAAAAAATCAACAAATTTTTAACATATGAGCAAACTCAACATCATTTGTAAAATTCATATATTCCGTTTTTGTAAAAAGTCAACATAAAAATATCATTTGTGATATGGCTCATTCGCCATAATTCTCTCGGCACGATAAATTTGCTCCAAAAGTATAACCCTCATAAGCTGATGAGGAAATGTCATATCCGAAAAACAAAGCCTAAAATCCGAACGTTTAATAACATCATCGGAAAGTCCCAAAGACCCACCAATAATAAAGGTCAAACAGCTAACCCCCGAAACCATTGACTTTTGTATAAATTCCGAAAGTCCCTCGCTCGAAAGTTTCTTGCCTTTCAAATCCAAAGCAATAACAAAAGAATTTTTAATGTGTTTAATAATTCTTTCGCCCTCTTTTGCTTTAATAATTTCTTGCTCCGAAACGCTTATACTCTCCGGTGCTTTTTCGTCAGCAACTTCAATTATTTCAAGATTTACATACCTCGAAAGTCTCTTTGAATATTCCAAAACCGCATCACGAAAATATTTTTCTTTAATTTTTCCAACACAAATAATGTCAATCTTCACAATCTAACCTCTTCAAGCAAGGTTGATAAGCCTTTCAACACCATACCTCGCCGCCATATATAAATTAAATTCCTTTCCGGCTTTAATGTCATATTGCTCCAAAATTCCGGAAACCGTCTCAAAAGCTGTATCGGGTGTGTTGTTTTCTTTGCTCAAATGTCCCAAAAAAACGTTTCTAAGCTTAGAATTTTGGCAAATAACCCAAGCAAGAAGCTTTCCGGCCGTTTCGTTCGAAAGATGACCGTTGTCGCCCAAAATTCGTTTTTTCAAAGGGAAAGGATAATCCCCGTTTTTAAGCATATCAACATCGTGGTTGCTCTCAAGCAAAAGCAAATCGCAATCTTTAATGTTCTCCATAATTGTTTCCGTAACATGTCCAATGTCTGTTGCAACCGAAACTTTGAATTTTTCGTTCAAAACGCTGTATCCAACAGGCTCCGCAGCATCGTGAGGAATAGAATACGGCGAAATGCACAAATCGTTAACAACACATTCCTCGTTGCTGTAAACAACTTTCTTGTTTTTTTCTTTAATTTCTCCAACCGAAGTCGGCATAGCGTCCCAAGTTCCCAAAGTTGCATAAACGGGAATGTCAAACCTCCTCGATAAAATGCCAACTCCTTGAACGTGGTCAATATGTTCGTGTGTAACAAAAATTCCGTCAAGCTCTTTTCCAGAAACACCAATTTCCTCAAGCCCCGCCTGAACTTTCTTTCCGCTAAGCCCCGCATCAATCAAAATTTTGGTATGCTCCGTTCCAATAAAAACGCTGTTTCCACTGCTTCCGCTTGCAATTGTTGCAAATTTAATTGCCATCTAAACACCTACTTAACATTAATACGTGTAATGTCCGCACCAATGCCCCTCAATTTATGTTCAATTTTTTCATAACCTCTGTCAATATATTTAACGTTTCCAATGGTCGTTTTGCCTTTTGCCGCAAGTCCCGCAATAACAAGAGCCGCTCCGGCACGAAGGTCGGTTGCGTTAACTTCCGCCCCCATAAGTTGCCTAACACCTTCAACAACAGCAACACGCCCCTCAACAGTAATGTTTCCGCCAAGACGTTTAAGTTCATTAACATATTGAAATCTGTTTTCCCAAACGTTTTCGGTCAAAATGCTTGTTCCGTCCGCAACACACAAAAGAGCAGTCATCTGTGGTTGCAAATCTGTCGGAAATCCGGGATAAACCATAGTTTTAACAGTTGTCGGTTGCAAATTTCCTGTCGAAACAACCCTAATCGAATCGTCACCCTCATAAAGAACGCAACCCATTTCCTGAAGCTTTGCTGAAAGTGAATCCATGTGCTTCGGAATAATATTTTTAACGGTAACATCACCGCCCGCCATAGCCGCCGCAATCATATAAGTTCCCGCTTCAATCTGGTCAGGAATAATCATATATTCCGCCCCGTGAAGTTCGGAAACTCCCGTTATCTTAATAATGTCAGTTCCCGCACCTTTAACATTTGCACCAAGCATATTCAAAAAATTCGCCGTATCAACAATATGAGGCTCTTTTGCGGCATTTTCAATAACAGTAACACCCTCTGCCATAACCGCCGCAAGCATAATATTAATCGTTGCCCCAACGCTTGACATATCCAAATAAATGTGGTTTCCAATAAGCTTTTCAGCATAAAGCTTAACAACACCGTGTTCAATAGTATATTCTGCCCCAAGAGCCTTAAACCCTCTAAGATGCTGGTCAATAGGCCTCGTACCAAAATTACAACCGCCCGGCATAGCAACTTCGGCTCTTTTAAATCTTCCCAAAAGAGCACCCATAAGATAATAAGAAGCACGAATTTTTTTAACCGATTCGTAAGTTGCACAATATTGATTAATATCAGTGCTGTCAATAATTAAAGTGTTGTCCTTTGTAAACTTACACTTAACACCAATGTTCGTCAAAGTATCAACAAGACTTGTAACGTCCTCAATAGCAGGCAAATTTTCAATAACACATTTTCCCTTCGCCATAATAGCAGCAGGAATAATTGCAACAACCGCATTTTTAGCACCGCTTATAAAAACATCGCCCGAAAGCTGTTTTTGACCGTTTATAACCAACTGTTCCATTATAATACTTACACCTTTCCTAACAGTAATAACACCATTTTATACAAAACTTAAAAATACTCCTCAAAATATATACAATAAAAGCAATTCTCAAAACAGCAGAATTTGCCCAATCGGTAAAATCCAATTAATAAAACACTGTCGAAACGCTGTATAGTCAATCTTCATTTAATTATAACATCTTTTTTGCAAACATAAAAGCATTTTTTTAAAAATTAACAACTTTTGCGTTCAAAAATTCAATTTTGCAAGTTCGTGTTAATAAAACGTGAAATTTTCGCATTATGTAAGGCAAAGCCCAAAACGTCAAAAACAACAATTCCGCCAACAGCTTGAATTAAATTTTCAAAAACGGACGATAACGCCTGAACAAAGCCATATTCAATCGGAGAAATCCCGCCAAGTTCTGAAACATCGGGAACCATAAAAACGCCTTTAAGCAAAATCCCAAAAATAAAATAGCCAAAAATCATAACAACCTCGCCCAAAACAGTGGCAAAAACATTTTTAGCCGAGAAAAATTTCGAATTTTCGTTTTTATAATCTTTAATGCACCCAACAACATAGCCCATAACGGCTTTAATAATAAAAGTAAACAAAGCCCAGTGCAAATATCCGGAAAAAACATCAGCCAACGCCGAACCAACACCACCAGCAACCGCACCATATTTTTTTCCAAACATAACAGCAATAATAACAATAAATCCGTCACCAAAATGAATATATCCTTCCGTTGCTGGAATTGCAATTCTAATAAACATAGTGCTAACACAAACAACAGCAATAAGCAATCCAAGAAGGCAAATTTCTCTAATTTTTGAATTCATATAAAACACCTCTTAAAATTGTAATCAAAAAAACAACAACGTCAAACAAAAATTCAAGTTATATAATTTTCCGTAAACTGTCCCTTCTTTGCAAATGGATTTTATTTTAATAAATTATAAATACTTGACTAAAGTATGTCAAGAGCGGACAAGCAAAAAAACAAATTTTTTATACAAAACACATCATTCCAAAAGAGTTCTGTTATAAGCATTAACAAAAAAAGGTTCTTCTCTTTGTAAAACTTCAATTCTGTAATATGGAACAGAAACAATACTTCCGCCATTTTCAAAATCATCAAAATAATATCCCTTTTCAACATTTGTAACGTTTATCTTCGAAGAATTGCAGGCTTCCTTTGCCTTGTCGGAAAAAATAAACAAAGCCTCATCTGCCGAGCATATATCAACCGCCGCCCCATACATATTTTTAATCGGGAAATATTTCATTTTCAAAACAATGTGCCCGTCCTTATAAATTTTAAACAACGCAAAATTATTAAAAATATCGTTTCCTCTATAATTCTGAACATATTCAACAGCAAAACAATCCCCTTCTTTTCTAATACTGTGAACTTCAAGTCCCTCATAAAAATCGTTAATTTTTTCGGCATACTCCGAGCAAATTTTTAAAACCTCCTCTTCGTTAAATCCGCCGGAAAAAACAACCTTTTCCTTTTGGAATTCAACATAATCCGAAAAAATAACAATTTTCTCATCGTCTGAAGATAAAATTGTTTTTTCAAATTCGGAAGTTCTTTTAATCTCCTCTTTGCCATCAAAAAATATTTTTTGAAGATACTCCGTATCATAAACACAGTTTCCAAGGTTAATTTGAATCATAGGCTTATATTCGTTCGGAATTTCAGCATCAACAACAATTCCCCTGTCATTCAAAATATTTTTAATCGACTCAATTTGACTGTCAAGCAAAACATATCTCTTGTTAAACCAAAGATTGCACAAAAGTAAAAATAAATTTAAAATAACAAGAAAAATAATTGTATAATTTTTCGCCTTGTCCCAATCCACAAAAATCCCCCTTTCAACAAACCTAAAAACCGTCTAAGTTTCTTTAACAAATTTTTTATCTCCAACATCGATAATCCAACACAGATTGCCCTCGTCTTCGCCAACATAATAACAAAGTTCAATATCATCAACACCGTTTTGATTTTTTCCGCTGTTTTGAATATCCGTAAAAACTTCGTCAACAGCCTTAACAAAATCTTTTTGAACATTCTCTTTTTTCAAATTATCAACAACAAAATTTCTTGCAAATCTTCTGTATCTCGAAACTCGCCCCCCGCTAACAGCAACCTCGATAACCGATTTCATACCGGTATTTTTTCTTGTTTCCGAATCAAGAAAAACAGAAAAATTGTTAATTTTATAATCAAAATAGAAAACTGTTTTTTCTCTGTCAATGTTGTATCCGCTCAAATAAAATTCATTTTGAATATTAAAATCTTTTTTAAGCAAAGAAATCGCACTCAAATAGCTTGTATAAAAATCATTAACAGAATTTCCTCTGTCTGTGCTGTAATTATAATATTCCATAACGCCGTTGTCATAATATTTAACAACCGAGTTTTCATCGCTGTAAGTATAAACCCCGCCCGAAACCGATGACCACTTTGAAACAGGATTATCAAAAAAAGCATCTGCCGCACGTTCAATTTTAATTTGTTCAACTTCGCCGTTTTCAACAAAAGGATTTACAATTTTAATCGGGTGATATTCAAATCCATAACCGCTCCATTGTGGCAAAAATTTATTTCCGTTAAACAAATCAAGCCCACTTCTAACGCTTGATGTATAATAAATGTCTCCCGATGAAGAAAACAAATCAATTGCATCATAAAGGTTGTAAGTATATTGGTTTTTTTCAAGGGTATAAAAACAAGCCTTTTGCTGTGCCATATTTCCAAAACCAACAGTAATTTTTTCGGGCGTTGTCGTGGTATAAGGAATAATAACAACCGTATCAATATCAGAAGAAACCGAAGCCAAAAGTCCCTCGTCAAAACCAAACATTTTTGCAATGTCACCCTTCATAATTCCGCATTTATATTGATAAATAACCGACCGACCCGAAAGAATTGTGTTCCAATCAAAAACACTTTGAGATGTCAAAACTCCCTCTTCCATAGTAATTTTAACGGCATTGTCAAAAACCGCCTTGCTCTCGCTTTTATAAATATCGTTTTTAACGCAAATAAGCCTGTCTCCCCCCGAAGTCAAAATAATGCTGTCAAGAGAATATAACAGACCGTCATCGCTTGAATTTTGAGAATTATTGAAAAAAGAGTAAAAAAAGTTATGGTTTGAAAAACCTTCAAACCATAACTCTGAAGTTTGATAAATAGCCAGTATGACAAAAAAAGTAATTATAAAATTTTTAGTAATGTTTAATTTCATTAAAATCACCTTTGCCCCGGAAGAACAATCCCTTGCCGAAGTTCAATTTTTATTTCACTTTTTTTACGTTTAACAACCGAAGAAGCCTCCGAATATTTTTCGCCGTTGGAAGCCTTAACAACAATAAGATTTTTTCCAACAACCAAATCAACGTCTTGAACAAAAACTTCAGAAATTCCAACAGTTGTCGTACATCTGTCCAATTCAACCAACTTTGTACCCTCGGCATCTTCAACCACTTCATAAACAATTACATCAACAACAGTATCTTTCTGAGCCGTTCCCGATATAATACGTGAACTGTCAAAAGTAGTCTCTGTGCCCTTCTGCAAATCCATACCGCCGGTAATCCCGAACTTATCAACGGGCTGAGAGCCGGAAGGAGCCGCAAGAACGCACAAAGCAGATGCCGCTATTATAAAAAATAAAACAGATATAAATGATAATAACTTTTTCATGACAGCCTCCTTTCCAAAATAAAGATTACAAATATGTATCCAATTTTTTATCCACACCGTATAATATTTGCAAAATAATTTTGCAAAATCAGTTCTGCGAATTTGGTAGTATAAACTCAGACCTCTACACATTTTTATTATACCCCACCAATGTTACAATTATGTTACACAACCATTACTTTTAAGTTAAAAAAAGAAAATCAACTTCAAGCCGAAATTTCAAAAATTTAAAGTTCAAAAACAATCCCCGCAACAGCAGCACAGGCAATATAAACAATCGGGTGCAATTTAAAAATCTTAACCCCAATCGCAACAACACAAGCCAAAACAATCGCCAAAACATCAACATTTTGAACAATCTGCGAAATCTCCAAAGAAAAATCGGGAATTCCGGCAGAAAAAATAACATTTCCAACAAGAAGAATTCCGGCAGATGCAATAAGAGCGGTCGAAGCCGGCCTAAATCCATAAAACATTCCGTCAACAAAAAAATTATTTTTAAATTTATTAAGCAGTTTGGAAATAATGATAATAATAATAACCGAAGGCATAACATAGCCAACAGTTGTCAAAATTCCGCCAAAAACGCCCATAAATTTAAACCCAACAAAAGTCGACATATTAACGCCAATCGGGCCGGGAGTTGCCTCCGAAACCGCAACCATATTTCCAACGTCTTCAAAAGAAAACCAGTTATACTTTTCAGCAATTTCATATAAAAAAGGTAAAGTTGCAAGCCCCCCGCCAATAGCAAAAAGCCCCGTTTTAAAAAATTCAAGAAAAATAATGAAAATTTCCATAAGCTCCTCCAAAAATCGTCATAACTATCGCATAAGTGCAAAAACTTATTTTTTCGCCAATCTTTTTTCTCTGTGTTTCGAAATAAGCTTAACAAAAATGCCAAAAACTCCGGCACCAACAACAATAATCGGTGAAGAAATTTCAGTAAAAATCGATAACATCAAAACAATAACAAACAAAACAAGACATTTCCAATCTTTAACAGATGTTTTCCACATTTTAAAAACGGCCTGAAAAACAAGAACACAAACACAAACACGAATGCCTGCAAAAGCGTGCTTAACAACTTCAACTTCGGCAAAATTCCCAAGAAATGCTGAAATAAGCGATATAATAACAATAGACGGAAAAATCATTCCCAAAGTTGCAAAAATCCCGCCCAAAATGCCTTTGTTTTTATATCCAATAAAAGTTGCGGTATTAATCGCAATCGCCCCCGGAGTGCATTGTCCAAGGGCATAATAATCCGAAACTTCTTCCTCCGTTGCCCATTTTTTGTTTTCAACAATTTCCTTTTGAAGCATAGGAAGCATAGCATATCCCCCGCCAAAAGTAAATCCGCCAACTCTTGCAAAAGTAACAAACAGCTCAAACAGCTCTTTCATAAGAACCCTCCATAAATTCCTGTCAATACAATATATGTAAATATAAGATAAATCACAACTTAAAAAAGGAAAAATCAAGTCCCCTCAATTTTCCCCAAAAAACCAAAAAATCTTTCCCTTGCCAAATCGTACGAAAATATGTAAAACTCCTTAAATTTAGCAAGGGAAAAAATATAATCAAAAAATTAAAAACACTTCAAATTTGCTCACTTTTTAACGTCAACAGCCGCTCTGACAAATCCCAAAAACAATGGGTGTGGTCTGTTTGGTCTCGACTTAAATTCTGGGTGGAACTGAACTCCAACAAACCAAGGGTGAACATCTTTTTTAAGCTCAACAATTTCAACAAGCTTTTCGTCAGGCGAAACTCCCGCAATAACAAGCCCTTTTTCAATCATCTGGCTTCTAAATTCATTGTTAAATTCATATCTGTGTCGATGTCTTTCATAAACAAGCTCATCTTCATATGAACTTGCAGAAATACTGCCCTTTGTAAGCTTGCAAGGATATGCCCCAAGTCTCATAGTTCCGCCAAGTTCGTCAATGTCCTTTTGCTCCGGCATAATGTCAATAACGGGATATTTTGTATTTTCATCAATTTCGGCAGTATATGCCCCCGAAAGACCAACAACGTTTCTTGCAAATTCAATAACGGTGCATTGCATTCCAAGACAAATTCCCAAAAACGGAATTTTGTTTTCTCTTGCAAAACGAACCGCCTCAATTTTTCCCTCAACGCCTCTCGCTCCAAAACCGCCCGGAACCAAAACAGCATCAACGTCAGAAAGACATTCTTTTGCACCAAGTTTTTCAATATCTTCCGAATCAATCCATTTTATATTAATATCTGCCGAAGAATGAATACCGGCGTGTTTCAAAGCCTCAACAATTGAAATATAGGCATCGTGAAGCTCAACATATTTTCCAACAAGCCCAACAGTAACGCTTTTTTCAAGATTTTTTTGCATTTCAACAACCTGACACCAATCCGTCAAATCCGGCTCTCTGTCTTGAATATCAAGTTTCTCGCAAACAATATGAGCAAGTTTTTCTTTTTCAAGAAGTAACGGAACTTCGTAAAGAGACTCGCAGTCAATGTTTTCCATAACGCAACTTTTATCAACATTGCAAAAAAGAGCCAATTTGTCTTTCATATCCTGATTCATATGATGCTCGGTTCTGCAAACAATAATATCCGGCTGAATACCAATCGCAAGAAGTTGTTTAACCGAATGTTGAGTCGGCTTCGTTTTCATTTCTCCCGATTTTGCAAGATAAGGAATTAAAGTAACGTGAATATATAAAACGTTTTCTCTTCCAACATCGCTCGCAACCTGTCTGATAGCTTCAAGGAAAGGTTCGCTTTCAATGTCTCCAACAGTTCCTCCAATTTCGGTAATAACAATGTCCGATTGGGTCGACTTTCCAGCACGAAAAACCCTTTCTTTAATTGCATTGGTAATGTGCGGAATAACTTGAACAGTAGCACCCAAATATTCGCCTTTTCTTTCTTTGTTAAGAACCGACCAATAAATTTTCCCTGTAGTTATGTTGTTGTTAATTGTCAAACTTTCGTCAACAAATCTTTCATAATGTCCAAGGTCAAGGTCAGTTTCTCCCCCGTCGTCCGTAACAAAAACTTCGCCGTGCTGATAAGGGCTCATAGTTCCGGGGTCAATATTAATATAAGGGTCAAATTTTTGAATAGTAACTCTGTAACCTCTCGCTTTAAGAAGTCTACCAAGAGAAGCTGCGGTAATTCCTTTGCCAAGTCCGGAAACAACGCCGCCTGTAACAAAAATATACTTTGTCTGCATCATATCCACCTCTAAATAATTTATTCAGTCAAAAAACTGTTGCAATTCGCCTTAAATACACCAAATAAAAACGCACCGCCGGCAAAACTTACGCCGGCAGCAGTGTAAATAACGTTCAAAAATAATATAGCTTATAATTTATCAAAAATAACTTCAACACCTTTTTCCAAGACAGTATCATCTTGAAAATTCTTATTAACAATTTCGCTGTTAATAAAAGAAATTGTGTCAACATCAATTTCGCCGGTTTGCTTTCCGGAATATTTTTTCTGAATTTCTTTAATAACTTCTTTCTTTTTCTCGTTTGTTTCAATGTCATAACCCAAAGAAATAAGAGCTTCCTCAACGTCTTTGGCAATATGCTCAGAATTAAATTTAATAACAGCAATTTGATTAACTTCATAATTCGGAACAACACCAACTCCGTTAATCTTTCTTCCGCTCATAGGTGAAAACTCTTCCGTTGTCATCTTCAAAGCACCAAGACCATCAAGAGGCAAAACAGCTTGTGTAACGCCTTTTCCATAAGTCTTTCCACCAACAATATCAGCCCCGCTGTCTTTAAGAACAGCCGCAACAAGTTCCGAAGCTGAAGCCGAAGCATCGTTTGTAAGAACAACAATATTTTTAAACGGAATGTCGTTATCCTCCGAATTAACAGTATAATCGCCCTCTTTCATCTTTATATTAAGAAATGGGCCTTCTTTAACAAGAGCCTCGCAAATTTCATAAGCCGATTGCGTAACTCCGCCCCCGTTAAATCTAAGGTCAAGAATAATTCCCTCAACATTTTGAGATTTAAGCTTTTTAACAGTCTTTTTAAATTCTTGCCCCGTTGCTTCTTCAAAAGAAGAAATCTGAACATATCTTACTTTATCTGACTTGGTTTTGTCAAGTCCCTCAATTAAATTGTCAACCTTTGAAACAAAAACCGTCGGAGTAATAAATTCGCCAACAATAACATAAATCTGTTTTTCAACATCATTTCGTTTAACAACAACTTTAATTCTCTTTCCTTGATTTGAAACAATCGATTTGCTAACTTCCTCCGCCGATTTGTCTTTCATATCGTTTCCGGCAACAGAAATCAAAACGTCATCTTTCAAAATTCCTGCTTTTTCGGCAGGACTGTCCTCATAAACTTGAAAAATCTGAGGATAACCGTCTTTAAATTTTTCATAGAAAGCAATTCCAATGCCAACGTTTTTGTTTGAAAGCTCGCTAACAGTTACCGCAAGTTCCTCTTCATCAAGAAATTCGCTATATTGGTCAAGTTTCCCCGCCATACCGGCAACAGCTCCTTTAACAAGCTCCTCAACAGGAACGTCTTCAACATAAAAATTGTCAATAATTGCAATAATTTGTTTAAGATATTCTCCCGCCGAATTAATTTCTTCCGAATTTTTAACAACAATTTCATCGCCTTTTTGAAGTGGCTTCGAATCAGCAAAAACAAAAGAAGACGATAAAAAAGAAGTTATCAAAATTCCCGAAAAAAGAATTCTTTTAAATTTGTTCATATAAAACAGCCCCCATTAATTTGAGTAATTAACAATATGCTCAGTATAATCCGTATGTAAATCACTTCTCATATAAGTTACAAGCCTGTTAACAAAAGCAGCCGCTTCCGCTTTCGAAACATAGCTTTTCGGCCTAAATTTTCCGTCAGAATCCCCCGCAATAATTCCAAGCCTTGCCGCAGCATAAACTTCTTTTTTCGCCCAGTTTGCAATATATTGGTCGTCTGTAAAAGAAGTAATAGGAGTTGGCGAAAGTCCAAGATTTTCAAGACCCAATGTTCTCAAAAGAATAACAATTGCCTCCTGACGCTCAATAGGCGAATCAGTGTAAAAATGTCCGTTGTCTCTTCCAACAGCAAGCCCCGCCTTATAAGCCGCCATAATATAAGGATATTCTTTTCTCGTTTCCGTAACATCAGGGAAAACAACGTTAACAACTTGCTTTTTCTTGCTCTTTTTCTTCGTTGTTTCCTCAATAGGAAGTTTAACGGCTTTTGTAAGCATAGTAACAAATTGACCTCTCGTAATTGCTTGGCTCGGCTGATAATAAGTCGGCTCTCCGTCAAGAATTTGCATAGCAAAAAGCTTTTTAATGTCTGCCTCTGCAAAATGCCCTTTCAAAAATCCCAAATCAGGAGCAATAAGCTGTTCAAAATTGTTGTAAGTTTCAATAGATTCCGTTCCTGTTTTCGGAACATCATAAGTATTAACTTTCGGCATAGTGTAAATATCATAACTAAGTCCGCTATAATTTTGCATAACTTCTCTGTAATTTCCCGAAAAGCTTATAGCTGTCGGTTCATTTTCGGAATATTGCAAAGTCTTTCCAACAGAAACACTCGGCCTAATTTGATATTGCATCTGCCAGCCGTCTGTTGTAACCGTTCCGTCAATTCTGTGAGTTTCCGTTGAAGACCAAGCACAGTTATAACCATAAAAAGTTCCGGAAAGTTCCCAAACAACTTTAGACTCATCAAGAGTATAAACCGCCTTGTGAGAAACGTTTCCCTTATAATATGTAACCCCCGGCGTATGCGACTCAATAACCGAAACGGTCGATTTCGATTGATCCTCATCAAGAACATAATTTGTTCCGCCAATGGTAATGGTTTCGTTCCAATCGTCAACTTCATAATCTTTAATATATTGGTTTCCCTCAATACGATAATTAACTTCATACTTAATATCTCTTGAAATTTTGTTATCATTGTCTGTCGATGCGTTCGATTCAACTTTGTAAGTAATATCATAAGTATCCGCCGTTTTTGTTTCGTCTTTTTTGCTTTTGTCTTCAACAGTCAAATTTCCCTCAAAAGTTGTCGGAACGCCCGATAAAAACATAATTTCTTTGTAAACGCATTCAAGGTCGTCCTTTTTGTTTTTGTTTTCCTGCTTTTCAAGAATAAGTTCTGTTGTTTTTGGCAAATTTCTTCCTGAAGAAATCCCACCAAAAAAGCCAAAATCGCCCAATTCCGCAAAAACAGGACACCCCGCCGAAAAAATAATCCCCGAAAGAATTCCGGCAAAAGCAAAACATTTAAACTTGTTCACACAATCACCCTTCCTTTGTCATAACCTTCGTAAAACTCATTTTCAAAAGGACAGCTGTTTCAAAAAATCAAAACCAAATTTTAACCAAACGAAACAGCTGTCCGCTTCAAATCAAAAAGTTGTAAAACACAAATTAAATTTATCCCTCAACAAGAACAATATAACCGGAAATAGTCATTCCACCCTCAACTCTGTCCGGCAAATTATCCGTCATAACACGAATCTTGTCGCCTTTTTCAATTTCGGAAATTCCAACAACTTTGTTGTTTTTAACAATAATTGAGTTTGCCGGAATATTAATGTTAACACTGCTGTCAGTATAGCTAACATCGTCCCAATTATAAGCTTTGTTTTTAAGATATGTACTGTTTTTAATAACAATCGTCTTTCCTGCGTTTCCGCCGTTTTCCGCATTTTCTCCGTTTTCTGCGTCGCCGTTTCCGCCCTCTGCCTGAGAAGTTCCGGAAGAAACAACCTCGCCTCGAACAGCATCTTTGGCATAAGGCGAATTAATAACGTGAGTTGCTTTTGTTCCGTCAGAAACAATGTTGTAAACCTTGCTAACAGCTGAATTCGTTGTATATTCAATAAAGTTTTCCATCGATGAAATACCGTTTTCGTCAATATACATAGTGTTGTGGTCAATCTGGAATGTTCTCTCAACAGGAGAGTAAACCCATTTTGTTCCTGTAAGAATACCTGTCGATTTAAGAGAGAAACTCTGTCCCTCATCAACACTCAAAATTCTTCCTCGGCCAATAAGAACGCCCGAAACATCAGGCTGGTCATAAATATCAACAACCGCCGCTTTGTTGTCTCCGTTCAAAACAATCGTTGCAAAATCAGGAATCATAATATCGTTTCCCGTAACAAGTCTGCCATATCTTCTAACAATTGTACCGCTGTCTGTAGAAATATTTCCGTCTCTGGAAGAAATATTAAAGCTTCCCGCCCCGTCAGAATTAATAATTGTATCCGCATCAAGAACATCGTCTCTGCTTGTTCTAAACGAAATCATAGAAACTTTCTCACCGCTATAATTGTTTTCAAGAGCAATATAAACGTCATTGTCTGCGTGTTTTAAAAATCTCATAGCATAATCGAGATTAATTTGTTTTCCCTCATAATAATAAGTAATATCATTGTTTGCAATACTAACATCTCTAATTTCTTTATAATCCGCCCAACCCTTTTTCGTAAGAGTATAAGAATCTTGAACAGAAATTTTATTTTGAATGTTGTTAATTGCACCAAGCTGACCTTTAATAATTGTGTTAATTTCGTGGCCTGTTCCCTCAACAGTAATTTCTTTAACCGACTCCATAACATACCCCGGCGAAATAATAGCCTGATTAACAAGAACTTTAACCCAATCACCCGCTTGAATTTCGCTTTGTTCAATAGGCTTGCCCGCTTTCGATGCAAAAACCGACTCTGCAACATCAAACCAAGAAGTTTGACCGTTTTCATATTGAAGCATAAGTTGATTAACGCCCGTTCCGTCATTAACATAACTGCTAACTTTTCCATATTTCATTATGTAATTCGGAGATGCACTAATGCTCTCAATAGTGTCTGGGTCGTCTGCAAAAGTTCTTATAAAAACAATGTCCCCCGGTTCAATATTGGAAATTTGAGTATCTCTTGCATCATAAGCACCTGTTTGAAAAATTTGGTCAAGATAGCCTGTCTCGTCATCAGTGTCATAATATTCTTGTTTTTCAACTTCAATTTGGTCGGAATAATAGTTTTTGGTAACTTCTTTGCCGTTGTTGTCAACAACTGTAAGATATCCGTATGCCTGATTGTTTTCAATAACAACGCCACGAATTTCGTTAAGTAAATTCATTTCGCCAATATATTGAATGTCGTCAACAGTGTTGTTAACAAGCGAAAGTTTAACAGTGCTTCCGTACGGAAGACTTTTGTCCAAATATCTTTTTTCGCCCATAACAATATAATTTTCACCATCAATCGTTCCGTAAAGCCCATTAACAATAGGATATGAAAATCTTTTTCCCAAAGTGTCCAAAACGTGAATTTGTCCGTTTGCATAATCAATTTCCATGAGCTTTCCTTGAACGTCTTTTCTTGTAAGCCCGCCTGTTTTCTTAACAAAAACAACTGTTTTCTCGCCTGTTTCCTCGTTTGTCCTAACAACATATTCAATCTGGTCGCCCTCAAGAAGAGATGTAAGGCTTGAAACAGCACCGTTGTTATAAACAACCGTATCCGCAACTTTGTCCTGAGGCGAATCGCTCTCACGAACTTGGAACTGTAAAACGTCAATTTTACCGTCCATATTTCTTATGTAAATGTTTCTCCAAAGATTAGCTATGTTTGTTTGAGAAAGCTGAGCATCTTGAATACCGCCAACCGTTCCTGTTTTCTTTTCCATACCCGCCGATTTAAAATAAATTGTGTCGAGATTTGAAAGAAGTTGAGCCATTTGAGCTCTTGTAATAGCACCTTTCGGGTTAATTTTCCCGTCAGACCCTGCAAGAACACCGTTTGCACACAAAAGTTCAAGAGATTGAGCATAAGCAACGTCAACCTTATCCCAATCAGAATATTTATACATACTTTGTTGAGATGTATTGTTAACAGATAAAACTTCCGGCGAAATAACGTTAAGCCCTTTAACAATCCAATCCGCAACACGTTCTCTTGTTGCCGGAGCATTTTTTAAAAATGCCGTATCATCAAGGGTTGTTTGGTCAACAACCAAAGTATCGAGATATTCTTGGTCTGAAATAAGCCCGTTTTCGCTTGCAAGGCTCAAATACCCGTTAGACCAGGTCGGCAAAACCGATTCAAATTGAGGTGTAGTCTCTTTAAGTTCCGAAGCCCTCGTCTGTGCAGCATTTTCCATACCCATAACACGCAAAACAAAAGCAATTGCCTCTTGATTTGAAACCGTTGAATTCGGGTTAAATTTTCCGTTATATCCTTTAACCATATCATATGCACCCGAACGAACAACCGCTTCCCTTGCCCAATGAGAAACCCCAACATCAGAAAAATTAAGATTATCGATAATGTCCCAACCCTCTGTTCTGCCAACATAAGTGTTTTCAACTGGGTCAGTAAAAACTTTCGTGTCCGTCAAAGCAAACACATAAGCCCCGCCAAACGGTATAAAAACAAAGGCAAAAACAAAAGCAATCAGTCTTTTCAAAACAAGACCTCCAAAAAATCCTTTTTTCATATTAACCCTCCAAAAAATTTTTTCACATTTTCGGTAAATAAAAAAATTGTCCAAACCATATTAATATTATTATACTATTTAATTTCAAGAATATCAAACCATAATTGAAAAAATAATAATATTGTAAAAAAAGTCTCCCAATTCGAATAAATTTAACCGTTCAAAAAATGTACATTCCGCCTTCTTCGAATAAAAACAAGTTTCAATAATTTTATTCGAAAATCTTTGAAATAAGCTATTTGTTTCTCTATATTATCTCATCGAAAACCTGTTTTCGATACGTCTATACAGTTCCCGCTATTGACCTAAATAATTTCTTTGCAAATGTAAGAAAGCGATTGAAGTATAACTTGTATTTGCTATAATAATAAGTAGGTGGTGATACGATGTTTAAAATAGGTGAATTTTCAAAGCTAATGCAGGTATCTGTTCGTATGCTTCGCTATTATGACGAGGTAGGACTTCTAACACCAGCAGAGGTTGACAAATGGACAGGGCACCGACTGTATTCAGTAGAACAAATACCACGTCTAAATAAGATTTTGTATTTTCGGGATAGTGGGCTGAATGTTTCAGAAATTGCTCTTGCTCTGATGATGGACGAGCAATCACTTCTTGCACAACTTGACAAAAAACGTATAGAGATAGAAAATGCAATACAGACCGAACAAGAAAAACTGCGGAAGATTGAAATTGCAAAAAGTGAAATACAAGGTTGTAAAGGAGAATTGCACTATAACATCTCTGTTAAGTCGTCTCCTGCATATCAGGTGCTATCCTTGCGGAAAGTTGTACCAAACTACTATTCCGAGGGCGACTTATGGAAAGAACTTTCTACTTTTATAGGTGCACAAAAAATAGAAATAATAGGCAATACATTTTCCATTTATCACGATACCGAATTTCGAGAGACAGATGTTGATATTGAGCTATGTGCTCCGGTAAAGAAAATGGGAAAGGCAAAAGACCCTTTTTGTTTCCACATAACAGAGCCAATTCCGTATATGGCTTGCACAATGGTCTATGGCGATTTTGCAAATATAAAATGTGCCTACATTGCCTTTGCCGAATGGTTGCAGGCAAACGGCAAATACAAAATGTCTAACCCGATGCGTCAAATTGTGCATAGAGGTCCCTGGAATGAGAATAACCCTGAAAAATACTTGATTGAACTTCAAATACCGCTGAAACACACATGATTGTATAGACTTTGAAAAGGGGTGTAAAAAAATATTTTTCACACCCCTAATTTTTGTAAACTATAACTTGTATTGTTAAATCCTGTTTCAAAAACTTCGAACCTCTTTAAACCTCAAAAAAACTATCTCGTTTCTTCAAGGCACCCTCATCAAAAAACTATCTTTCAACCAATAACTCCAATAACAATAGCGTCGCAAACTTTTTTCCTCTTTATTTTCCTCAGTAGAACCGAATTCCGCTTGTGGATTTTAGATAAGGAACTCTTTGTTCCTCATATTCCTCTGTTTTTCCAAGTTACCATTTTATTTTAATTCAGGAAAATAATTAATTTTTTTCACACCCACTTTTTAATTTTTCCCTATTGCATCTCACATGATGTGAGGTCTTATACTATTTTTACAACAAAAACAAGGAGGAAAAAAATATGACCTATCAATTAAAAGCTATTGGCAAAGTAAAAAATGATGAAAATGGAACATTTATTCAGTTAAAGCCGGAGTACATTCCCGGACTGCAAGCCTTAGATGGCTTCAGCCACATCAATGTCCTTTGGTGGTTCAGCAATTGCGACAACAACGTAGACCGAAACGAATTACAGACTGAACAGCCCTATAAAGGTGCACCCGAAGTCATGGGTGTATTTGCAACACGATCTCCTGCACGTCCGAACCCTATTGCATTAACAACGTCCGAAATCATTAACATTGATTTCACCAACGGCATAGTTCGTGTTGCATTCATTGACGCAAATGATAATACCCCCGTACTTGACATCAAGCCCTACACTCCGAGCTTTGACAGAGTTGAATCGCCCAGTATTCCCGCATGGTGTAGCGAATGGCCAAAAAGCACAGAAGATTCCGGTTATTTTGATTGGGGACAGGTATTCAATTTTAAGGAGGGTGACTTATGAAATTAACTGATTATATGCAGAATAAGCCTGTTCTTGAAACGGAACAACTTATCCTACGCCATCTGCAGAAAGAAGATGTTGAAGATTTGAAAGAATGGTTGGGTAACAGTTCCATTTATCAGTATTGGGGAAAACGCCCCGGAAAAAGCGACTTAAACCCGGAATTGCTTTTTCAAAGCCCAGAGAAATCCACAAAAAGTTTTCATTGGGGTATTGTTCACAAACAAAATTATAAAGTCATCGGGGATATGTGGGTGTATCTCATTGAAAATAACCGCATGGCAAAAGTAGCATTTCGCCTTTCTCCTGCCTATCAAGGCAACCGACTTATGACAGAAGCACTGGCAAGAGTAGCTACCTTCTGTTTTGAAGAAACAGAATTGCAACGTCTTTGGGCTGATGTTCATACACAAAATATTGCATCGTATAAAACCTTAGAAAAAGTAGGCTTCAAGCGGGAAGGACTTATTCGTGAAGGTAAAATGGTAAATACATACTGCGATTATTATTTGTACGGTATGACAAAAATTGATTATTTTGAAATTACCAATAAATGAACATCTAACACTTCTACCGTCGGGATATATTAAGGCTATGAGTATGAACTGACAATTCCTTTGTGCTTGTCCATACTATTTTGAGGACAGTCGCATTTTGCATTTTGCAGAAAATTCTTTTGAAAAAGTTATCAAAATCTCCGCCTATTTGGGGTTACGTGGTTTTGAGGGTTTACGAAATGGAACATTTCACAGACCATTGCGGAGGAGTATGAGGAACTCTTTGTTCCTCATACTCCTCCGCTTTTCGATTTTACAATTTTATTTTAATTTAAGGGAGGAATAATTGAGTTTTTCGCACCTCCTTATGCAAAAAAAGCTTGACAAAAAGTATTTCATACCTTTCATCAAGCCCAAATTTATAGAAACAAAATCAAGCGTCAGTCCTTTAAGGAAAACACAAAATTCCGAAACAATTCAAAAAACAATTAGCAAATTCCCTGAGCAGTCATAGCATCGGCAACCTTTTCAAAACCTGCAATGTTTGCACCAACAACATAGTTGCCTTCAGCACCATAACGTTTAGCAGCATCATCAAGATTGTGGAAAATGTTAATCATAATATTTTTAAGTTTAGCGTCAACTTCTTCAAAAGTCCAGCTAAGTCTTTCGCTATTCTGGCTCATCTCAAGAGCAGATGTAGCAACACCGCCGGCGTTTGCTGCTTTGCCCGGAGCAAAAAGAATTTTGTTAGCCTGAAGATATTCTGTAGCTTCAAGAGTTGTAGGCATATTAGCACCCTCAGCAACAGCAATACAGCCGTTTGCAACCAAAGCTTTGGCATCTTCAAGAAGTAATTCGTTTTGAGTTGCACAAGGAAGAGCAACATCACATTTAATAGTCCAAACTCCTCTGCCTTCGTGATATTGTGCACTCGGTCTGTTTGCAGCATATTCAGTAAGTCTTGCACGTTTAACTTCTTTAACTTCTTTAAGAAGAGCAACATCAATTCCCTCTGGGTCATAAACCCAACCTGTAGAATCGGAAACAGTAACAACTTTAGCACCAAGTTGCTGAGCTTTCTGAGTTGCATAAATAGCAACATTTCCCGAACCAGAAACACAAACAGTTTTTCCTTTAATGTCGTGTCCGTTGCATTTAAGCATTTCGCTTGTCAAATAAAGCAAACCATAACCTGTTGCTTCAGTTCTTGCCAAAGAACCGCCGTAAGATAAACCTTTTCCTGTCAAAACGCCTTCGTAAACGCCTCTAATGCGTTTGTATTGGCCAAACATATAACCGATTTCTCTTGCACCTGTTCCAATGTCTCCCGCAGGAACGTCAGTGTCAGCACCAATGTATTTGCACAATTCAGTCATAAAACTTTGGCAGAATGCCATAATTTCTCTGTCTGATTTTCCTTTAGGGTCAAAATCAGAACCACCCTTTCCGCCACCAATAGGAAGCCCTGTCAAAGAATTTTTAAAAATCTGTTCAAATCCCAAGAATTTAATAATTCCAAGATTTACAGAAGGGTGAAGTCTCAAACCGCCTTTGTAAGGTCCAATGGCACTGTTAAACTGAACTCTGTAACCTGTGTTAACTTGAACTTGTCCTTTGTCATCAACCCAAGGAACTCTAAATTTAATCTGTCTTTCAGGCTCAACCAATCTTTCAAGTAAAGCGTCTTTTCTAAATTTTTCTTCATTTTTTTCAACAACAGCTCTAAGAGATTCCAAAACCTCTTTAACAGCCTGATGAAATTCAGGTTCACTCGGATTTTTACGAACAACTGCTTCAATTACTTCGTCTACATATGACATAAATATTGTCCTCCTTATTTTTTGTTTAGTCTAAAAAAGGCCGAAAAGTCGGCATTTTCTTGTATGAACAATTTTGTCTCATACGCTCAAACAAAAACGTAAAAAAGTCAGATGTAAAATTGACTCCCCAACTAAATTGTTCCAAAGCAATATTGCAAATTCAACAGAACAAGTTTGATATAATATTTGGGCGAAAACCATTAATCATAGTAAAAAGCTATGATAAGAAGTTCCAATACACCAATGTGAACTAACAATCAAAATTGTAAAATTATAATTGTGCAATGTTGCCTCAAATAGAATTTTAATACATATAATAAAATTTTGCAAGTAATTTCTTCAAAACTTTCAAAAAAATTTTCAAAAAATTAAAATAATCGTGTAAATATGTGGAAAACTCGCTAATATTAAATAAATTTTAAATAAATCTGACAAACTTTGTTAAATTTACGTCACTTTTAACCCAAATGTATCAGAAAATACAGCAAAAAAGTTTCCAAAAAAACAATATATCAAATAACACATTTTTGCAAGAATCAAAAAAATTCTTGCAAAAATGCAACAAATGTAATAATTTCTATCATATAACTATGAATATGCAGTACTAAAAAGCATTCTTTCGTACATTCGAAAAAAAACAAACATAACGCTTAACAAAAATTATACCAACTCTTTGTTAAGCCCATATCAATCGTCAAAAAATTAATTTAAGTTATAATTTTATTGAATAATATCTTAGTAAATGGTATACTAAAATAAAGGCAGGTGAAGAATATTAATGGCTGCAAAAGTTGAAAATTATGCAGGAAAATACAAAGATAAAATAGATAGATTTTGTCTTATGGACGATACATTTATGAGCAAAGTCTTTGAAGACAAAGAATGTGCCGAACTTCTTATAAAAATAATACTCGATAAAAAAGTTTACGTAACAGAAATAAAAACACAATATGCTGTTAATAATCTTCAAGGCAGGTCAGCAAGGCTTGATATATGGGCAGTTGATGACAACGGAAAACTTTATAATATCGAAGTTCAAAACGATGACGAAAATGCAACCCCTAAAAGAGCAAGATATAACAGCAGTTTAATTGATGCAAATGTTTTAAACAAAAACACAGATTGGGATAAGCTCCCCGAAACCTATGTAATTTTTATAACACGAAATGATGTAATTGGAGATAATAAGCCAATTTACCACATCGAGCGTTGCATAAAAGAATCAAACTACAAACCCTTTAAAGATGATAATTATATTGTTTATGTAAATTCATCAATTCAAGATGAATCAAACCTCGGCAAGCTAATGCACGATTTCTATTGCAAAAAACCCGAAGAAATGTATTACAAAGAATTAGCACAAAGAAGTGGTTACTTTAAAAATTCACAGAAAGGAGTCTCTGATATGTGTAGCATTTTAAAAGAAGTTGAAGCAGAGGGCATTCAACAAGGTGCTCAAAATAAACAAGTAGAAATCATAAAAACCTTAATGATAAAAAATAATTGTACTATTAATGAAGCTATGGATATTATCTATATCCCTAAAGAAGAGCAAGAAAAATATGCCAAATTGATACTTGGGTGATTTTTTAATTAGCACAAAGAAGTGGTTACTTTAAAAATTCACAGAAAGGAGTCTCTGATATGTGTAGCATTTTAAAAGAAGTTGAAGCAGAGGGCATTCAACAAGGCATTCAACAAGGCATTCAGCAGGGCATTCAACAAGGTGCTCAACAGGGTGCTCAAGATAAACAAGTCGAAATCATAAAAACCTTAATGATAAAAAATAATTGTACTATTAATGAAGCTATGGATATTATCTATATCCCTAAAGAAGAACGAGAAAAATACACTATGTTGATTCTCGGGTAATTCTTGTCAAAGACTATTCATATTTTTTGTCGCTCAAAAATATTTTTAACAGACAACGTTAAAACCGCACTTTAATGCAGTATAAGCTTACAGCTCCTACCGCATTAACAAGTAAGTCCCCCGCCCAAAAAAGTGAGGGACTTACTTAGTCTGGTCAAATTATCACAAAAAAGAAGATGAGAAGCAAACCCGCCCTCATCTTCTTTTTCAACTCAAAGAAATATTCTCATTTTTTCGACTATCTCATCAAAATCTCATTTCTCTTAGGTCCGTTCGAAACCATAGAAATTTTAAAACCAATCTCTTTTTCAATAAATGCAACATAAGCCTTTGCTTCTTCCGGAAGTTTGTCAAAAGAGTCAATTCCACGAATATCACTCTTCCAGCCTTTCAAAGTTGTATAAACAGGCTTTGCGTGGTAAAGATTTTCTGTTGTAAGAAATTCTTTATACTCTTTTCCGTCAAGTTCATAACCTGTACAAACTTTAATTTCATCAAGATAACTTAAAACATCAAGACAAGTCATAACAACCTCTGTTGCACCTTGAACTTCACAACCGTAGCGTGTTGCAACAGCGTCAAAATAACCAACTCTTCTCGGTCTGCCTGTTGTTGCACCAAATTCACCACTGTCTCCGCCTCTTCTTCTAAGTTCGTCAGCTTCTTCGCCAAAAATTTCAGAAACAAAAGGACCTTCGCCAACAGCACTTGAATATGCCTTTGTAATAACAGTAACATTTTTAATCTCGTGAGGCGGAATTCCCGCACCAACAGCCGCATAACCCGCAAGAGTTGATGAACTTGTAACATAAGGATAAATTCCGTGGTCTGTGTCTTTCAAAGCACCAAGCTGACCTTCAAGAAGAATGTTTTTTCCCTCTTTAATAGCTTTTCTCAAAATTTCCGAAGTGTTTGCAACGTGGTCTTTAATAGCATCGGCATATCCGCATAAAATTTCATAAACCTCGTTATAATCGATTTCCGGCTTTTTATAAAGATACTTAAATTGAATGTTAACTTTTTCGTACATTCCTTTAAGCTTCTCTTTAAGACGCTCCTTGTGATATAATTCCCAAACCTGAAGACCAACTTTCGAGTATTTGTCAGCATAAAAAGGAGCAATTCCCGATTTTGTCGAACCAAATTTTTTGTCGCCAAGTCTCTCTTCTTCATATTCGTCAAGTAAAACATGATGAGGTAAAAGAACTTGTGCTCTTTCGGAAATAAGAAGTTTAAAATTAATTCCTGCCGATTTAACAGATTCAATCTCTTTCATCAAATATTCAACATTAAGTGCAACACCGTTTCCGATAATATTCAAAATATCCTCGTGAAAAACACCTGAAGGAAGCTGATGAAGTGCAAATTTGCCTTTGTCGTTAATAATAGTGTGACCGGCATTACTACCCCCCTGAAATCTAACAACAATGTCCGATTGAGATGCACACATATCTGTAACTTTGCCCTTGCCTTCGTCTCCCCAGTTAGCACCAACAATAGCTTTAACCATTATACACCCTCCTATACGTTCAATTCGGAATGTCCGATTAAAACGTTTTTGTTTTTCTCAACAACAGGTAAAACCTGTCCCTCAATATATTCTTTAACTTGCCCCGGAGCACGTCCAATAAAATTCTTCGGAGCAAGAATTTTGTTAATATCGTTCGCTGTAAGCCCAAAAGCTGGGTCATTAACAATTCGTTCAATAAGGTCGTTCTTTCCGCCCATAACTTTAACAACTTTTGCCGCTTCCATAGAATATGTTCTTATTTTTTCGTGAAGTTCCTGACGGTCTCCGCCCATCTTAACAGCGTCCATCATAATGTTTTCTGTTGCCATAAACGGAAGCTCTTCCATAATGTGTTTTTCAATAACTTTAGGATAAACAACAATGTTGTCCGCAACGTTAATGTAAATGTTTAAAATTGCGTCTGTTGCCAAAAATGCCTCCGGTATAGAAATTCTCTTGTTCGAAGAATCGTCAAGAGTTCTCTCAAACCATTGAGTTGCAGCAGTAATCGCAGGGTTCAAAACATCAACCATAACATATCTCGCAAGTCCGGCAATTCTTTCCGAACGCATAGGATTTCTCTTATATGCCATAGCCGAAGAACCAACCTGTTCTTTTTCGAAAGGCTCTTCCATTTCTTTCAAATGTTGCAAAAGACGCATATCGTTAGAAAACTTCGTGCAACTCTGTGCAATGCCTGCAAGAACATTTGCAAAAATACTGTCAAGCTTTCTTGAATAAGTCTGACCGGAAACAGGGAAAACACCTTTAAAACCAAGCTTTTCAGCAATAAGCATATCAAGTTTTTTAACCTTTTCTTCGTCTCCGTCAAAAAGTTCCATAAAACTTGCCTGAGTTCCCGTTGTTCCCTTAGAACCAAGAAGCTTAACGTTTTCAAGACAAAAATCAATGCTTTCAAGGTCCATCATCAAATCCTGAATCCAAAGACAAGCTCTTTTTCCAACAGTTGTAAGCTGAGCCGCCTGAAAATGAGTAAAACCAAGAGTTGGCATATCTTTATATTCCATAGCAAAATCGGCAAGTTTTGAAATAACCGATAAAACTTTTGCACGAATAATGTGCATAGCCTCTGTCATAATAATAACGTCTGTGTTATCTCCAACATAACAACTTGTCGCACCAAGATGAATAATGGGTTTTGCTTTCGGGCATTGAGTTCCGTAAGCATAAATATGAGCCATAACATCGTGTCTAACAGCCTTTTCCCTTTCTGTGGCAACTTCATAATTAATGTCGTCTTTAAATTTAATAAGTTCGTCAATTTGCTCGTCGGTAATTCCAAGACCAAGCTCTTTTTCAGCCTGTGCCAAAGTAATCCAAAGCTTTCTCCAAGTTTTAAATTTTTTGTCCGGAGAAAAAACTTCTTTCATCTCTTTGCTTGCATATCTCGAATTAAGCGGGCTTTCATAAATATCTTTCATAAAGAAAAAATCCTTTCCAAGTTTAATATTTATAATAAATGTTCAACGTCAACCGAATATTTTCCTGTAAAACAAGCATCACAGAACGAACATTTGCTGTTCGGAGCAATCTTGTGAAGATTTTCAATGCTCAAATAATCAAGGCTGTCCGCACCAATAATTTGAGCCGTTTCCTCAACAGTTTTCTGGTTTGCAATAAGCTCGTCTCTCGAAGGAATGTCAGTTCCAAAAAAGCAAGGCCAAGTAAACGGCGGAGAAGAAATTTTAACGTGAACTTCTTTCGCTCCGGCATCTCTAAGCATCTTAACAATTCTTCCGCTTGTCGTTCCTCGAACAATACTGTCGTCAACCATAATAACTCTTTTTCCGTCAACAGCACTTTTCAAAACGTTAAGCTTCATTTTAACAGCAATTTCTCTGCTCGATTGCTGAGGTTTAATAAACGTTCTTCCAATGTATCTGTTTTTAACAAAACCCGTTTCATAAGGAATTCCGGCATATTCCGCATAACCTGCGGCAGCACTAAGCCCCGAATCGGGAACACCAATAACAATGTCCGCCTCCGTTTTGGATTGCTGTGCCAAATATGCCCCTGCCAATTTTCTCGATTCGTGAACAACTTGTCCGTCAACACAACTGTCGGGTCTTGAGAAATAAATATGCTCAAAAATACATAAGCTCGGTTTGTGAGTTCCGCAAAGTTCTTTGTCAACTCTCATTTTGCCGTCCTCAAGAACAACAATTTCGCCGGGTTCAATGTCTCTTTCAAATTTCGCATCAATAGAATCAAAAGCACAAGTTTCCGAAGCAAAAACAACAGCATCGCCTCTCTTACCCATGCAAAGCGGACGAAAACCCCAAGGGTCACGTGCAGCAATAAGCTTGTTCGGGCTCATAACAAGAAGAGAAAAAGCCCCTTTAAGCATCTTCATAACTTTTTTAACAGCACCCTCAATAGAACCTGTGTTAAGGCGTTCTCTCGCAATCAAATAAGCAATAATTTCAGTATCCGCCGTAGTTTGAAAAATAGCCCCGTTTCTTTCAAGCTCTTTCCTAAGCTCAGAAGTATTAACAATGTTTCCGTTATGAGCAAGAGCAAGAGTACCTTTAACATAACGAAGAACAAGAGGCTGAACATTCTCACGAAGACTGCCCCCTGCCGTAGAATATCTAACATGACCAACAGCCATATTTCCGGGAAGCTTTTGAAGAATTTCCTGATTAAAAACTTCGTTAACAAGACCAACGTCTTTATAATGAGAAATTTCACGATTTAAATTAACTGCAATACCACAGCCTTCCTGACCTCTGTGCTGAAGAGCAACAAGTCCATAGTAAGTGGTGTCGGCACAATGCCCCTCTGGGTCCCAAATGCCAAACACACCACATTCCTCGTGTAGCTTAGCCATATATAAAGTCCTCCTTAAATTTCACCGTAACATTCCTTGAGCCTGTTCCAAACCTCAAAATAAACGTCACTAAATTCGCCCATATCAAATCTAAATCTGTCCTTATCAAGTTTTTTGTTTGTTTCTGCGTCCCAAAGACGGCAAGTATCCGGAGAAATTTCGTCTGCAAGAACAATTTCCCCGCTGCTGTCTTTTCCAAATTCAAGTTTAAAATCAACAAGCTTTATGCCCATTTTAAGGAAAATCTTTTTAAGTGATTCGTTAATTGCAAAAGCCATTTTCTTAATATCTTCAATGTCTTTTTTCGTTGCAATTCCCAAAGCCAAAGCGTGATAAGAATTAATAAGAGGGTCTCCCAAAGCATCGTTTTTATAGCTAAATTCAATAGTAGGTTCATCAAAAACAATGCCCTCTTGTGCGCCATATCTTTTGCAAAAACTGCCCGCCGCAATGTTTCGTATAATAACTTCAAGCGGAACAATATCAACTTTTTTAACAAGAGACTCTCTGTCGCTAAGTTCTTCAACAAGATGTGTTTTAATTCCGTCTTTTTCAAGGAGTCTGAAAATAGCGTTTGCCATTTTGTTGTTAATCATTCCCTTTCCGTCAAAAAAGCCAACTTTCTGACCGTTAAAAGCAGTTGCGGCATCTTTGTATTCAAAAATACAATAATCCGGATTTTCAGTTGCATAAACCTTTTTGGCTTTGCCGGTATAAAGCAAACTAAGTTTTTTCATTTCATAAAAACCTCACTCTCAAATAAATGCTAAAAATCAACTTTACAAGCCTCTCCAAAAAAATCACAACACTTTGTAAAATAAATGGACTCAGGCTCAAACCTTTAAAATTTTGATTTAACTCCAAAAACAATGTTTTAACAATCAAACCAAAAATCAAAAAGGATTGCTTAAATTTCACCTATATAATAACTATACCATAACAAAAGAAAAAAATCTATATATAAAATATCATTTATTGTAACATTTTTATAAAAACCTGCATACAATTTATAAAAAGAGAATGTCGAACACAAAAAGATAAAATAAACTCAAAACTAATTGTAACAATTCAATCAAAAAATGTTTCAATAATCTTCGGCATCTCAAAAAAATAAAAAACGGAGGCTCTTTATGTATCCCTATAATATCAAAAAAAATAACCGTCAACAATCTTTTCAAAAATTCCAAAAAGCCCCTTTTAAAACTTTCTGCACAAATGCGGATAATGAAAACACTCCCCCCTCAAATCCGCCAGATATGCCCGAAAACACTCCCCAAACACCGCCCCCGTCTCAAGAGCCAAATCGCTATATAGCCGAAATGCTAATTGAAGCAATAAAAGATGAACGCACCGATGCAAAATATTATGACACAATAGCAAATATGCTTGAAGATGAAAACGACAAAAAATTGTTTCATAAAATCCACCACGATGAGCTCAAGCATGAAAAAATATTTGCGGAAATTTATGAATTGTTAACAGGCTCCAAACCAAGTGAAGAAGAAATAACAATCGAAGAAAAACCCGTTTCCGAAAATATGGAAGAAAATTTTGCAAACAGTATAATAGATGAATTAAGTGCCGTTGAGTTCTACAGAAAAATTCTTTTTTCGTTTTTAAATCAGGAAATTCGTGATGCACTCTA
The DNA here is from genome assembly GCA_964531385.1 of uncultured Lachnospiraceae bacterium. Lineage (GTDB taxonomy): Bacteria > Bacillota > Clostridia > Lachnospirales > CAG-274 > MGBC114079. Next base: position 34,354 of record CAZHGC010000011.1, on the reverse strand, counting down.
TGAAGTAATAACCGACGAACAGGGGCACGCTCAAATACTAAACTATATGTATTCAAAATACAAATAACTCATAAATCCAAAGCATATAAACTCAAATTCAAGCTTTGCAAAACAAAAAATCAGGCGGTTAAATTCAAAACCGACCTGTTTTTTTTATATCTCCCACTTCCAAAATGCCAAAACCAAATATTTTTTCGTCAATATGCCCAATTTTTATTTAGACATTCTTTTAAATCAAATTTTATATGTGCAAAATTAACAAAATTAATCCACCGTATTGAAATTTTAATAAACATATATTATAATAGTAATAAACAATAGTTCAGCAGATTATTTTCCCAAATATTTTTTTAATCTAATTAAACTTGGTCAATGTTTGTTAAAAAGCACCATAATTATTTCCAAATATATCAATTTCAACTTTCCCTAAATAAAATCGGTGCTTCAAACTTATTGATAATAATCTGTCATACAACGTAAATTAAAAAGAGGTGATAACATTGGCTGGAAAAGTTAAACAAATGATTGACAAACTCATTCTCGAAAAATCAAAAGGAAATAAAGTTATCGAAAATTGCACCCGAACAAAGCTAATTTTAAAAGGAATAGCTGTGGATAAATACACCGCTTCTTCTCCCGATGATTCCGAAGTTATGGAAAAAATCACAAAAATAGCAAAAGAGTTCGGCGTATCATTATAAAAAGGGGGAATTCTTGTGGCAATAAAATCATTCTCGATACAAGCTTCAAACTCAACCGAAGCTGTTAAAAATTTCAAAGACCAACTCGGCGATTTTTCGCCAAATTTCATAATATTTTTTGCTTCAAGCACCTATGAAAAAACAAATCCGTCAAAAGCTCTCCAAGACAGCTTTCCAAATTGCAAAATAATCGGTTCAACTTCTCATAGCGAATATTGCAATAACGAATTTAAAGAAAATTCAATTTCAATAATGGCAATGGATAAAGACAGCATCGAAGACGTTTGCGTAAAAGTTGTCGAAAATATAGATAACGGCGGAGATTATAAAACACCAATCGAAGAAACACACGCTTATTTCGGCGGTTATGACAACATATTAAATAATTTCGACAAATACATAGGAATTGTAATTTTCGAAGCAACACCAAAATCAGAAGAATTTGGAATGGACACAATCGGAAACAACACCGATATAATGTACATAGGCGGAACATCTTCCGAATGTGAGGGAACATCGAGAGTTTATGCAAACGGCAAAAGTTACAAAAACGCAACCGTTTTGGCAACTCTCAAAACAACAAAAGGCTACAACGTTGTAAAAACTCAAAGTGCCTCCGTTTTCTCCGATAAAGTTCTAACCGTAACAAAATCCGATGTAAAAAATCGTGTTCTAAGCACATTCAACAACCGTCCGGTTGATGAAGTTTATGCCGAAGTCCTTGGGGTTGATAAATCAAAAATCAAAGATTATTTCGTTTCAAACCCTCTCGGCGTTTTAGTCGGCGATGAAATCTTCATAAGAACTTTCAACGAAATTGTTGACGGCGGAATAAGTCTCCATTGCGGAATTCCCGAAGGAACCGAAATCCACGTTCTCAAAATCGGCGATATAGTTAAAGATACAAAAGAGGCATTAGACAGTGCCATAACTGAACCGCCAGCCGGTGTCATAAATTTCAACTGTCTATACAGAACATTTGAAATAATGAACAAAAACATCGTAAAAGAATATTGCGAACTTTTTGGAAGATACACAAGCATAGGCTTTTCAACTTCCGGCGAAGCTTACCTCGGTCATATAAACGAAACTTCAACAGTTTTGGTAATAAAATAATCTGCTTATTTCTTTAATTTTATAAAATGTATTTAAGTGCTTTCAAAATTTGGTCTTTCCGCCAATTCTCGAAAGCACTTTTTATTATTTGCTTTTTGCCAATTTCCCCCTTTAATCGCAAAAATTGCAAACTCACACACCCAAACCGCCAACCTCGCATAAAAAAAGCACCTTCAAAATTCAACCTTTCCGCCAATTCTCGAAAGCACTTTTTATTATTTGCTTTTCGCCAATTTTCCCCCTTTAATCGCAAAAATCACAAATCCATTCAAATTATTATTTTGTTCCAAATATTCTGTCACCGCAATCGCCCAATCCCGGCACAATATAAGCATTTTCATTTAATCCCCTGTCAAGATTTCCAATAAAAATTTTCACATCAGGGTGAGTGGTGGCAAGCTTTTCAAGTCCTTCAGGAGCAGCAATTACACAAAGGAAAGTAATGTCTTTACCTCCATATTTTTTGATATAATCAATTGCCGCAATAGCCGAACCACCCGTTGCAAGCATAGGGTCAACAACAAAAATTTTTCTTTGGTCAATCGCCGATGGAAGCTTGCAATAATATTCATGAGGCTCAAGAGTTTCCTCATCACGAAAAAGACCAATATGTCCTATCTTAGCTGTCGGCATAAGTGTCAATAACCCCTCCGATAAACCAAGACCGGCACGAAGAATAGGTATAATAGCCTGTTTTTTCCCCGCAATAACCGGACAACTTGCCTTTTCAACAGGTGTCTCAATTTCAACATATTCAAGTTCAAGGCTTCTAAGTGCCTCATAACCTATAAGCATAGCAATTTCATCAACAATTTTTCTAAATTCATTAGTACCTGTTTCTTTATTGCGAAGGATAGTAATTTTATGTTTAATTAAAGGGTGGTCACAAATCGTAATATTTTCATTTCCGTTATACATATACAAGTTCCTTTCTTAATTAAAAATATTATAATATAATTGTATCTGTATTTGACATATTTTTCAAGATACAAATGCACAGCTTTCAAATCTTTGGTTAAAAACGCCAATCGCCATAGCTGTCTTTTTGTTATTGTAACTAAAAAGCATTTTTACAAATGTCATATCTAACTTTCTAACAAAACCGCAATCAAAAATGATTTGCCAACTTGTTAACTAAAAAATAGTAGCCATACTTGTCAAGTGAGAGCTACTTTTTTTGTGTTTATGTAAACTGTTATCAACACCAATATAACTTGACTAAACGCTAACAACAAACTTATAATTTCAAAGCTTGACATACATATCACCCCTCTCAAAACTCAGTTGCAATACCTTTTTAAAAAAAGCCGTATCACAACCAAAAGAGAGCGTTCACCTCCTCTATTTCAAAAATAAAGTCGGCAAAACTAAAAATATATAGCCGTTAATCATTTCCAATTACCCATACAAAAATACTATTTATTTAATTCATTCAATTATCTTTTCATAAATATAACCCAAATAAAAAGCACTCCCGAATATCATTCAATATCACAGGAGTGCAAATTTTAAAATCAAAAATTAAAGTTTAGGTATAAGATTATAATAATCCTCAACCGAAGCATCGTTCAAACAAGCTTCAATAATTTGTTTTCCAAGTGGGTTAATACCCTCAACATTAAATTGTTTAAGCTGGTCTTTAAAGAAATCAGTCAAAATTTTAGCACCAATATCATAAGCCTCGTTGCCAACTTCCGATTGATGATTAACTTGAAGTAATCCTTTAGGAATAACGTTTCCGTCAATCTTAATTGAGTTCAAAGCATATCCCAAAATAGGACAACGTGATTCAACCAAAGCCTCTGGTCTAAATTTAACGCCGCCTCTTCTTGAAAGATATTCTCTTGTTGCCCATTGTCCGGCAAAACCAACTTTGTAAGCACCAATATATTGGTTAGGAATTAATATATAACGAGTTGAAAGAGTATTTTGGATTTGTTCAAGTAAAAGGTTTGCCTGGTCAACTTTTTTGCCTGTTGCAAAAGGCCAATAAGAACCAACACCCTCGCTCTTCATTCCCGATGTATTATCAATTATGCTCGGGTTTGCAAATCCTCTCGGAGCAACAAGACGCCAAATCCAAGCAAGAGCAGGAGGAAGAACGTGGAACATACCAATTATACCATAGCTCGGGTTTTCTTTTGTTGTAGGTGGAGTTCTAACACCAAATGAACGAATATCAACCTCAACAGCTTCTTTAACAATGTTGTGTTTAAGCTTTCTCGGAATAATAACACGAGGATTTGGACAAGGTTTTCCCGGAGCGTCCTCAATGTGTTCCCAAATCAAACAAGTTGAATCAGGAACAGCGTCCATATTTAAGAAAACAAGCGGTTCTTCCGGAGTTATGCAAGCCTTTTCAATTTCAGGGTCTGTGCCATATTCCGTTATATGGTCAACACGTAAGAACCAACCATATTCAGCATCAGCAACAACAAGTTTCTTGCTGTCTTTCTGAAGAGAAGGGTGAGCAAGAGCCATATCGTCTGTAACAGGATAAAGTTCAGAAGAATCTGTTATATTAACAAGATTTTTTTCTCCGGTAACAATGTTTGTTCCAAGAAGAAGTCTTCCGTCAGGTTGTCTATGAAATTGCTCTGTCATTTCGCTCTTTCCGCCGCCGGAAGCACCTTCGTGCATAATTGTCAAAGTAAGTTCATAAGGAGTTACAATTTTTACAGTTGATGCGTGAAGAGTAACCCATTTTTCTTGTTCTCCAATATCAAGGAGAATGCTGTAAACACCCTTTTTAGCACTCGGGCCCGGATAAAGGTTGTAAGAGAACACTTCATGAAGGTCAAACCCTCTTTTGTGAACAACAACTTGTTTTCCGTCATAATGAGTGTGTCTAAAAGGAGGAGCAACATATATAACAGCTTTCGGTTTAAATCTGTTAGGAATAGAATCCGCAGGAACAAAGCCTTGAAGCTCAGCCAAAGCTGTTGCAAAAAAAGCAGCATTTCCAGGAACAATTGCAAGAGAAGGATAACCCAAATTTATATCCTCGTTTCCTGAATAGAAAGGAAGAGCAATAAGCTTTTCCTGACTTTTAAGCCATTCAAAAGTTTCCTTTCTTGTTTCGTCAAAAGGAACACCAAAACGTTCTTCGTGAGTTGGTTTATCCGTTGGAAGGTCGTCTGCAATAACCATACTGTTAGGGTCACGACGACGCATAGAAAGGTCATCATAATTTGCAACAATTCCGTTTTTACATCTAACAATATAAGCCTCTCTAATTGTTTTTCCGTTTATGTCATAAGTTATATCCCATCTGTTGTTTTCTTTTCCGCCCAAAGCAAGGTCAAAAAGTTCCTGCTTTGTTTTTGGAATAATAACTTCCGCACCGCTCGATTTCAAAATATCCTCAACCTGTTGAGGAAGCACCATTTTATTAAGTATCGAATTACTCATTATAAACCTCCTTGGTAAAATTTACAGAAAATATAAGAAATAAAACAATCTTTGGTTTAATAAAAAATCCTCCGCTTAAAATGCTACTCCGTAGCTTCCGCCACTCGCCACCGCATTTTCCCCTTTCGGGTCGCTACGTATTTTTTATTTCCAATTTAATTTCTTATAATTTTTATCATTATTATAATTTTATCAAAAAGAAGAAGAAAAAACAAGTGTTTGTATATAAAAAATGATTAAAATATTTTTTCAAGGCAAAAAGGGCATAAAAATCAAAGGCATTTTGTATAATTTTCCGTCATTTTTTTCTGAGAAATTATACATTTTAAATGATTAACCACCGAATTTGGAACAAAGGGTATGCCTTTTGAGTAAAAATCGCAACATGTTTTTATATATTTTGCAGGAAATTTCAGCATAGCTTGCAAAATTTCAATTTCACATGAAGAAATAGGGTAAATTTCGGAATATGTTTCAATAATAGTCTCAAAATTTAAAGCAACAGATGCGTGCTTTCGTATATATCGGTTAATAATGTCTGCAAAATCGCATATAAATAACCCTTTCGATACATTTTCAAAAGATATAAGGCTCATTTTGTTTTTATATCTAACCGCCGTTTCTTCTTTTATCAATCCATGACAAATCGATAAATTTTCGTTTTCGGCATAAAATTTTTCCAAAACATCATTCAGTGTATAAAGGGAATTCAAGGCATTTTCAAAAAAATAATCGTAATTTTTTATAAATATAACATCAAATTCAGAAAAACTTCCTTTTGATGAAATATTTTTCTTAATATTTTTAAATTTTGCAAGTTGTTTTTTGTAAATATTCAAAATGTTTGTATTGTGTGCATTTTCAACAACTATATTTTTTGAAATTTTGTGAAAAAGTGCCGTTGCTTTTATAACGTCAATAACGTCTAAACCGGCTGAAAAATCTGCCTCCGTCAATTCTTTAAAATCTGTCATAATGTATTTTTCGTTGTCAAAAACAAAAAAAGGTGTCCCTTGGTCAGATATGTAATATTTGTCATATATCGGATAACCGCTGTTTTCAAGCTCCTGTTTAATTTTGCAAGCCAAAAGCAAAGCTTTTTCCGAAGCGGTTGTTTTCTGAATAACTTTTGTTCCAAAATTTGTTCTGCATATGTAACAATGTTTTGATTTTGTTATCGATTTCGGTTTTATTCCAAACCCCGAAAAAACTTCGGATTTCAAATTTTCCATTTCCACACCTCCAAACCAAATCATAATAAAACGTCATCTTAACAATTCAGTTAATTATATGCCACATAAAGCAAAAATATGAAATTTAAAACAACACTCCCAAATTCAGCAACAAAAAAGAGAGTGCAAAAAATTAATTTTCAAGCACTCCCAAAAATATCAAATTTCCCTTACAAAATCCCAAAATCAATATTTTTCAATTTCTATTTTTTCCGAACTATATTCCTTGCCAAAAACAGTTTTACAAACAAAATTGAATTTTTCCGTTCTGTCACTAACAAAAAAACTGATATTTCCGGCATTTTTTGCAAGCATATCGTTTTTTTCCAAAAACGCTTTTGTTTTTTCCGCCGTTGCAACAGCCGGGTCAACAATTTTAACGCCTTCTCCAACAATTTTGCCAATGCACCTTTTCAAAAGAGGATAATGCGTACAGCCAAGAATTATCGAATCAATTCCCTTTTCTGTAAGCTCTTGCAAATAAATTTCTGCGGTAAGCCTTGCAACTTCGTTGTCAACCCAGCCTTCCTCCGCAATCGGAACAAAAAGTGGGCAAGCTTTCGAAAAAACTTTTATAGAATTGTCAACAGCTTTCAGCTTTTGTTCATAGGCTTTGCTTCTAACGGTTGCCTCCGTTCCAATTATCCCAACAACTTTGTTCTTCGTTGTCGCCAAGCAGGATTCAACCCCCGGCGTAACAACCTCAACAATTGGAAGATTAAATTCAGCTTTCAAATCATCAAAACAATTCGAACTAACAGTGTTGCAAGCAATTATAACAGCCTTAACGTTTTTAGACAGCAAAAATCGAATTATCTGGCTCGAAAATTTAGTAACCGTTTCTTTCGACTTTGAACCGTAAGGCACTCTTGCAGTATCACCAAAATATATTATATCTTCTTCGGGAAGTGCTTTTATAACTTGCTTTGCAACAGTCAGACCGCCAACCCCCGAATCAAAAATTCCTATGGGTCTGTTATCCATCGTTTGCACCTCTATCTCTCGTATCTTTCAAGTCCAAGTTCAATAAGTTTGTCAATAAGTTCCTCTTTGTTAATTCCGCAAGCCTCAAAAAGCATAGGATACATACTTATCGAAGTAAATCCGGGGAATGTGTTAATTTCGTTAAACACAACTCTGTTTGTTTCATTTTCAATAAAGAAATCAACACGAGACAACCCACAGCCGTCAAGTGCCTTAAAAATTCTAACTGCCTTTTCACGAATTTCGTCTGATAAATCCTCGCTAATATTCGCAGGAATAACCGTTTTCGACTCCGAATTGTTATATTTCGCATCAAAATCGTAAAATTGAGCCGAATTTGCCGCAAGAACCTCTCCAACACAAGAAGTCGCAATTTCGTTGTTTCCCAAAACACCGCATTCAACTTCTCTTCCGTAAATTGTCTCCTCAATAACAATCGTCCTGTCGTGTTCGCAGGCAAGAGCAACAGCGGCAATAAGTTCGTCTCTGTTTTCGGCTTTTGATATCCCAACAGAAGAACCTGCGTTTGCCGGCTTAACAAAGCAAGGATAAGAAACTTTGCTTTCAATATCGTTGTAAATTTTGTCCAACTCTTCGTCAACTTCCGTATCAAACATATTTCTGTAAACAATAGTATATTTTGCTTGGTCAATACCAATACTCGAAGCAATTATTTTTGTGTAGGATTTATCCATCGAAACGCTTGAAGCAAGAACTCCGCAACCAACATAAGGAATTCCCGAAAGCTCCAAAAGCCCCTGAATTGTTCCGTCCTCGCCAAATTTCCCGTGAAGAACAGGAATAACAATGTCAACAGGAATAACTTTAAATTTATTGCCAACAATTCGTAGAAGTCCGTGATGCTCCGAATCTGGGCTCAAAATAACTCTCGCCGAATATTTTTCCCATTTTCCCGTTGTAAGGTTTTCAACCGGACCGTCATACATAAGCCATTTCCCGTCCTCGGTAATATATACAGGCATAACATAATATTTATCTTTATCAAGTGCCGAAATAACCGTTGATGCAGAAATTTTCGAAATTTCGTGTTCCGAAGATTGCCCGCCAAATAAAACAACAACAACTTTTTTATTCATTATAAAATACCTCTTTTCAAAATTCTGTTTTAAAACAAATCGCCCGATTTCATTCTTTTAAACATAAAAACAATAACTTAATTTTCATTCCAAAAAATAAATTTATAAAATAATACAAATCAGCGTGTTTTCAAACTCATCAAATTTGCTCTCTTTCAAATTATATGATAAATTTTGAATTATAGCAACAACACAAATCAAAATTTCTAAAATTTTTTTAAATCTTATAAGTTTCAAAACAATAAAATTGCAAAAATACAAAAAAGAAGTGTGAAAATTTTCAACTTTCCACACCCCTCGTATAAATTTAAAATCTAAAATTAAAAATTTTGGCTGTTTCAAAAATTTCGGGGAAAATATTATAAACTGAAACAGCCATTAAATTTTGAAGAATTGCAAAAGTTTCTTCAAACCCCTTTGTGAACAAGTCATAATCTATTTAAAATCCTGATATTTAAGTTCAATGTTGTCAACATAAAATTCAATTTTGTTCGATGTTGACCCCTTGCTGTCCATATAAACAGCCATATACAGTGCGTTTGAAACAAGCTCTGTCGGATATTCCGAATTTGTTCCGTCAACAGCCGGAGAAGCAATCGTATACGCCTTTTTGTTAATAATCGTATTCTTCTCCTTGTCATAAACACTAACACTTATTGTCTGTGCTTTCAAATCAACGTCAGTGACAATATGATACCATTTATTTCTCATGGTTGAGTTTTTGTCAAATTGCGTATTGTCGCCGTTAATTCGAGAATTTGTGGCAGAGAAGAAATTAAGCTGGTTCCAACCTTTGTAAATACCATATCTCGCATATCTTCCTTGGTTTGCCTTTGAGTTTCCGTCTGTAAGCTTCGTTGTAAAATCAATAAATGAATAATCGCTTGCCATATATCCGTTGCCGTCATCACCTGCGTTTTTGTCTTTTTCAAGAAGTAAATCATAACTAAATTTTAAAGTATCGGTGTTTTCAATAGTTCCGCCCGAATCTTTAACAGCTTTCGCAAGGTCAAAACTAAATCCAACCGTATTGTTAACAGTTACGTCAGCCTCTTTTGTAAATTTCAAAGCTTTGTTTCCAACGCCAATATTCGCTGTCATATCGGTTGTGCCCTCAACAACCGTTGCCGAAACGTTCGAATCTGCAACCGTCGCTGTCGGCAAAGCCCAGCTTTCCGAAAAATCAGACGTGCTCAAAGTAACTTCCGAAAGAGCCTTTGCCAAAACGTTAAGTTCTTTTGTTTCTCCGGAATTACCCGAAACAACCGTTGTTCCCTCTGTCGGCTCAATAACTTTGTAACCGTTTGTAACAACCTTTGCCAAAACGCTGTATTCTCCGGAAGGAAGATAGTTTACAGAATATTCTTTTTCTGTTTCTCCTGCCAAAACAGTAACTTTTTGTTTTCCAACAACCGCACCGTTTTGAATTGCCTCAATCAAAAATTCAACATCATTGTCGCTTGCCGAACCAAGGCTAACTTTTCCGCCAACATTAAACGTTCCCTCTGTCGAATCATTTGGCATAACAGTAAGTTTAACGTTTTCTTTAACACCATATTCCGTTCCTGTTTTCAAAATGTAAACAGTCAAAGTTGCTTCAATAGGGTCCGAACCGTAAGCAGGTCTTGTAACAGAAACACTCTTTTGGTCTTTGCTTACAACAGCATAATCTGTGTCAGACTCCCAGAAATATTCATAACCGTCCAAAGGTTTCGGCAAATTTATATCTCCCGTAACATTCGAATCAAAAGTAATTCCTTTAACAACATCTTCAAATTCGGAATACATTCCCGCCATATTCATTGGGTCCCAACCGTCCGAACCTTTTGTAAAGTTGTATGGATTAAATTCAATAATTTGCCATTTATCAAGAACTGTTCCCATAGGAGCAACTGCGTTCAAAACTCTTTTTGAAACGTCAATGGCTTTTCCATTTGTATCAACAGAACCAAATTCATAAAATCTTGCTTCGTCTTTCTTTGTTCCGCTCATATCTGCCCAACCGGCATCAGTAATCAAGCATTTTCCCGATTTATTTTTTCCAATCGTTGTGTTGTAATAAACAGCCTGCGGAGCTCCTGGGCTTCCCCAAGGTCTTCCAAAGTTTCCCGGAACAGCATAATCGCTTCCCGTAATCTCACAATTATAGAATAAATAACCATAATCCGATGCTTTGTTTGAAGGTGCAGTAATATGACCACTGTCAGAAGCCGCCTTGTCGTCTGCACTTTGCTCGTCTGCGTGCATATCCGGACCAGCATCAAATTTCAACTCACAATTGTTGAAAACAGCTGTTGCACTTCCGCAAATATAATCAACCGTTCCCGCCAATAAGCAATTTTCATAATATTCACGTCCCGAATTAATTCCCATAGTATCTTGTTTGCTTATAAATTTGCAATTGTATGCCTCAAATTTGTCGGCAGAACAATAGAATGCAGCCGCACGCTCTCTCAAAGAGCCTTTAACGCCTTTATAGTTCATATTCGTTCTTGATTGAACCCAGTTGTTAATATATTCGTCAGATTTTCCGTTTGCAATTTGTTCTTTAATCCAAGAGCCCCTGTCAAAATCGCTGTTGTTTGTGTCTGGGTCAAAAGTCAAACCGTCATTAAGCTCTTCCTGTGTATAATATTGGTTATATGAGTTTTCAAAAGTAATGTCTTTAACAATAACGCTGTTTGCACCTTTTTCAATGTTCATTGCGGCACCCCAGTGCGTTGGAACACCAACTTCACCGTCGCCAACAGCGTTAGGGTCATAAAATCCTTTCAAATCTCCGCTTGTCGCAATGCTGTCATACATCGAACCCGTTGCATAATACCAAGTTATTTTAACTTCGCCGTCAGCATCTGCGTTAGGATTTTTTCTCAAAGTAACATAAGGTTTTTTAAGAACAACCTGTTCACGATAAACCCCCGGCATAATGTCAACAACAACTCTTTCGCTTTCATTCTTAGGAGTTGAAATTGCCGAAATCGCCTCAGAAACCGTTTTATATTTGTCCTCTGAAGGAATTGACTCCGAAAGGCTTCCGTCAACCAAAATATCGCCCTCAAGAACAACCTCCGTTGTTTCCTCTGTCATATCATCGTCATCATCAGAACCGCCGATTGTTGCTTTTTCCGTTGTTGTCTCTGTCGTTGTATCTTCTGCTTTTGTTGTCGCCTCTGTCGTTGTGTCTTCCGCTTTTGTTGTCACCTCTGTCGAATTATTCGGAAATTCAAAAGAAGAATTTAAAGCCTTGCTCAAAATCGCACTAACCTGTTTGGAAGTAATGTTGCTTTCTCCCGTAACGTTTATCCTTTTTTCAAGGTCTGTTAAAGCCAAAATATTATTGTCAAGCTTTGAAGAGTCAAGAACAAATTGCAATGCCAAAGCTGCATCATTAACGGTAACTTCGCCGTCAGCATTAACGTCTCCAAGAATAAATTCAACAACCTCACCGTCCGAAGACGTTTTGATTTTCATCGTTGCCGATTGAACAATGCCCGTTCCACCAACTTTAATAGCATATTCGGAATTTTCCTCAAGCTGTGTCTTTGGGTTAAATGTCAAATCAAACGTTCCGTCATTTTTAATTATTGACGTCTGTTGGTCAATATAAACAGAATTGCTTTCGCTGAAAACACCGTTTTCAAGCCTAACCGCAATAATTGTAATTTCTTGATTTTCAACAGGATTTGTTATTTTTCCGCTTAAATAAACGCTTTTGTCCTCAAACTGCAAAGCCTTTGTCAAAGAAACCGAAGGCTGTGTGTCCGCAAACACACAAACCCCCGATAAACCTGAAAAAGTCATAAACACAGCAAGGATAAACGATAAAACTTTTCGCATAATATCCCTCCTAAAAATTAACCAACAAGCTCTTTAACAGCTCTTATAGGTTTAACGTTGTCAAAATCGCTCCAAATCATAATTTTCATTGTATATTTTGCATTTTCCGCAGAAACCGTAACATCAACAGAGTTTTTGTCTTTCGAAACTTCGTGCTTGCTGTCGGAAATCAAAGTATTGTTATCGTCATAAAAAGCAGTTATAACATATGCCTTTTCAATTCCCTCAAGCTTGTCAAAATCAACAAAAATGTTGAAAGTTCCCGTCGCATTTGCATTTTTAATATATTCTTCGCCGTCTTTTAAAATTTTCAAAACATCGGTGTTAACAAATGTAACCTCCGTAAGCCCTTTAAGGTCTTTAACGTTTACAAACCAAGCCTCACCGCTTGTGGCTGTGTCTCCCGTAAAAACAACATATAAATCGGCTGTTCCCGAAAGTTTTTTGGTAACAGGCATTTCAATATATGTATATGCACCTTTTCCAAAAGTTGCCGATGCAATTTCCTCGCCGTCTTTCGAACCAACTCGAACAGAAACTTTGTGAGTTCCCGTCTGTTTCCCTTCAACATTCAATGAAAGTTTTTTAAGCCCGTCAAGAGAACAGTTTGGATAAGCAAAACCGGCAGATTTTCCCGAAAGGTCATTTCTAATATATCCAACGTTTGAACCGCCGTTTTCCTGTTTTGGAAGAGTAATGGCTCCGCCTTTGCTAACTTCGCTGAAAAAGTCTTTTGTTTCGTTTGCGTTTTTAACCCATTCTTTTTCAACAGTTCCCTCTTTTTGAGGAACTTCGCCAAATCCGGAAATGGTATAATCAACGCCCTCCTCAGCATTAAACACAATAACTGTGTTTTCACTTTCAAGAGTTGTCAAAACTTCGTTTCCGTTTGTGTCCTTAACAACAGCTGTTCCAATGTATGGATTTCTAACTTTAATTTCTCCGCCGTCAATAGCTTTAATTCCAATTTTGGTTGGAACACCTTTTTTCCATTTAGCTGAAACTTCAACGTTGCCCCTTGCCTTAAATCCTTCAAATCTTCCCTCACTCCATCTTTCCGGAATAGCCGGCAAAACATCAATCGTTCCGTTGTGGCTTTGAAGAAGCATTTCAACCATACCCGCAGTCATTCCATAGTTACAGTCAATTTGGAAATTAGGGTGCTGACCAAGAAGATTCGGAGAAGTTCTTGTTCTCAAAAGCTGTTCAATCCTTGTGCAGGCTGTTTCTCCGTCCAAAGCTCTCGCACTCAAAGCAATTCTCCAAGCAACGCCCCAGCCTTGACCCGAACCACCGCCTCTTGCATCAACAGATTTTTGATAAGCTTTAAAAATATTCATTTCGTTTTCGTCTGTGCTATATTGGTTTATGTGAGTTCCCGGATAAAGTTCCCAAAGGTGAGAACAATGTCTGTGTTCTGTGTTGTTCGATGCAACGTGTTTTTTATATCCTTGCGTTTCGTTTGTAAATGGGTTTGTAACGGTCCAAGTGCTTCCGTTCGAAAAGTCAAAACCAACGTCCCCTCTAACCCATTCGGAAATACGTCCGTCTTTATCAATAACGTTAGGAGCAATTGTTCCTGCTTCGTCTGCCAAATATCCGCCTTTCGGAAGCTGTGCTTTCATTTTTGCAATAAGAGTTGCGTCCTCTGTGTCTTTTCCAAGAATTTCAGCCGCCTTAATTGTCGAATCATAAAGATTTCGAATAAGCTGAGTATCCATAGCCGGCCCCGGCTGAACGCTTCCTTGTTCAGGAGAGCAAGATGCCGCCGTAACAAGATAACCTGTCTGTGGGTCAACAACCAAAAATTGAGTAAAGAAATCAGCCGCACCTTTCATAAGCGGATAAAATTCCGCAAGATAATCTTTGTCGTTGTTGTAAAGATAATATTGCCAAGCGTGGTCAAGAAGCCAAACGCCACCTGTCGGCCAAAGTCCTGCCGTTGCGTTGTCAATAGGCTGTGTTCCTCTCCAAAGGTCAAAATTGTGGTGCATAACCCAAGGGTCGCCCGGCTTATAGCTGTCGTCACCTCTCGAATTTGAAATTCCATATTGTTGCTTTGCAGTAATACTTCCGCTTTCGGCAAGGTCAGAAAAAACATCAAGAAGAGGTTTTTCGCATTCTGCCAAATTAAGTGGCTGAGCAAGCCAATAATTCATTTCCGTATTAATGTTAATTGTATATTTTCCGTTCCAAGACGGGTTCAAGCTCGGGTTCCATTTTCCCGTAAGGTTAAGAGGTTGGCTAATTCCAATGTCACCGTTTCCGTCTCTCGAACCCGCAATCATAAGATATTTACCATAGTTAAAATCCAAAGTTACAAGCTTGTTGTCACCGTCATTAAACGTTGAATAAACACCATAATTGTTTGCATCTGAAATTTTGTTTCCTCCGCCTGTCGAAAATCCCGATTTTCCGTTAATATCTTTTCTAATACGTTTACTTGTCGGAATTGCAGTCGAATTAAAAGCATTGCTGTTTTCCAAAGTTATGTAAGAACGTCCAAAAAGTTCTTTATAATCGTTTTCGTGAGCCGTTTTAATCTGCGAATAAGTCTTTCCAACAATTTTTGACATATATTTGTCACAATCCGCTGTTGGCTTGCTGTCATCAAGTGTAAGATAATCAACATAATTTGTTGCACCAACAACGTAAACAGTTGCTTCGTTTCCTCCGCTTATAATAATTTTTTTGTTGTCGTCAGAAACCGAAACGGTTGAATTTGGAGCATCAACATAAAGTCTCGCTTCCGCTTTAATTTTGCTTGCTCCGCCAATTTCCGAAGTTTTTCCGTCTTTAACTTTTGCACAAACTTTAATTTGATTGTCGCCAACTTTCTCAAAAACAGGATTTTCGAGGAAAGTGTGAAGCTCCGCATTAAATTCAAGTTCTCCGCCGGAAGATTTAATGTTCGTTGCAACTGTCTGCGAAGGATAACTTGCAAGAGTTTCCCTTGTATAGTGAACGTTGCCATAATCATAGTCAACCGTAACTGTTGCGTTTCTCATATTAAGTGCCTTTGTATAATTCGTAACACCGCTGTTTTGTTGTCCAAAATCTAAATATGTTTCAACAAAAGATTGATAAGCCTTTTGTCTGCTGGGCTTTCCAAGGAAATATTCCTCAACCATTGAAATAAGGTCATGTCTTCCCTGAACAGCCTCCAAAGTTTCATCGTTCACAACGTTAAGTGCCATATTTGAAATACTTTTGTTTGCAAACGCAGGAAACTTGCTTCTAAATTCTTCCGGTCCAATCAAAGCATCGGAAGAACCAATTTCTGCGGGAGTTCCGTCAGAGTTTGCCCCTCTGTAATATTTCCAGCCGTCTTTTGTCGAACCGCTTGTAGGTTTTCCGCTTTCGTCAACATAAGGTGAACCCGTCCAAACTGTGTCCTCATTAATTTGAATAACTTCTTTGTCAATTCCGCCCATAACCGTTGCGGCCATTCTTCCGTTTCCAACAGGATAACCATGTGTCCATAAAAATTCATATTGTGCCCATTTTGTAAGATTTGAATCTTTCGGTCGTCCGTAAGGTGTTGGCGTGTCCGAAAGCTCCTTGTTGCTTTCGTTCGGGCTAAGCTGTGCAAAACCCTCGTCAATCATTTCGTTTGTCCACATAACATATTCGGGGTCAAAACTTTTAATTTTAGCTTCATAAGCATTTGTTTCCGCCCCAAAGGCCAAATTTGGCAAACAAACCGAACCTGCTGTCAAAACTATGCTCATAGCAAATCCAATCACTTTTTTAAGCATAAATAAAATCCTCCTTTAAAATTTAAATCCCTAATCCGTCCAGTCCTTAATCCCTTAATTTAACAAAAAATAAATTTAAACTTCCTTTTTCCCATTTTCCAAAAAGCTCTAAGAAATCGTATAAATTTCACCCTCCGAAGAGTTAAAGGTAACAACGTCAAAACCTTTAATGTTTTCACAACTTTCAATTTTAACCTTGTTTCCTTTCGAATTAATAATTTCTTTGTCCTTAATTCCTTTCGCCCTCAAAACAACTTTTCCGCCGTCAAAAGACTTGACGGAGGCATTTTCCAAAATTCCGTTTTCCCATTTTGCCGAAACTTCAAAATTGCCCCTTGCTCTAAATCCCTCAAAACTTCCGCTTGCCCATTCTTTCGGAAGAGCCGGCAAAAGAGTAATTCCGCCGTCGTGGCTTTGCAAAAGCATTTCCGAAATTCCAGTGGCAATTCCATAATTTCCGTCAATTTGAAAATTCGGGTGTTGGTCAAACATATTCGGCGAAAGTCTCGTTGTCAAAAGAGTTTCAACCATATCATAAGCACCCTCGCCGTCAAGAGCCCTTGCACGCAAATTCGTTCTCCAGGCAAGCCCCCAGCCCTGACCGGCTTTTTCCTTTGCCTCTGCGGTTTTCTTAAAAGCTTCAAAAAGCTTTTCGTCTTCTCCGCTTCCAAAAGCCGTAAGGTTAGTTCCGGGGAAAAGCTCCCAAAGATGAGAACAATGTTTGTGGCTGTCGTTATTAACAGCCCCATGATATTTCATATCATAAGTTGCCGAAACAACTTTGTTGCCGTCTTTGTCCAAAACAAACGAACCGTCATCATTTCTTGCATATTCATTCAAAGTCCAAGAAGGAAGTTTGTCGGATTTTTTCTTTTGTAAATCATAAGAAACATCGCCCCTTGTCCATTCTTCAATAAATCCGTTCTCGTCAATCAAATTCGGAGCAATCATAGCCGAACCGTTTGTTCCGTTAAGTTGGTCGGAAATTTTTGAAAGAAGTTCCAAATCTTCTTTGTCGTTTAAAATTTCGCTTGTTTCCAAAGTTATTTTATAAAGATTTCTGATAAGCTGACAATCCATCGCAGGCCCCGGCTGAATTCCACCATGTTCCGGAGAAACTGATGCCGCCGTAACAAGATAACCTGTTTTCGGGTCAACAACCAAAAATTCACTGAAGAACTTGCAAGAACCTTTCATAATCGGATAAAACTCGGCAAGATATTCTTCGTCTTTATTAAATAAATAATATTGCCAAATGTGGTCAATGAGCCAAGCTCCGCCAACAGGCCAAACGCCCGCCGTTGCGTTATCAATCGGCTGAGTTCCTCTCCAAATATCAAAATTGTGGTGCAAAACCCAAGGGTCGCCCGGCTGATAAACCCCGTCATCATCAGTAATCGCATATTGCTCTCTCGCTGTTGCATATCCCGATTTTGCAAGGTCTTTAACCGTCTCCAAAAGCGTTTTTTCGCAATCGCCCAAATTCAAAACCTGAGCAAGCCAATAATTCATTTCCGTATTAATGTTTATAGTAAATTTGCCGTTCCATGACGGGCTGTTTGTCGAATTCCAAATCCCTTGAAGATTTAACGGCTGACTGCCCTCTCTTGAGCCAGAAATCATAAGATATTTGCCATAGTTAAAAATAAGAACCGCAAGCGAATTGTCACCCTCTGAAAAAGTTGATTTAAGCTTTGAATTTTTGTCTCCCAAGCTATAACCGCTTGTTCCGTCCAAAAGAGGAATACGGCTTCTTTCCTGTGTCTGAATTGTGCCAAAATCTCTGTCCGAATTGTTAGAAACGGTTAAATTTGATTTTGTAAACAAAGCCGAATAATCAGCAATGTGAATCGCTTTCATATCGTCAAAAGTTTTTGCCGAAACATTTTCTGAATATTTTTTGCAATCTCTTTCGGGCTTTTTGTCGTCAAGAGTATGGAAATCAACAAAATTTGTTGCCCCAACAACATAAATATAAGCTTCCGTTCCTTTCGAAACATTGATAGATTTGCAGTCGTCCGAAACCGAAACTTTTCCGTCATCAGAAAAAACAATAAGCCTTGCTTCAAATTTAATTTTGCTTTCGTTTCCAACTTCGCCCGTTTTCGTTCCGTCCAAAACTTTCGCCGTAACAGCAATTTCGTTTTCGGAAATTTTTTTCCAAGAAACGTTGCAACCTTCGCTGTTGTGGAAAGTATGAAGCTCTGCATCAAAATTCAACGCTCCCTCGTTGCTTGCCAAAACTTTCGTTGCAACAACTTGATCGGGATAGCTTGCAAAACTTTCTCTCGAAAAATGAGTTCCGTCATAGTCATATTCAACATCAACAACGGCATTTTTCATATCAAGCCTTTTGTTAAAGTTTTTCGCCAATTCTCTTTTTTGCCCAAAATCCAAATAAACTTCGGCAAATGATTGATAAGCCTTTTGTTTAACCGGTTCGCCCAAAAATTTTTTTTCAACAAGACAATCGAGGTTTTTTCTGTATTCAACAGCATCTCTTGCCTTTTCCTCAAAATTTTTAACGCTTTCTTCGTTTCCCTCTTCAAATTTTAAAGACGGTGTGTTGTCAATGTTCAAGGATTCATACGAAACCGTTCCCTCTTTCGTTCCAATGTCCGCTGGGCTTCCGTCTTCGTTTTCTCCTCTATATGCCTTCCAGCCGTCTTTTCTCGAACCGCCGGTAATTTCTCCGTTTTCATCAACATAAGGAGACCCTGTCCAAACTGTGTCCTCATTAATTTGTATAACTTCTTTGTCAATCGCTCCCATAACAACCGCACCAAGTCTGCCGTTTCCAATCGGAAGCCCCTTTGTCCAAAGATATTCGTAATATTCCGAATTGTTAAAAACATTACCCTCTTTTTCTTCTTTGTAAGGGTTCTGAATTGTATTCCCGTCTTTGTCCTTGTAAATTTCTTTTCTGTCAATGTTCAGGTTTAATTTCCAAAATCCCTCTTCAAGAGGTTCGTTAAAATAAATAACCGTCTCCGCATCAAAACTTTTAAAATTCTTCGTTTCGCCTTTTGCAAAAGCCAAATTCGAGCAAAAAACCGTAAAACTCAAAAAAATCACCGCCAATCCAAATAATTTTTTCTTCATAAGCTCCAACTCCTTTTTTGAAACGTTTCCATTTTATTTTACATAATTGCACAAAGTCTTTGAAAAAAAACTATAATCAAATAATAATTTTCCTCCGTCTTTGTGCTGTTTAAATTTTGAAAAAATAAATTCAAAACCGCTGTCAATCCCTTATAACAACGTTTTTAACGCTCATATCAGGGTTTGAAATTCTTTCAATTAAAAGCTCAGCAGCCGTCTTTCCAATTTTCTCAATAGGTTGGGGAATTGATGAACAAGCTTTGTCCAAAAGCCAAGGAAGTTCAATTTCATCAAATCCAACAATGTAAATTCCGTTGTCTGTTCCGTTCGCTCTCAAAGCACCAATAAATTGCTCTTTGTTCGAAACAAAAACACAATCGCAATTTGTTTTCATAACTTCTTTCATTGCATCAAATCCGCTGTCAATATCATAATCGGCAATCGTTGAAAAACAACAATCCATATTGTATTTTTTCAAAGCCTTAAAAAATCCGCTTTTTCTTTCGTTTGCATTTGAAATATTTTTCGGCCCTTCAATAATTCCAATGTTTTTAAAACCAAGCTTAATAATTTCACACATTTTTTCATAAACCATAGTTTCGTTGTCAACCGTAACCGAATCAAAAATATTTTCGTCAAGAAGTCGGTCAACAATAATGCAAGGAGTGCTTCCAACAATGTCTCTAACCCGCTTTGCATCTTGCCCAACAGGCAAAATAACAATTCCGTCAACTCTCCTTTTTTTAAATTCAATAAGCTTTTCACATTGAATTTCTTCTTTTCCTCCACAACCTGCAATAATAACGCTGTAACCACATCTTCCAACAACTTTTTCAATGTTCTCGATTACTTTCATACTGAACATATTTGTAAGGCTGTGAACAACAACGCCAATGGTCATAGTTTTTTGAGTTTTCATACTTCTTGCAATGGAATTAACTTCATATCCAAGACGTTTTATTGCATCATCAATTAAAATTTTATTTTTGCTCTTAACGCTGTTGTCTCCATTAATATAACGTGAAACCGTTCCAACGCCAACCCCTGCCTCTTTGGCAACGTCCTTTATCGTTACCAATAAAAACACCACCTTCAAAACGCTTCGTCATTTTGTTTTTAGAAACGTTTCCATTTATTGATTTAATCATACAATTCATTTAAAATAATGTCAATCGTAAATTATCACATATTTTCAACCATTTTTTTGTGCAAATTAACAAATATATTTTTTCCTCTTGTTCAACCTCTCTTTCCCTCGTTCTTCTCTTCCTTTCCCCCTCCCCCCAAACCATTTCCCCAAATCCTCCTCAGCCTCGCTCCCTCCTCTTTCCGCAGAGCTATCTTTGCCCGCCCAAGAAGCCCCCCTTTCAAGTGCTGAAAGCCTTGTTCGAAAAAAAAGTTTTTTCCTCTTCTCCCCCTCAAAGAAATGCTTGCATTTCTTCGAAAGAAATATTGAATTATTTTTGTAAATGTGATAAAGTTAAATATAATAATAAATTATTCGGAGGTTTTGCTATGTGTGGTTTCTGTGGATTTACCGGAAACATAAAAGATAGAGAAAATATAATAAAAAAAATGATGGATAGAATTGTTCACAGAGGTCCCGACAGTGCCGGCGTCCACAGCGATGAGAAAATAACAATGGGCTTTCGCAGGCTAAGTATAATAGACCTCGCCGATGGCTCCCAGCCAATGTATAACGAAGATAAATCCCTTGTCCTCGTTTTCAACGGCGAAATATACAATTATCAAGATTTGCGTAATGCCCTAATTGCAAAAGGTCACGTTTTTAAAACTCATTCCGATACAGAAGTTCTTGTACATCTCTATGAAGAAAAAAAAGAAAAAATGTTAGACTATTTGCGTGGTATGTTCGCTTTTGCAATCTATGATTTTAAAAATAACTCTCTCTTTGCTGCAAGAGATTTTTTCGGAATAAAACCTTTCTATTATTCAAATGTAAACGGAAATTTGCTCTTTGGCTCGGAAATAAAAAGCTTTTTGGAATATCCCGAATTCAAAAAAGAAGTAAACGAAACCGCTCTCGAAAATTATTTAACTTTCCAATACTCTGTTTTGGAAGAAACGTTCTTCAAAGGCGTTTTCAAGCTTATGCCGGGGCATTTTCTAACCTATAAAAACGGAAAAATCGAAGTCAAACGATATTTCAACCCTCTTTTTGAAAAGGGTGACTACAAAAAAAGCCTTCATCAAGTTGTAACCGATGTCGATAACATTCTCCAAAATTCAATCGAAGCACATAAAATAAGTGACGTTGAAGTTGGTTCGTTCCTCTCAAGCGGAGTCGATTCAAGCTATGTTGCCGCATCTTTCAACGGTGATAAAACTTTCACAGTCGGGTTCGATTATGAAAAATATAACGAAATCGATTACGCAAAAAATCTTTCCGAAAAAGTTGGAATAGATAATTATAACAAAACAATAACAACCGATGAATATTGGAACAGCCTCTCAAAAGTTCAATATCATATGGACGAGCCTTTGGCAGACCCTTCCGCCGTTGCACTCTATTTTGTAAGCAAGCTTGCAAGCAGTCATGTAAAAGTTGCCCTTTCGGGTGAGGGTGCCGATGAATTTTTCGGCGGATATAATATCTATAAAGAACCAATGGATATATCCCTTGTAACTTGTCTTCCAAAATTCATCAGAAAATTTTTCGCTTTTTGCGTAAAATTAATTCCGTTCTCTTTCAAAGGCAAAAATTTCTTCATACGTGCATCAAAAGATGTTGAAGAAAGATTCATCGGAAATGCCTATATGTTTTCAAAAGAAGAAAGAGAACAAATTTTAAAAAATCCGTCTGGAAAGTTCGACCCAAAAGAATTAACAAAACCATTCTATGAGCAGGTTCAAGACCAAGATGATGTTACAAAAATGCAGTTCATAGATATGAACTTTTGGTTAATCGGCGATATTTTGTTAAAAGCAGATAAAATGAGTATGGCAAACTCTCTCGAAGTCCGTGTTCCTTTTTTGGATAGAGAAGTTTTCAAAGTTGCATCAAAAATTCGTCCAGATTTTCGTGTAAACAGAGTTTCAACAAAATATGCGTTCCGACTTGCCGCAAAAGATAGGCTTCCCGAAGCCGTTGCGTCAAAAAAGAAGCTCGGTTTCCCCGTTCCAATAAGAATTTGGCTTAAAGAAGATAAATACTATAACATAGTTAAAGAAGCGTTCTCGTCAAATTCCGCAAAAAAATATTTCAATTCCGAAAAAATAATTGAACTTTTGGACAAGCATAAAGCCGGAAAAGGTGACTTCAGTCGAAAAATTTGGACAATATATATGTTCCTTGTTTGGCATAAGCAGTTTTTCGAAACAGTTTAATCAATAAATATCAATACTAAAATAAAACTCAGGAGGTACAAAAATGAGTGATTGCATTTTTTGTAAAATAGCAAATGGAGAAATCCCGTCAAACACAGTATACGAAAATGAAAATTTCAGAGTAATTTTGGATATAAGCCCCGCAAATTTGGGGCATTGCCTTGTAATTCCAAAGTTCCATTCCGAAAATATCTTTGAAATGCCCGAAGATATGACAAAAGAAGCATTCGGAATTGCAAAAAAAGTTGCCGAAGCAGTTAAAACAACAAATACCGCAAAAGGTGTAAACATTCTCCAAAATAACGGAGAAGTTGCGGGTCAAACCGTAAACCATTTCCATATCCATATAATCCCTCGAAAAGAAAATGACAAAGTAACAATAAAATCCGAAACCGTTAAAATAAGTGATGACGAAATGTCAAAAATAAAAGAACTTCTTTCAAGTTCAATAAAATAATCAATCTCGCATATTTGATAAAATCGGCTCGAAATAACATCTCTCAACGTTGTTTCAAAACCGCAAAACCAATTACATTACCAAAAATAAAAATTGTAGGAGGTGTTTTTTTGATAATGCTAAGCAATATAATTCAAGGCTTCATTATAAGCGGAATTGTTTCGTTGGTTGCCGTAATATTAATGTGCTTTGGTGCAAAAATGATAAAATTAAAACGTGAAATGACCGAACTTCTAATTCCAATAATCGGAACATCAATTTTTTATGTTCTCCTCTTTGTGCTCCTGTTCGATTTTGTAAAATATTTCGATGTGGTAAATGTGTTCAATATAAACGGAACGTTCGTTGCGGTGCTCATTCTCGCAATTCCGTTGCTGATATATTTGCTTTGTCGAAAAATCGGCAAAAAATCAACAGCCGCATATAAACATTGGGCTTTCATAGGAGTTATGCTTCTTTGCACAATTATATCATTTATCTTTCTTTTGAATTCAAATGTTCAAAATTCATTTAATTGGGGATTTTTCTTTTCTATCTTTTTGGTAATGTTCGTGCTGATGATTTTTAATATGATTTTTTATAAAATAACTAAAGAAGTCAGCTTTGCAATAAGACGAAAAAAACAATAATAAATTCAATCTCACCAAAATTGGGGCAAACAAAAAAGCTGTCAGCTTGAACCGACAGCCTTTTTTGTGTCAACAAATTTCAAATCATAAAACTAAAATACAAAAAAAGACCCAACAAGCTCGCCTTGTCAGGTCAAATTATCAAAAACTATAATTATTCGTCCCAGTTATGATAAACGTTTTTAACATCATCATCATCGTCCAAAAGCTCCAACAAACGATTCATTTTCTTAATATCATCGTCGTCTGTAAGCTCTGTATATGTTTGCGGAAGCATAGTAACAGAAGCCTCTGCCATAGGAATTCCGGCAGCCTCCAATGCCTCTCTAACAGCCGAAAAATCTTCAGGAGCAGTAATAATCTCATATCCCTCTTCTTCTTCGTTAATATCCTCAGCACCGGCCTCAATTGCTGTCATTTCAACAGTTTCAAAATCAATGTCATCGTCTTTTTCAATCATAATTTGACCTTTTTCGTCAAACATAAAACTAACACAACCGGTAGTTCCCATATTTCCACCGCCTTTTGTAAAGGCACTTCTAACGTTTGCAGCAGAACGATTTTTGTTGTCTGTCAAAGTTTCAACAATAACAGCAACGCCTTTCGGGCCATATCCCTCGTATGTTATCGCCTCATAATTAACTCCGTCAAGGTTTCCGGCAGCCTTTTTAATGCTTCTGTCAATTGTGTCGTTCGGCATATTGTTGCTCTTAGCTTTTGCAATTGCATCACGAAGACGTGAATTGTTTGCAGGGTCCGGCCCGCCTGCCTTAACCGCAACAGCAAGCTCTCTTCCCAAAATAGTAAAAATTTTGCCTCTTGCAGCATCATTTTTTTCTTTTTTATGTTTAATATTCGCAAATTTGGAATGTCCTGACATTTTAATAACCCTCCGTATTTCTCTAAACAATTTCTCAAAAAAACGGCAAAAATAACCGTTCTCATCTAATTTATTCTATCACACAACAAGCCATATTACAAGACTTTTTGCAAAGCCAAAACAATTATTGAAAAATTTAAATTATACTAAACCATAGTAAGCTCGCCGTCAATCCATTTTCCAAAACCGTCTCCGCCGTCCTCAATAACTGCCTGTCCGCCCGATATATCCGTCATATGTTTTATAAATCCCTCCGCAAGGTCAAACTCGCAAAGAACAGTAAATTTAACTTTATCTGTATATTCAGTGTCATAAATTATGTGCCCCATTTGTAAAGTCTCATATTGAACCTTTCCAGAAAAATTGTAATCAACAGTAACAAAAATATATTTGTATAAAATTTTTTCAATTATTTTTGCGGCAAGAACACCCTCTTTGGCAGCCTTTCCATATGCTCGAACAAGCCCGCCCGTTCCAAGTAGCGTTCCGCCAAAATATCTTGTAACAACAATAACAGTGTTCTTAATGTCTTCCCCTCTCAAAACGTCCAAAACAGGAAGTCCTGCCGTTCCGCTCGGTTCTCCGTCATCGCTCTGTCGCTGAACTTCGTTTCTTTCGCCAAATTGATAAGCAAAAACATTGTGTGTTGCGTCCCAATGCTTTTTTTTAATTTCCGCAACAAAAGCCTGTGCCTCCTCCTCCGAAGAAATAGGCTTAACATGAGCAATAAATCGAGATTTTTTTTCAATAATTTCAGCATTCGCCGCCTGATTAACCGTTTTAAAAGTTTTTAACATCTAAACACCTCTGATTTTCCGCATAGTTAGTAAAAATTTTTATATAAGATTGCCAATTGCCGACAATCCCTTAATTAAAATATTGGAATCGTAAAATTTGCTTGCAATAAGCGAATTTGCAACCGCTTCGTTTGCATCGTTAAACATAGGCTTTCCGTAAAGCATTGTCAAAATTGCAAGCCCAATCCAAATAATCAAAACAGCCTGAACAAAGCCCAAAACTCCTCCGCCAAGCCTGTTTGCCGTTTTCAAAATCGGAAGTTTTGAAACAATATTAAGCGTGTTTGCCAAAACTTTAATTAAAATAAAAACAAGAACAAAAACAAGAACCATAGCAATTATGTTTATAACAAAACTTGCAATATATTCGCTGACATAATCTTTTGGATTTGTAACGTTAAGTGCTTTGTAAACCTCTTTGTTGTCATTATCCAAAAGAGCGGTTTTTAAAAAATCAGGAATTCCCAAATTTGATATAAAACCGTTTTCTCCGCCCGTTCCGTTCTCAACAATCGAATTTCCGATATATTCTTTTATGCTCTCAAAAAGTGATGTTCCCCTCAAAATATTTGCAACAACAGGGCTCAAAAGTCTTGACAAAACAAGAGACAAAAGTGTCGAACAAAATCCAAAAAGTGTCGAAATAAGCCCCCTGTTATAGTAAAAATAAACACAAAATCCAATAATTACAATAACAACAACGTCTGCAATATTAAACATTTTTATTCCTCCTTAAATTCAAGCTTTCATCGGCGTCTCTTCTTGCCAAATTTTCAAACCATCTCCAAAATTCCGTCATTCCGGAGCAACAATATCATCGTCAGAAACCTCTCCCTGAACATTTTTCGGCTTTTCCTCTTGTTTTTCCTGCGGTTTCGCCAAATTTTCAACAGCCTGTGTTGCAACCTCCGCTTTTTCCGCAACAGCTTGCGTAACCGCTTCCGTTTTTGGCTGTGCCGTTTCCTTTTCAACGCTTTGCGTTGTTGGCTCTTTTATCGCCTCTTTTTGAGAAACAACAGGCTTTTTGCTCTGCGTTTTTTCTTGCTCAACAGGCTTTTTTTCAGGGTTCTTTTCTGATTCTGCCGTTGTCAAAATTTCTTGCTGAGTTGTCAAAACAGCTTCTTCCTCCGTAACAGGCTCTTTTTCGGTTTGTTCCTCTTCCTCTTCTTCCACCTCTGTTTCCACCTCATCAACATCGCTTGGGCTTGTTTTAAAATCATCGTTAAATTCTATTATAGATGCCTCGTTCGCCCCAACAAACAAAATGAGGTCCGTTTCATCAATAAAGAGCATTTTTCTAACATCTTGATATGCGTTGTGCTCCCAAATAAATTTTCCCGAATTGCTGTACGCCTGAAATTTTCTGTCCATACCAACAATGAAATTTTCTTCCGAAGGATATATTCCGGTAATTTTTCGGTTAGTAAAAATGTCAAATTTCTTTGTTCCGTCTTTATCAAAACATTGAAGAGTTCCGCTTTCAAGAGCGTCCTTGCCTGCGTTTATAAGCTTGTCTCCAAACGCAACAAAAGTGTTAAAACTTGAATCAAATGCAACTTGCTTTATTTGATTTTTAAACTCGGTTTTCCATTTTTCCAAATATTTTTCGTTTGCTTTCGGATTAACGCTTATAAAGTTTAACGACTTATCGGAAACAACCGCAACAGAAGTTTCATCAAAAAAATTAACAACTCCGCAAACAGCATTTTCTTCATGGAAAGAAGCAAAAACCGAACTGCTTGTTTCCCCTGTTTTTTTGGTTTGTGGGCTTATGTCATAAAATAAAACTTTTGATTGAACGTCAATATCGTCAATGCTCAAAAAACTAACAGCCAAAATATTTCCGTCTTTCGAAACGCTTGAAGAAATTGGCATTCCCTGAAGAGGCTGAAAACTTCCGTAAAACGTTTTTTCGCCGTTGCTGTCATAAACATCAACTTGAAATTCGCTGTCGTTAGATGTGATAACGCTTGAAAATCCAACCGAATTAACTGAAAAGCCAACAATTTTGTTTTGCTCTTCAACAGAATAAAGCTTTCCGCTTCCGTTGTAAACAATCAAAACTCTTCCTTTGTGTTCGCTAACTCCAACAACACCACCATTTTGAACAATATACGGCGTTGTCATATTGTAAGTATCATTCCAAATAGTATTGCCGGAAGAGCTCAAAAACTGCATACCGTCTTTTGTGCAATAATAAATATTCTCGCCAAAAACAGCAAAATCCGCCTTGCTTCCCGCATCATATTTAAAAGAATTAATTGTTTTGTTTTCTCTCGGAACAATTTTTCCGTTTGTAACCGTTCGTCCATATTCCATTGCAATAAGTGCCGCCAAAGCTGCAATAAGAACAAGCACAAGAAAGAAAACTTTTTTATTTGTATTTTTTTTCTTTTTCTCAAGAACCATAAACAAAAACTCCAAACTGTATGTAATACCCGCAAAAAAATCCCGTTCAATTTATAAAATAAGTTTAACAGTAAATTTAAGTAAAAATTGTAAAATTATAATTATATGGTGTTATGCCAATACTCCATTTTCATTATACCCCATTGAAATTTATACATCAACCGATTTTTATTCTTTTTTTGAAAAAAAAGCCGCCTTAAATATAAAAATTATTTCAATAAGGCCAATAATTCCAAAAATCGGATAAATTTTTTCAATAAAATTCGAAAATCCAACTTTTGCAACGCAAATCCCCCAAAAAGCAATAAAAATTTTAACAAACAGTCTCTTTTTGCCTTTTTCGTCAAAATTTTGAATAAGCGAAAAACCGTTTGCAAGTGCTGTTGTAAAAATCGCTGAAAGTAAAATAACAACGTATAAATATTTCAAAGCATCATAATCCAGAACAATGCTCAAAATTGGCATTTCATCAAATCTAATATTTTCATAATCAGAAAAAAGAGGGAGTGACATCGAAACACCCAAAAGGCACACACAAGCTCCCCCAAAAATCCCGCCAAACTTAGCAATTTTTTTACTCAAAACAAGTTTATTCAAAGAAATCAAAACAGTAATTGCTGTAATTATGTTGTAAGAAACATAAATAATTGAAGATGAAATAAAATTTTCAAAAAGTGAAAAATCATAACAACCAAAAAACGGCAAAAAGTCGTTAAAAAAAACAGTTTCGGGTGAAAACAAAAAAATATAAACACCAACAGCAATTCCACCCAAAACAAGAATTGGGCACAACAAAATATTTATTTCAACAAACCCGTCAAGCTCAAAAAGGAAAGTTAAAAAACATAAACAGCTCAAAATAACTTCACTTTCCGTTTTGCCAATTCCAAAAACCAAATTTCCCATTTCACCGCCGGCGGCAATCATAGCCGAAAAAAGAATTAAAAGAAATCCGCAAACAATCCATTCCGAAACAGCACCAATTTTTTTACCAAAAATAAACTCAGAAAACTCACGATAATTTGTAATTTTATTTTCAAAAACAATTTTTAAAACACCAAACCCCGTAAGCGAAAAAAATATTCCCGAAATAACAAGCCCCAAAAAACCAAAACCGCCATAATCAACAAAAAAATTAACAAGTTCTTTTCCCGAAGCAAACCCCGCCCCAAGAACCGTTCCTGTATAAACCGCCGAAATTTTCAAAACATTTTTTCTTTCAAGTTCCAAAAATAATCCCCCATTTTTTATGACAACAAAAATTACTCGTTTTCATAAATATATGAGGGTCAAATATTTGATATAACAACTTTTTATTTTTGGGCTTTGCCCAAACCCACAAACTTTTTGCAAAAAGTTTGACAAAAACTCCTGTGCAAAACTACGTTTTGCTCTCTTCTTCCTCCTCTCTTCCTCAAATTTTACACTCAATCATTTTTATTTTTGAGCTTTGCCCGTCCGAGGGAAAAGACTGTTTCAAAGGTTTTCTCTGAAAACCTTTGAAACAGTCTTTTCTCCTTAATTCCCTCTCGTCAAAATCACATTTTGTCGAACAGCTGAAGGCTTTGCCCGCCCAAAGAAACGCCTTTCATACCTTGTTTTCTCTTGCGGAAAATCACAAATTTCCTGCAACCATAACATCTATTTTTTCAAAATCTTTTCATAAAGTTCAATATATTCCTTAGCCGAATTCTCCCAGCTAAATTTCGTGTTCATTGCATTTCTGACAATGTTTTCCCATTCGCCCGAATAATATGCGGAAACAGCATTGTTAATCGCCCACATCATTCCGCTTGCAATATAATCGTGGAACGTAAAACCGTTGCCCTCTTTCGTTTCAAAATTGTATTCTCTAACTGTGTCAACAAGTCCGCCCGTTGTTCGAACAACAGGAACTGTTCCATAGCTCATCGCAAAAAGTTGTCCAAGCCCGCAAGGCTCAAAAAGAGACGGCATCAAAAACATATCGGAAGCAGCATAAATCTTCTTTGCAAGAACATTGTCAAACATAATGTTTGCACTAACTTTGTCCGGATATCTGTAAGAAAATTCTTTAAATATGTGTTCATATCTTCCGTCGCCCGTTCCAAGAATAACAAGCTGAATATCTTTCGAAACAATTTCACCGATAGCATCGATAACAAGATTAATACCCTTTTGGTCAACAAGCCTTGAAATTATGCTAATTAAAGGCACATCACGAACAGGAAGATTGAGTTCTTCCTGAAGTCTCCTCTTGTTTTCTTTCTTGCCCGACAAATCGTTTATATCAAAATTTTTGTAAAGACATTTGTTGGTTTTCGGGTCGTCTTGAGAATAATCAATTCCGTTAACAATCCCCGAAAGGTCGTTACTTCTTGCTCTAAGCATACCGTCAAGCCCATAACCATATTGCCCCGTTTGAATTTCATAAGCGTAAGTTTTGCTAACAGTGCTAACAGCGTCTGCATAAACAATGCCTGCTTTCATAAAACTAACCATTCCGTTAAATTCAAGCTTGTCTGATGTAAAATAACCGTCGTTCAACCCCATAAGACCAAGAATTCCTCTTCCGCAAATTCCTTGATATTGTAAATTGTGAATTGTAAAAAGGGTTTTAACGTTCGAAAGAGACACATACCTGCTGTAATAATCTTTAACATATACACAAATCGGGCCTGTCTGCCAGTCGTTACAATGAATAACATCAGGAACAAAATCTATAACATTTAAAAGGTCCAAAGCCGCTTTGCAAAAGAAAGCGTATCTTTCGCCGTCATCACCATAACCATAATATCCGTCACGATTTGTAAAATAATAATCGTTCTCAATAACATAAGTTGTAACATCTGAATTAAGCTGATAAACCGATGCACTCTGCTCTCGCCATTCAAGATTTATTTTGTATGACCCAATGTATTTAGCACCCTCTGTATATTCCGGCTTAATTGTCTTATATTTTGGAAAAACAACTCTAACATCAACACCCATATTTTTAAGAGCCTTAGGCAAAGACCCCGCAACATCGCCAAGCCCCCCGCTTTTGGCATAAGGTGAAACTTCCGATGACACAAACAATACTTTAAGCATATAAATTCCCCCTTAATAGAATTTTAAAATCCGTCTATATAAAATACTCCAAAAGAAATAACTGTATTCAAAATAACTCAAGCAAAACAAAATCGTTTATTAAAAAGTTAAAAACCAACTCCGTCAACAAAATTTGTAAATCAAACTTGCAATCTCTCGTCTGTGAAAAACATTCCTCAAACTCTTATATTTATAATACTATGTTTTTGGCTCAAAGGCAAGAGTAATATATTTTTTGACCTATTGTTTATAGGAAATCACAACATAAAACGTCAAAAACAGCAAATAAAAAAATAACTCTTCAGAAAAAATTGTAATTTATGCACAAAACAATTAGTTATATCTATCAAAACAACAGCATATTCAATTAATAAACTAAATAATGTATTTTTCCCGCAAAATCATCTTCTCCAATGTAACGGAAAAAGCTCCCGATACTTGCTTTCCGCAAATCTGCTGTCAATTAAAACAACCGTTCCCTTGTCCTCTTCGGTTCGAATAACTCGCCCCGCCGCTTGAAGAACTTTGTTAAATCCGGGATAAGTGTACGCATAGTCAAACCCCTTGCCGTTTTTCAAATTGAAATATTCTTTTATAATGTCTCTTTCAACCGTTATAAGCGGAAGACCAACCCCAACAATAATCGCACCAAAAAGTCGGCTTCCAACAAGGTCAATCCCCTCCGAAAAAACACCGCCCATAACCGCAAAAGCAACAAAAGTTTCGCTCGGATTTTCTTGAAAATTCTCCAAAAACTTTTCCTTTTCGCCCTCGCTCAAATTTCTTGGCTGAACGCACATTTTAACGTCTTTGTGGCAAAATAAAAATTCGCCCGCAACCAATTCCATATATTCGTATGACGGAAAAAACACAAAATAATTGCCAACATTTTTACATATAATATCAAAAACCCTGTCGCAAATTTTGCAAACGCTCCCCGCCCTGTCTTTATATTTTGTCGAAATCGAGCTGTCAACAACAAGTTCAAGGTTTTCCTTTTTAAACGGTGACTTAACCGAAATCAAATTATCCTTTTCGTTTCCACCCAAAATATCAACAAAATAATCAATTGGTGTAAAAGTTGCCGAGAAAAAAATTGTCGAACGAAACTTTTTTTCCTGATTTGCCAAAAGTTCAGAAGGATTAACGCACATAAGCTTAAAAATAAAGTTTCCGCCGTCGTTTAAAACAAGAAAAACATAATCTTTTGAAAAAAATTCGGAAATCTTCAAGAAATCCAAAACCTTAAAATATAACGCTAAAACACTTTCATAACAATCGGCGTTTTCATTCTTCGCAAGCCATTTGTCGCACCCAACTTGAACGCTCAAAAGATTATAAATAAGTTCTTCGGGATAATTTTTGTAAATTGTCGCTCGTTCTTCGCCAACACTTTTTTTAATTTCAAGCAAATAACGGTTAAGTTTAGAAAAAGCCTTGTATAAAGGCAGTCTTCGGTCTTTCAAACTCCGCATAACGTCAAGAACCTCTTGTTTTCCAATGCTTGCCGAAAACATCTCTCTCGCTCTGTCCGGCAAATTGTGAGCCTCATCGATAAGAACAATAAAATCACCCTTTTCGCCCTCTCCAAAAAATCGCCTAAGCTGTGCCTTTGGGTCAAAAATATAATTGTAATCGCAAATTATAAAATCCGAAAAAAGTGAAATATCAAGGCTAAGTTCAAACGGACAAACAGTGTATTTTTCGGCATATCTGCAAACAATTTCTTTTGAAATCTCCCATTCATTCGAAATTATTTCAAAAAGTGCATCATTAACCCTGTCAAAATGTCCGTCGGCAAATTTACAGTTTTCCGGAGTGCAAATCGCATCTTCGCAAAAACAAATTTTTTCTTTCGCCGTAAGGGTCAAAGTTTTAAGCTTAAGCCCTCTTTCGCTCATAATCCCAACAATCCCCTCGGCACTTTGCCTCGTTATGGTTTTCGCCGTTGCATAAAAAATTTTGCTTTGCAAAAGATTTTCTTCGCCAATAAATTTTAAAGTTGGGAAAACAGTCGAAACTGTCTTTCCCGTTCCCGTTGGAGCTTGTGCAAAAAGCTTTTTTCCGGAATAAATCGTTTTGTAAACAGCTGCAGCAAAATCTCTTTGCCCTGCCCGAAATTCCGCAAACGGAAAAATAAGATTTTTGATAGATTTGTTCCGTTCTTCAATGTTCTCAAAATGTAATTTTTGCCATTTGTAATACGCTTTAAGCAAATCGTAAAAAAATTGCTTCAATTCATTAAAATCAAATTCCTTTTCAAAAGTCTTTTCTTCAAAAGTTTCAAGCTGACAATATGTTATGTGAATAATTGCCGTCGAAAAATTTTCAGCAAGAGCATACATATATGCGTAACACTTTGCTTGTGCAAAATGCCAATGTTCAAAATCACCAATAACGTTCTCAATATCGGAAGTAGATTTAATTTCCTCAATGTGTACGCATTTTTTTGAACCGTCTTTAAAAAATTCTTCAACAACACCGTCCGCTCGCCCCTCAACCTCAAAAATAAAATCGTTGTACTCGGAATTAACATTAAGACTAACTTCGCTCTCATAA
Organism: uncultured Lachnospiraceae bacterium; assembly: GCA_964531385.1. GTDB lineage: Bacteria > Bacillota > Clostridia > Lachnospirales > CAG-274 > MGBC114079. The sequence goes on along the minus strand of CAZHGC010000011.1, from coordinate 968 downwards.
GTAACACCTTTGAGCTTTGCAAATCGCTTGTGCTTTTTTTGAATTTTCGAGTGAATTTTCGTTCCCTCAACAGCACGCTTCGAACTTCGATATTGTGAATTTATGCTCCCGCTCCGTAAAATAAATTCAACAAGTTCTCGAACCGATAAAGTGCATATCTTCAAAAATAACACCCCCTCTGCTATTTCTAAATCAATCCGATTATATCATATTTTTTATCGCTTTTAAATAGTTTCGCTCTTCCTCGGTAAAACCGTTTTAAAACTTTTCCCCCAAACTTTTTCAAAACGTACAAAAAGTAGCCAATCCCTCAAAACTCCTCTCTTCCTCTTCCTTTCCCTCAAACTTCCCCTCCTCCCTAACTCTTTCCACGCAAAAAAATCTTGTGCCAACCCAAAAGGTTAAAACACAAGATTTAACTTCATACATCTATACTCTCAAAAAAAATTCTTTTCCCCTCAAAAAAATTCCCTGTTTCCTCTTCTTTGCTCAAACCTCCTAAAATCTTCCCTTTCTCTCTTCTTTCCTTTCACCCACAAAAAAACTTTCCTCTTCCTCTCTTACATCTACTCTCTCAAAAAAACTTCCCTGTTTCCTCTTCTTTGCTCAAACCTCCTAAAATCTTCCCTTTCTCTCTTCTTTCCTTTCACCCACAAAAAAATTCCCTCTTCCTCTCATACATCTACACTCTCGAAAAAAATCTCTCCCCAAAAACTCCTACCAAGCAAGCTTTGCTTGCGGAACACTTGCGACAGTTTACCCCGTAAACTGTCGCATTAATTCCGCAGGGCGAGCTTTGCCCGCCTGAGGGAAAAGACTGTTTCAAGGGTTTTCGCAAGAAAACCTTGTGCGAAGAAACAGTCTTTCTTCCTCTTTCCCCCTCGTCAAAATCCCATTTTGACGAACAAAGGAAAGCTCCGCCCGCCCGAGGGAAAAGACTGTTTCAAGGGTTTTCGCAAGAAAACCTT
>CAZHGC010000010.1:0-81819 GCA_964531385.1 uncultured Lachnospiraceae bacterium | reverse complement strand
CACCCTTTTTTTATTTGAAAGTTTGAAAGAAAAAAATTGTTGGATTTGTTTTTTGTCAATTTTGAAAATATATTTGCTGTTTTTGAATAATCGGATAGCTTATTAAATTTTTGCTTTCGATATTTTCTTTGTTCATATCAACGGCGGTTATTTGGCTGTTTTCATAAGTTTTGTAATAATAAATTCCTTTTGTTGCATTACAACAAGATGTGTAAATGCTTATTTCAAAATTTCCATTGCCAACTTCACAGCAACCTCGCTGTTGTTCGACTGAACCGAGAATATGAAAAAATTGACTTATGCTTTCTTTTTCACCACTTTTTGAAACGGAATTGAGCTTTGTAAATGTTGCTTTGACAAAACGAGACATAGACGACAAATCTCCGGGAAGCCCCAAAGTTCCCATACCTCGGCTGTATTGGGTTAAATTGATTTTTTTTGAAAATGAGTTATTTGGCGGTTTTGGGGAAACGGACATATAATTGTTTAACAAAAAAAGCTGTATGTTAAAAGGAGGGTTGTTTGTTAGAACTCCAACGGGGTTGTCATAAATATAAAGTCCCTTTTTCATTGCTTCAACAGTAATCGATTGATTAAAATCGGCAATAATCCAATGGAGTTTTGCACAAGGATAATCTTTGCTGAATTCGGTGTTTGTTATATTTATTTCCGAAAGCATTTTTTTGACTTCAAAAATATTTGAACATTGACTTAAAATCATTGGAATAAATTCAAATTGGGCAACGTTTTTTTTATTGTTTGAAAGGCTTGAATATTCGGCATTTCCAACAAAGTTTAGACCCGCAATTCCAAGCCCTTTTTCGTTTACTGCATCATAATATAAAGGGTAACCTTCGGCAATGTGTGCCATTCCGATAATTGCATAGTGATTTTTTATAATTTCCGAATGGCGAAATTTAAAAGGGTAGTTTCGAGGGGTGATTGTAACCTCATCACCATAAGAAAATTCGTAATCCAAAGTTCTTCCAAAATAAAAATCATTTGTTTTATAAGTTATTGCCGTACACATAATTTATCTCCCTTTTTATTTTTGCAAAATTTATTTTTCTTTAGGGTTAAAGATTAAAGCGGTTAAAAATGCAAAAACGATTGCAGAGGTTATTCCTGCGGAGGCTGATTTTAACCCACCTGTTAAAGCACCAATTAACCCATTTTGGTCAACTTCATTTATAACACCTTTTGCAAGTGTATTTCCAAAACCGGGCAAAGGAACGGTTGCTCCGGCTCCTGCAAATTCAACCAATGGTTGGTAAATTCCCAATCCGCCCAAAATGCACCCGACAACAACAAATAATACTAAAATTCTTGCGGAAGTCATTTTTGTTTTATCAATTAAAATTTGACCTATAACGCAAATTCCTCCGCCAACTAAAAAAGCATACAAATAATCCATTTAAGCACCTCTTTTAAAAATTTTCCAAAACAACGGCATGGGCAATTCCCGGAATGCTTTCTCCTTGTTGAACGCTTGTTGAACTCATTAATGCCCCTGTTGGAACAAACAAAATTCTGTTTAATTCTCCTTTTTTTAATTTGTTATAAAAATATCCTGAAAAAGTTACTGCCGAGCAAGCACAGCCACTTCCGCCCGAATGAGTGTCTTGTTTTTCTTTGTCATAAATTTCAATGCCACAATCAGTGTAATTTTTTGATATATCGAAGCCATCTTTTTTTAGAAGTTCGATTGTTAATTCTTTTCCGACATATCCCAAGTCACCTGTTATAATTAGGTCATAATAATTTGGAGAAACGTTGAAATCTTTAAAATTTGTTGAAATTACATCGGCTGCGGCGGCAGCCATTGCCGCACCCATATTATTTGCATCGGTTATGCCAAAATCGACAATTTTTCCTGTTGTCATTCCTGTTATATATGGTGGCGGTCCGTTTTTGCATAAAACAGCCGCACCGTCTCCCGTAACTGTCCAAGTTGATGTTAATGGGCGTTGTGTTCCAAGACCGAGAGGAAAGCGGAATTGCTTTTCTGCCGCACAAAAATGGCTTGATGCACCGATTAAAACATTTTTTGCACTACCACTGTCAATCATAACGGAAGCAAGGCACATACTTTCGCCGAAAGTTGAGCAAGCTCCGTAAAGCCCGAAAAACGGCCGTTCGAGGGCTCTTATTCCATATGCACTTCCTGTTCCTTGATTTAGCAAATCGCCCGAAAAAATATATTCAATTTCACTCATTTGAAGCCCGGCTTTTTTTACAGCAAGAGAGAGATTATCTTGAACAATTTTGCTTTCGGCTTTTTCCCAACTTGTTTCTCCATCAACGGCATCTTTTAAAATTACATCAAAATAATTTTTCAAAGGTCCTTCGCCTTCTTTTTTGCCAACTGTTGATGCTGTTGATTTGACGGAAATTTTGCTTTCAAATTTGACAGATTGTTTTCCGATATGTTTTGCCACAAAATCACTCCTATCCGATAAAGTAATAAATAATTCCGACAATGACAGATGTTAGAACGCCATATAAAATTACCGGTCCGGCAACAATGAAAATTTTTGCACCAAGCCCTGTTATAAACCCCTCTTTTTTAAATTCGATTGCTGGAGAAACAACAGAATTTGAAAAACCCGTTATTGGAACTATTGAGCCTGCTCCCGCAAATTTTCCAAGTTTTCCGTAAATTCCGAAACCGGTTAGAACAGCTGAAATGAAAATAAGTACAGAAGATGTGTAAATTCCTGTGTCGTTTTCTGTGAACCCCATATTTTTCAATGAATTTGTTATAAATTGTCCGACACAGCAAATTAGTCCGCCAATGATGAATGCTTTTAGGCAGTCTTTGAAAATGTGGCTGTTTGGTGAAGCTTTTTTAACCATTTCTTTGTAAATTTCTTTGTTTTTTGCAGAATTATTCAAAAAAATCCCTCCAATTAAAAATAAATGTTTTAAGGCAACTTTGCACAATTCGTTGTTAGAGTTTTTTAGTCAACTTTGAAAAAACCAGGTACAAAGTAATATAAAATTGAGCCTATTAGTTTTCCGAGTGCGATTGCAAGCATAAAATATATCATTCCCTCTTTAATTCTTCCTCTTCTTGATAAAATTGGAATAACATTCAAAACTTCTGCAAGGGAAACGGCAAGACCTCCATAAAAAATTCCTATACATAAACTGAATATAATTACCAAAAGCGTTCCGACTGGAATGTAATAATCAAAAAGCATTGTTGTTGTTCCAAAAATTCCGCCCCAAATTATAACTTCTTCATAAAGTTTAATATTTTGCTCTGTTTTTGTTTTTTGTGCAAGTCTTGGAACAACTCCGATTATTGCAATGAAAGCGAAAACGGCACCGGCAATTACAACACCTCCTCCAAAGCCAAGAAGAATGAGTAAAACAAATTTTAATTCGGTCATTTTTTTTCGTCCTTTCTGATTCTCTCGGTGTTTAGTGTGTCGATAATGTTGTCGGTTACTTCGGATTCGTAGACAGACATTTCAACTTCGATTGGTGTTGGGTCTTCTGTTATCTTTTTGCCCGAAAAATGGTTGAAGAATACAATTATACCTATTGCAAGCCCGAGAGAATAGGGCAAGTCGATAATCATTGGGTTTTCAATTTTTTCGTTGAAAAATATATAATAATAGTTTTCAAAGACGGTTGCCATTTGTGCGTCTGAATGAAAACTCATAATTGCCGTTGAGGAACCTCCGGCAAGAATAATTGCAACAAATATAATTTTTATTATTTTAAAAAATTTATTTTCTTTTTTTCTTTTTGGGGAATATTCGACAACTGTATCGGTTTCGCCGACATTATTTATTGTGTGCCCCGGCAATGTCTTATCTATGGCACTTATTATGTCAATAATTGTAACGAGATAATTTTTCTTTTTATCATCTTTTATTTCAAGAAGCTTGATATTTTTAATTTTTGAAATTAAATTATTTGGTGCAAAAACTTCGGCAATATCTTTAACATAGATGCTTGACCTTTCGGCAACAGAGGCTTTTTTTGCCGGTTTAATATAAATTTCCATAGCCGGTTGTCTCCTTTTCCTCTAAAACAAAAGTTCCGTCATAACTGTTTTTGTTATCAAAAATGTTTAAAACTCCCCAATATACGATTAGAAGAACGAGGCAAGTTATGAAAAAGAATAAAATAAATTTCCCAAATCTTACAAGCATAAAATCATCTCCAAAAGAATTATGGAAACACCGTTAAAATATTTATAAGTTTGATAGTGTTTGGCATATTTTTTCGGTGTTTGCTGTATATAAATAGTTTCAAAAAAACAGTGGAAAATATTCAAAAAAATAAAATGAAAATTTTTCCAAATTTGAAGAAAAATTTTCGGATTTTCGTATATATGTTTAATAAATTAGTAAAGGAGATGGTTGCAAATGAAATGCAAAATAAGAGAATGGAATTTAAATGATGCTAAGAGTTTGGCAAAGATTTTGTCAAATCAAAATATTTTGAACAATTTACGTGACGGTTTGCCATATCCTTATACGGAAAAAGACGCAACAGATTATATAACGGCGATGCTTGAGGCAGATAAGAACGACACTTTTGCATATGCTATCGATGTTGAGGGCGAAGTTGTTGGAAGCATTGGTGTTTTTAGACAAAGCAATATTCATTCTCAAACTGCCGAACTTGGTTATTATTTAGATGAAGAATATTGGGGCAAAGGAATTATGACAGATGCGGTTAATCAAATTTGTAAAAAAATTTTTGATGAGACAAATATTTTGCGAATTTTTGCGGAGCCATTTTCATATAATGCAGGTTCTCGAAAAGTTCTTGAAAAATCGGGGTTTGCGTTTGAGGGGATTTTGAAAAACAATGCTGTTAAAAATGAAAAGCCGGTTGATATGGCGATATATGCTTTGACACGAGATTTTGGGGAATTTCAAGTTCGACGATTGAATGTTGAAGATATTTCAAATGCGTTAAAATTAATTTGGGAAGTTTTTAATCAATTTGAAGCACAGGAGTATTCCAAAAGAGGAGTTGACGAGTTTTACAACACTCTTAATAATTCGGATTGGATAAAAAAAATAAATTTTTACGGTGCATTTAATAAAAACAATCTTGTTGGCGTTTTGGGAATTAGAAAGCCACAACATATAGGGTTTTTCTTTGTTTTGGCTGATTTTCAACGAAAAGGAATTGGAAAGATGTTGTTTGAAGCTATGCAAAAGGATTATTTTTGTAAGGAATTTACGGTTAATTCTTCACCTTTTGCTGTTAAAATATATGAAAAGCTTGGTTTTGAGGCAACGTCACAGGAAAAAAATTCAAATGGAATTAGATATATTCCGATGATTTTTAAACAAAAATAATATTAAAGGCAACACTGCAATATAATTTATAACTTTACGATTTTGATATAGTGATTGAAAAGAATTATTTCAAAATCGTTGTTTTTATTATGCGGTGTTGCCTTTAATTTAGTGGTTTGTATTTTATTTTGTGTTTTCAACTTTTTCGAGTTCGTTTAAATCTTGTTCAACGGTTTTTGAATTTTCTTGCTCGGAAACAAGGTTGTAAACTGCTGACAAGAATATATCTTTTGCGAAGAAAGGAATTTCAGCTTTTGCGGCATCTTCAAACAAAGACAAGCTTAAATCTATTCCCAATTTGTTATCTTTATTTAAAGAGGTGTTTATTAAGTTTATGCAATCGCAGTAATCTTGGAGAGCATAGGAAGAAATTTGCGTGTTTTCGAATTTTGAAACATCAACATTTGTGTAGTTGATATTTTTATATTTCAATGTACGCATTGTTAAAGTTATTGCATCTTGCAAAGTTATTTTACCTTCGGGATTGAAGTTTCCGTTTTTGTCACCTTTTGCGATGCCTGCTTTTTTTGCTACTGACAATGCGTTTGCATATGAACTTGAAGATTTAACGTCTTTGAAGCTTTCAGCATTGGAAGGTGCGGGTTCTTGTATTGCTCGCATAAGAGATTCGACAAATTCGCCTCTTGTTAAGCTTTCGGCTTTTTGAAGATTGACATATTTTGATAGGCTTGTTTGTTCTGTTGCAATCATTGAGGCGATATTATATGCACCGAAAGTGTTGAAATGGGTGTTGTCGACATTTTTTGAAATGTCGTTGTATGCGGAGTGGTACACTTTTGAAATTTCAGTGCCTAAATTATTATAGAGTTTTTCTGTTATTTCTGTCATATCGATAAATTCAACGCCGATGTCGTTTGCAAGGGCTCTTACTGCATCATCATACAAAGCGTGGGAATCGGTTACTTTATTGTTTTTATCGAATTTTCTTCTTGAAACAGGAGAAATTAAAATTGGAGTTGCTCCTTTTTCTTCTGCAAGTTTTATGTAATTTTCATAGAGTGAATTTTGGAAACTTCCTTCTGTTTCTTTGTTTCCCTCTGGGTTTGTAAATCGTGTTGCAATATCGTCTTCTGTTTTTTGTTTTGCATCGTTATGTCCGAATTGAATTAAAAGATAATCACCTTTTTTTAAATTTTCTTTTAATTTTGAGTAGTTTTCTTCTGTTGTGAAACTTTTTGAGCTTCTTCCGCCCAACGCTAAATCAACAACAGTTGCTTTTGGATTTAAAAATTTTGAAAGATACATTCCCCAACCGGCACGAGGGATTGCATAATTTTTATCGTAGTCATATTCACAAGCGGTTGAATCTCCAACTATGTAAACGGTTGTTTCTTGCAAGTTTTCTTCTGATGATTGAGAAGAAGTTGTTGTTTGAGATAACGGCAATTGTAAGCTTGAAATGTTTGCATACGCAGGAACAGACAATACAACTGAAAAAGCCATTGAAACAGCGGTTGTTTTTAATAAAAATTTTCTTAATTTTGATTTCATTATAACGTTTCCTCCCAACTGTGTCTGTGGAGAGCACCCTCCATCAAACAACCTTTAAAATTATTTTGTTTTAATGCTTCGTATAATATTATTGCTACTGAATTTGATAAATTCAGCGAGCGGTATTGCTCAAGCATTGGAATTCTTATACAGTCTTTTTTATGTTTAAGCAATATTTCTTCGGGAATTCCCGCACTTTCTTTCCCAAACATTATAAAACAATCGGGTTCGTAATGTACATCGGCATAAGTATTTTGGGCTTTTGTTGTTGCCATATAAATATGGGCATTTGGATTTTCTGACATAAAATGTTCAAAATTTTCGTAACATTTTAAGTTGAGGTCTTTCCAATAATCGAGCCCTGCTCTTTTTAATGATTTGTCATCGATGCTGAAACCGAGAGGTTTTATAAGGTGGAGTGTTGTTCCTGTTGCAACACAGGTTCTACCTATATTTCCTGTGTTGTGGGGAATTTCGGGTTCAAGTAAAACAATGTTCATAAAATCAACCTCGTGTTATAATTTGTTGTTTGAAATTAGGCTGTTTTGCAAAAATTATGAATAATTTTTTGATATAATGCCAAGTATTCATACAACATAAGGATTGTAAGAAATCAAAACGGAAATAAAAAACAGGACGACCCAAGAGGGGAAAATGCGTTAAGCGAGTAGCGTTAGCTACGAAACAGCATTTTAAGTTGATATATTTTTTATTAAACCGAAGATTGTTTCTTAATTGTTGAAATGTTTTATTTTAGGGCAATGCCATGCAATTTGATGTTGCCTTAAATACAACTTTAATATTAACATACTTTTTTTATATTTACAACAAATTATATTTGTATTTTTTGTTTTTGTAAAAATATCTTGAAATTTTTAGGAATATGTCTTAAAATTATAATATATTTTTTATGAATTGGAAGGTGCGACTTATGAAAGTTCTTATTACGGGCGGTGCCGGTTATCTTGGAAGTGTGATTTGTTATGCCTTGAGTGATAATGGGCATAAGCCTTATATTTTGGACATTTGTCCTCCGGAAGACGCTCCTTATATTACGGGGGATAATTTTTATCAAGGTGATATTGCTGACAAGGAATTGTTGACAAGAATTTTTGACGAAAATCCGGATATAGAAATTGTTATTCATTTTGCTGAGAAATCGGCTGTTTGGGCTTCTGTTGGCAAGCCATACGAATATTACCATGCTAATGTTGTTAAAAGTATGGAGCTTTTTAAAAATTTGAATGAGCTTGGTTGCAAAAAAGTTATTTTTGCTTCATCTGCCGCAATTTATGATGATGTTCCGGGGTTTATGGTTACAGAACGTTCGCCGATAAATCCTCGAAGTCCTTTTGCAAGAACCAAATATATGACGGAGATGATTTTAAAAGATTTTTGCGTTGCTTATGATTTATGTTGCATTGTTCTTAGATTTTTTAATCCTATTGGGGCAGACCCTCAAGGAAGGACAGGCCTTAGAACAAAATCTTCAAATATTTTGAGCAGGGTTCTCAGAATTTGGAATGGCGAGGAATCTGAATTTATGATTGCCGGAAACGATTGGATTACGAGAGACGGAACTTGCATAAGAGATTATTTCCATATTTGGGATTTGGCTCTTGCTGTTGTTAAATCTGTTGAAAATTTTGAGATTGCTTTTAGACGTGCCGACAATCTTTATAAAAATTTCTTGCCTATAAATATTGGCTCGGGAACGGGTGTTACGGTTAAAGAGTTTCTTTTTGCTTTTCAAAATGTTACGGGCGAAAAGATAAAAACAGTTTATACAGAAAGACGTCCGGGCGATGTTTGCGGTTCGTATGCAAACATTAACAGAGCAAAAAATACTATAGAATGGGAAGCACAAAGAACTATTGAAGATGCAATTATTGATGCTGTTAGGTGGGAAGAAATTAAAAACAGCGAAAACTGATGTATACAATTTAAAATTTGAGGCAATTATACTTTTGAGGTGATTGCTTTGGGTAAAAAATATCCTAATTTTATTGAACTTATAACTTGTGACAGTGTTGCAAAAAAATATTTTAATTCTCTTCCCGACTATATCCGTCAGCAAATTTTTTCGCAGTCATCGGGAGTTGATTCTTTTGAAAGTTTAATGGATTGTGTTGAAAATATGCTTAAAAGAGAGAATTAAAAATTTACAGTTGATAGTGTTTTGGAATTTGTGATTTTTTCTGAATTTTGTTTTTGTGAGGTTTTAAATGTTGAGGTGACATTTTGTTGCTTCAACTTTTTTTGTGCAAGAAAGCAAATTTATAATTGTGAGGTGATATTTGAACAATGCGATTATGTGTATTGGTCAAATATATGGAATTGTGGTTTTATTATAATAGCATTATTGTTGGTAGAAAAAGTTTGTGAGAGCGGTTAATGCAGTGTTTTATCTTATTTTTGCATATAGAATAGTAATAATTTTATGAGACAAAAATTGCTGTTTGATTTAATTGTTAGATATTAAACAAATTTTTGTGTTTTTTTGTTAAAATGCAAAAAATTATAATCTTTTTATTTTTTTTATAATATTTTTTAATCTTTTGTTTTTTTCTTTGTTTAAATTTTATATTTTTTTGAATGTGCGGATATTAGGGATTTTTTACAATATTGATGCGTATAAATTTGTTTTGTTTAATACATTTGTACAGACAACTTTTTTAACGGAAAATATATTTGATTTGCTTTGTTTCATTTGTTTAAATATTATCAAATCTTGTACTTTTTTTTCATATATATTATTATATATATATGAAAGATTTTTAAGGAGGTATAAAAATGAAAGCATTAACTTTTAAACGTGGCGTTCACCCGCCCGATTCAAAGGAATATACAAACAAAAAGCCTATTGAAATTTTAATGCCGAAAGAAGGAGCGGAAATTGTTGTTCCGATGAGCCAGCATCTTGGTGCTCCCTGTGAGCCGATTGTTGAAAAAGGCGACAGAGTTCTTCTTGGTCAAAAAATTGCAGACAGCGAAGCTTTTCTTTCGGCTCCGATTCATTCTTCTGTTTCGGGAACTGTTAAAGAAATTAGGCAAGTTTTAACTCCGAGTGGGGCTATGTCTAAAGCGATTGTAATTATAAACGACGGCAATTTTGAAGAGGACCCTTCTCTTGGCAAAGACACAAATTATGAATCTTTTTCAAAAGAAAAAATACTTGAAAAAATTCGTAATGCAGGAATTGTTGGGCTTGGTGGTGCAGGATTTCCGACTCATATAAAATTAAATCCTCCGGCAGATAAAAAAATCGATACAATTATTTTAAATGCCGCAGAATGTGAGCCATATCTTACAACAGACCATCGTGTTCTTCTTGAAAAAACAGACAGAGTTGTTAAAGGGCTTGAAATAATTTTGAAAATTCACCCAGAGGCACAGGGGTACATAGCTATTGAAACGAACAAGCCCGATGCTATTGAAGTTTTGACGAAAGCAACGGCGAATATTTCAAAAATAACTGTTGTTCCGGTTAAAACAAAGTATCCTCAGGGTTCTGAAAAACAGATGATTTATGCTGTTACAAAAAGAGAGGTTCCTTCCGGCAAGCTTCCTGCAGACGTTGGCTGTATTGTTGACAACGTTGATACGGTTCTTGCAATTGAAAGAGCGGTTGTTAAAGATCGTCCTCTTATGAGAAGAATTGTTACGCTTTCGGGCGGAGCGGTTAAAAATCCGGGGAACTATCAAGTTCGTCTTGGAATGAGCTTTAGAGAACTTATCGACATGACAGGCGGATTTGTTGAAGAGCCGGCAAAAGTTATTGCGGGCGGGCCTATGATGGGTGTTGCTGTATATTCTCTTGATGTTCCGCTTATAAAAACTTCTTCGGCGATTTTATGTCTTACGGAGGAAGAATCAAAGCTTCCGGAAGAAAGTAATTGTATTCGCTGTGGAAAATGTGTCGGAGTATGTCCAATGGGGCTTGTTCCCCTTGAGCTTAACGGAGATGCTTTGGCAAATGATTTTGAATCATTTGAAAAAAATCATGGTCTTGACTGTATTGAATGTGGTTCTTGTTCTTTTGTCTGTCCCGCAAAGAGACATCTTGCACAATCTATAAGAGTTACAAAAAGAACTGTTATGGCTATGAAAAGAAAGAAGTAAATGGAGGATTGAATAATGGATAATTCTAAACTTACGGTGTCATCAACTCCTCATATTCGTTCAAAGGATTCCACAAGTTCGATAATGAGAGATGTTTTAATAGCATTGACTCCTGCCGCAATTATGGGTGTGTTGGCTTTTGGCTTCTATGCTCTTTTGGTTATAGCGGTTTCTATAGCAGCGTGTGTTATTTTTGAGGCAGGTTTTCAAAAATTTACTAAACAAAAAATTACTATATGCGACCTTTCGGCTGTTGTTACCGGACTTTTGCTTGCTTTAAATCTTCCGGCGTATGTTCCTTTATGGGTTCCGATTGTTGGCGGATTTGTTGCGATTGTAATTGCCAAACAACTTTTTGGCGGAATTGGGCAAAACTTTATTAACCCAGCACTTGCAGCAAGAGCATTTTTGGTTGCCTCATATCCGACAGATATGACAGGTTCGGCTTTTACAGAGCCTATTTGGCTTCAAAATATTTCTGAATGGTTTTCAAGCGGATTTGTTTCAAACGCTACAGATGCGACAACTTATGCAACTCCTTTGGCTGTTGTTAAGGCATCTTCGGAATTTGTTCCTCAGTCGAACGACATTATTAACGCATTGATTGGTAATGTTGGAGGGTGTATTGGTGAAACTTGTGCCATTGCTCTTATTTTGGGCGGATTATATCTTTTAATTCGCAAAGTTATATCTTGGAGAATTCCGGTTACTTATATTGCAACTGTGTTTATTTTAACCTGGGCATTTGGCAGAGTCCCTTATTATGAAATTTTTATTGGTGGGCTTATGCTTGGTGCGTTCTTTATGGCAACAGATTATGTTTCTTCTCCCGTTACACCGGTTGGTCAAATAATAATGGCAGTCGGTTGTGGTGTTTTAACGGCTGTAATTCGTGTTTATGGCGGTTATCCGGAAGGGGTTTCGTATTCAATTCTTATTATGAACCTTGTTGTGCCGTTGATTGACAGATATACAAAACCAAAAGTATTTGGAGGAGGTAAGGCGAAATGAGTAAAGAAATTATAAAACCGGGCTTGGTTCTTCTTGTTATAACAGTTATTGCCGCCGCACTTTTGGGAGCTGTTAATTTGGCAACGAAAAAAGGTATTGCGGAACAGGAGGCACTTTCAAAAACTAAGGCTATGCAAGAAGTTCTTCCGAACGCAAAAACTTTTAATGAAGAAAAGACAAACGAAAACAAAGATTATAAAGTTATAAAAACTTATGCTGAGGGTATTGACGAAAACGGAGATACAGCAGGATATACTTTTTCTGTTTCAACAAAAGGTTTTAGCACAGGCTTAAACCTTATGATTGGAATTACAAAAGACGGCGTTATTAGCGGTATTGATGTTTTGTCTCACGAGGAAACTCCGGGGCTTGGTGCAAATGCTAAAGAAGATGAAAGCTGGAAAAATCAATTTAAAGATAAAAAAGGCAAACTTAAAGTTTCGAAAAATTCACCTAAAGCTGATGAAATTCAAGCTATTACAGGTGCTACAATTACATCAAATGCGGTTATAGATGCAGTTAATAAGGCGTCTGATTTTTATGAAAATGTTATTAAGAGCGAAGAAGGGGGAGCAAAATAATGAATTATTTGAAAATATTGAAAAATGGTATACTTGACGAAAACCCTACCTTTGTTCAAGTTATAGGAATGTGTCCAACTTTGGCAACTACAACAACTGCTGAAAACGGAATTGGAATGGGTCTTTCAACAATGGCGGTTTTGGTCTGTTCAAATATGGCTATTTCTTTAATTAGAAAGCTTGTTCCTGACCAAATCAGAATTCCTGCATATGTTGTTGTTATTGCAAGTTTTGTTACCATAGTTCAAATGCTTTTGCAAGCATTTTTGCCGGAGCTTAACAGTTCACTTGGACTTTATATTCCGCTTATTGTTGTAAACTGTATAATTCTTGCAAGAGCGGAAGCTTTTGCGTCTAAAAACGGTGTTATTGCTTCTATGTTTGACGGCTTGGGAATGGGCCTTGGTTTTACTTGTGCTTTGACTGCAATTGGTATTGTCAGAGAATTTTTGGGAAGCGGTAAGTTTTTCGGTATGGAAATTCCTTTTGTTGTCGATATTCTTCCAAAAACTATTATTATGATTCTTGCACCGGGTGCATTTTTCACTCTTGCATTTCTTATGATAATTATCAAAAAAATTAGAGGCTCTAAGGAGTAAAGGAGGTTTTGGACATGGAAGAAATTAATTTTGTTACACTGTTTTTTGGTGCAATTTTTGTAAATAACTTTGTATTGTCTAAATTTTTAGGTATTTGCCCTTTCCTTGGAGTTTCAAAAAAAGTTGAAACTGCGGTTGGTATGGGTATTGCGGTTACGTTTGTAATGACAATTGCTTCTGCGGCAACTTGTTTGGTTTATAATTATGTGTTAATTCCGCTTGATATAAGTTATTTATACAATATCGCATTTATTTTGATAATTGCATCACTTGTTCAATTTATTGAAATGTTTATTAAAAAATCTTCACCAACGCTTTATCAGGCACTTGGTGTTTATCTTCCTCTTATTACAACAAACTGTGCTGTTTTGGGTGTTGCGGTTGCAAGTATGCAAGATTTGGAGGCACTTGAGGTTGTAAGTGTTGGAACTAAGTTTATATATTCTGTTGTTTATGGTGCAGGAGCTGCATTGGGCTTTACTCTTTCAATAATTCTTTTTGCTGGAATTAGAGAAAGACTTGAAAGAAACAATATTCTTCCTGTTCTTAAAGGTTTTCCTATTGCCTTGATTACAGCAGGTTTGATGTCAATATCATTTTTAGGCTTTTCCGGGCTTTTATAAGATGGGAGGTAAGAAAAAATGGGTGCTATGGAAAGTATACTTTATCCGGTTTTAAGTATTGGCGGGCTTGGAATTATTTTTGGATTAATTCTTGGCTTTGCGGGAATAAAGTTTAAAGTTGAACAAGACGAGAGAATTCCTCTTGTTAGAGAATGTTTGCCCGGAGCAAACTGCGGTGGTTGCGGTTTTGCGGGGTGCGATGCTTTTTCGGAAGCGGTTGTTAGCGGAAAAGCCAAAACAAACGGTTGTCCTGTTGGTGGGGCGGCTGTTGGTGCAAAAGTTGCAAAAGTTATGGGCCTTGAAGCTGTTGAAGAAGAAAAAATGGTTGCATTTGTTAAATGTGCCGGAAATTGTGAAGTTAGTTCAACAAAATATAATTATTATGGCTTGAACGATTGTGCTATGGAGAATGCTCTTGCCGGAGGTGCAAAGGGGTGTTCTTACGGTTGTCTCGGTGACGGAAACTGTGTTAAAGCTTGTAATTTTGGTGCGATTTCGGTTGTTGACGGCGTTGCTGTTGTTGATAAAGAAAAATGTACTTCTTGCGGGCAATGTATTGCTGTCTGTCCGAAACAGCTTATTGAGCTTGTTCCGTATAAAAATTCAATTCACGTTGCTTGTAATTCGAAAGACAACGGAAAGACAGTTCGTGCAAATTGTTCGGCGGGTTGTATTGGTTGTACTTTGTGCCAAAAAACTTGCGGAAATGACGCAGTTCACATTGAAAATTTCCTTGCAAAAATTGATTACTCGAAATGTACTGAGTGTGGTGCTTGTACAGAAAAATGCCCAACAAAGGCAATTGGCAAGGGAAAATAATTTGTTTAAAGTGGTTAGAATTTTTACTTTTTGACAAATATAGGATTACGAAAGCGGTTTGCTTTTAACCGACTTCCAAATGTTAGACCAAAAACTAACGAATAGGAGGTCGGTTTTTTTGTTGCAAAAATATAGTTGTGAATTTAAATTAAAAGCTGTTTAGGCATATTTATCGGAGGTTACATTGGCTTTCAAATTATTGCAAATGTTATTTAATTATAGTATAATAAAAAAACGAAAAAATTTATTTGAAAGTTTTTTAACTTTAATATTGGAGTACGGAGAATGATTTTATATGAAATTTATTGAGCTTAAAAATGTAAGTTTCAGTTATCCGGAATATGATGAACCTAATGAAACCGAAAAAATTTTCAAGGCTGTTGATAATATTAATTTTTCTGTTGATGAGGGGGAGTTTGTTGCGGTTTTGGGGCATAATGGTTCGGGGAAGTCAACGCTTGCTAAACTTATTAACGGAATTTTGAAGCCGTCTTTTGGAGAAATTTCTGTTTGCGGGATTGAGTTAAATGACAATAATGTTTGGGAAATTAGAAAAAATGTTGGAATGGTTTTTCAAAATCCTGACAATCAAATTGTTGCAACAGTTGTTGAAGAAGACGTTGCTTTTGGTGTTGAAAATTTGGGAATTGAAAGCACCGAAATTGAAAAGAGAGTTTATGATGCACTTGATTCCGTTGATATGACGAATTTTGCAAAAAAAGCACCGCATTTGCTTTCCGGAGGGCAAAAACAACGTGTTGCCATTGCGGGGATTTTGGCTATGAAACCGAAATGTATTATTTTTGATGAGGCAACGGCTATGCTTGACCCCGAGGGGCGGAAAAAAATTATGGACATAATTTTTAGGCTTAACAAAAAAGAAAAAATAACAATTATACTTATAACACATTTTATGGAAGAGGCTGTTTTGGCGGACAGAGTTGCTGTTATGGAAAAGGGGAAAATTGTTTTGAACGGAACGCCGAAAACGGTTTTTTCCGATGTTGCCGAAATTAAAAGGCTTGGGCTTGATTTGCCTGTTGGAGCAGAACTTGCATACAATTTGAGAAAATTGGGAATTGCAATTGATGACGACATTGTTTATGATGATGAATTTATAAATTTTATTTTGAAAAAAGGAATTAAAAATTTGAAATATTCCACAAAAAACGATGTGGTTGATTTTTTTGATAAAATTATTGAAGTTAAAAATATTTCGTATGTTTACGGTGAGAAATCCGTTTTTGAGAGAAAAGCACTTAAAAATATAAATTTGGATATTTTTAAAGGCGAGATTGTTGCACTGATTGGGAAAACGGGTTCGGGGAAAAGTACTCTCGTTCAAACTTTTAACGGGCTTATTAAGCCAACGGAGGGCGATGTTTTTGTTGATGGAAAAAATATTTGGGGAAAAGGCTTTGAAATTAGAAATGTCAGAAAAAAAGTTGGAATTGTTTTTCAATATCCCGAATATCAACTTTTTGAAGAAACTGTTTTCAAAGATGCTATGTTTGGTCCGATGAATATGGGTTTTTCGGAGGAAGAGGCGAAAAGCAAAGTTCTTAAAGCTTTTGAAGCGGTTGGAATAAATTCGGAACTTTTTGAAAAATCGCCGTTTGAACTTTCAGGAGGGCAAAAAAGGCGAGTTGCCATTGCTGGAGTTATTGCAATGATGCCGGAAGTTCTTATACTTGACGAGCCTACAGCGGGACTTGACCCTTTTGGAAGAAACGAAATTTTAAATAATATAAAAAATATGCACGAAAAATTTGATATGACGGTTGTTATGGTTTCGCACAGTATGGAAGAAGTTTGCAAAATTGCCGACAGAGTTATTGTTATGAATGACGGAGATATTTGTACATATGGAAGTTGTAAGGAAATTTTTGCTAAGGAAAATATTTTGGAAAAAGCGGGGATTTATCCTCCTGCTGTTGCGGAAATTTTTAAAAAGATTT
Source organism: uncultured Lachnospiraceae bacterium (assembly GCA_964531385.1). Classification (GTDB taxonomy): domain Bacteria; phylum Bacillota; class Clostridia; order Lachnospirales; family CAG-274; genus MGBC114079. The sequence goes on along the minus strand of CAZHGC010000010.1, from coordinate 65,264 downwards.
TTAAAAAAGGAATTGATGTTCCGAAAAATATTTATACTGTTTCCGAAGCAGTTGAATTTTTTAAGGAAAGGCTGTGAGTTTGCTTGAAAATTACTATTGGACAATATTATCCCGAAAATTCGATTATTCATAGGATTGACCCGAGAATGAAACTGCTTGTTTTGCTTATTTTTATTGTTGGTTTGTTTTTGGTTAAAAATTTTTGGGGATATATTGTTTCGGCTTTGTTTTTGGGGATTGTTATAAAATTGAGCAAAGTTCCGTTTTTGTTTATTTTGAGAGGGCTTAAAGGATTTTTATTTATTGTTTTGTTCACCGTTTTTATAAATATGTTTTTTATTGACAGCGGAGCGGTTGTTTTTGAATTTTCAATTTTTAAGCTTACATTTGACGGAATTTGGTTTTCATTTCAAATGATTTGCAGACTTGGTTTTTTAACGATTGCATCATCGATTTTGACGTTTACAACGTCACCAATTCAGCTTACTCATGCCATTGAGCGGATTTTGAAACCGTTTTCTAAAATTGGTGTTCCTGCACACGATATTGCTATGATGATGACGATTGCGATAAGATTTATACCGACTTTGGTTGAGGAAGTTGAAAAAATTAAAAAGGCACAAGCGGCAAGGGGAGCCGATTTTGGCGGAAAAGGGATTAAACAAAAAGCAAAAGCATTTATTCCGATTTTAATTCCTTTGTTTGTTTCGGCTTTTAGGCGTGCTGACGAACTTGCTATGGCTATGGAGGCGAGATGTTACAGAAGCGGGGTTAATCGAACAGCTATGCACGATTTGGTTTTAAAAAAAATTGACTACATTTCTTTTTTTATTTCGTGTGTGTTTATTTTTTTGATAGTTGTTATTAATAATTTTATTTTTTTTGTATAGTTTTTTTTTCGGAGGAAATGTTTTATGAATATACTTTTGACATTGGCATATGACGGAACAAACTATTTTGGTTGGCAAAGGCAGAAAAATCAAATAAGCGTTCAGCAAAGGCTTGAAGAAGCTTTGTCGGCTCTTTTGAAAAAGAATGTTGAGGTTAGGGGGGCAAGCAGAACGGATACAGGTGTTCACGCACTTGGGCAAGCAGCGTTGCTTAAAACCGAAACGTCTATACCTGTTGAAAAAATTCCGTATGCCGTTAATTCCTTTTTGCCTGATGATATTGTTGTTACAAATGCAAAAATTGTTGATGACAATTTTCACCCACAATACAGTGTTTTAAAAAAAACGTATCAATATAAAATTTTGAACAGTAAATTCAGAAATCCAAAGTTGAGAAATTATTCGGAATTTGTTAAAGATGAATTAGATGTTTCAAAAATGCAAAGTGCTTGCAAATATTTTATTGGCACATATGACTTTAAGGCTTTTTGTGCTTCGGGAAGTTCTGCAAAAACAACTGTTAGAACGATTTTTGATTTGAATGTTTTTAAAAACGGAGATATTATCGATATTGAAGTTACGGGAAGCGGTTTTTTATATAATATGGTTAGAATTATTGCAGGAACATTGATTTATGTTGGGCTTGGAAAATTTGAGCCTGCTTATGTTCGTGAAATTATTGAACTTAGGGACAGAACCCTTGCGGGAAAGACTGTTGGACCGGCGGGGCTTACGCTTATGAAAATTTATTATTTGGACATTTAGATTGTTATATTCAAAAGGGTATGTACGATTAATATTCGTGCATACCTTTTTTTTATTAAGTTGTAAACGGTTGATATTTTGCATTTAAAAAAATTGGAAGTTTAAAATATTTTCTTTGGGAAAACCTTGTAAAAGGGAAGTTTTAAGTTTTGGAATGAGTTTATTGGTGTTTAAAATAATAATTTAAACTTGTTTGTTTATCGATTGGAATATTTTTTGCTTTTTATTATGACGATTTGGTTATTTTGTATAAATTGACTAAAACATTTTTTATAACAAAATTAAATTTTAATGACTTGTACAAAAGTGAAAAATATATTAATATATAAATAACGATATAAACAGCAAATTATGAAATTTTGTATTGGTGAAAGGAGGATTATGATGAAACTTCAAATACCAAAAGACTATGTTCCGAAACTTGATATAAAAACAACCGAAATAGCTATAAATCAGGTTAAAGATTGTTTTGAGAAAACTTTTGCGAAAGTTTTTAATTTAAAAAAAGTTTCAGCACCGCTTTTTGTTTTGGCTGAATCGGGAATAAACGATTATTTAAACGGCTCTGAAAAACCTGTTAGTTTTAATGTTGAAGCTGTTGATAAAAATGTTGAAGTTGTTCAATCTCTTGCAAAGTGGAAAAGATGTGCCTTGAAAGAATATGGCTTTGAATATGGTGAGGGTTTATATACTAATATGAAATCAATTCGGCAGGGCGAAGAGCTTGACAATCTTCATTCTGTTTTTGTTGACCAATGGGATTGGGAAAAGATTATCCTTTTGGGCGAGCGAAATTTGAATACATTAAAAATGGCGGCTTCTCAAATTTTTAGAGTTTTGAAAATTGTTGAATCTTATATAACAGACTATTATCCGATTTTGACAAAATTTCTTCCCGATGAAATAAAATTTATTACAACTCAAAAACTTGAGCAGATGTATCCGGATTTGACTCCTCAGGAAAGAGAGGAAAAAATTACGAAGGAATATAAAGCTGTTTTTTTGATGCAGGTTGGAGATTGTTTGGCTTCGGGAAATCGGCACGCTTTGAGAGCTCCGGATTATGATGACTGGAGTTTAAACGGAGATCTTCTTGTTTGGTTTCCGATATTGGACTGCTCGCTTGAAATTTCATCAATGGGAATACGTGTTGATGAAAAAGCTCTTTTATATCAGCTTGAAAAGGCAGGGTGTTTGGAAAGGGCAAATTTGCCTTTTCATAAATTAATATTAAACAAAGAACTTCCATATACTATGGGAGGCGGCATAGGACAATCAAGAGTTTGTATGTTTTTGCTTGGAAAGGCACACATTGGAGAAGTTCAGCCTTCGGTTTGGCCTGATGATATGTTTTCCGAATGCAAAAATTCCAATATACGACTTCTTTAAAAAAAGTATTGACATTTGATTGATTTTAATTTATAATTTGTGTTAGTTGATAATTATTATCAATTAATTACGATTATTCTATAATTTATATATAAATATGTTTAAGGAGGATTTTATTATGAAAAAATTTGTATGTATTATTTGCGGTTATGTTCACGAGGGAGATTGCCCACCTGAAAAATGTCCACAATGTGGTGCTCCTGCAAGCAAATTTAAAGAACAGAGCGGTGATTTGGTTTTTGCTGATGAACACAGAATTGGAATTGCAAGAGGCGTTGACGAATCAATTGTTGAAGATTTACGTCAAAACTTTATGGGAGAATGTACAGAAGTTGGAATGTATCTTGCTATGAGCCGTCAGGCAGACAGAGAGGGATATCCGGAAGTTGCGGAGGCTTACAAAAGAATTGCTTTTGAAGAGGCTGAACATGCTGCTAAATTTGCAGAGCTTCTTGGTGAAGTTGTTGACGAAAGCACAAAGAAAAATCTTGAAATGCGTGTTGCGGCTGAACACGGAGCAACTGCAGGTAAAAAAGATTTGGCAACAAGAGCGAAAGCTGCAAATCTTGATGCAATTCACGATACTGTTCACGAAATGTGCAAAGATGAGGCAAGACACGGAAAAGCTTTTGCGGGCCTCTTGAAGAGATATTTTGGAGAATAAAATTATAAGAAAATAAATTGGAAATAAAAAAATTTGAGCGACCCAAGGAGGGGAATGTGGAAGCGAGTAGCAGAAGCTACGGAGCAGCATTTAAAGCAAAAAAATTTTTATAAAACTATATAATAAAAAGTTGTTTAAAAATTAAGCCATACAAATTTTAATTTTATTAAAGCTTGTATGGCTTTTTTGATATAATTCTAAAATTTTGAGGTATTGTTTTTGTTTGAAATTAATGGTATAATGGTTATAAGGATATTGTTTATATGGACATTATATCTGAAAAAATGTCTTTTTGAGGCGAAGTTTTAAGTAAATTGATTTTTATTTTTTTTGCGAAAGGAGAGTTTTTATGGGCTTGATTAAAGCGGGATTAGGAGCTGTTGGCGGAACTCTTGCCGACCAATGGAAAGAATTTTTTTATTGTGATGCTATTGATAAAGATATTTTGGTTGTTAAAGGACAGAAGCAAGTTGGCAAACGTTCTTCAAATACAAAGGGTAGCGATAATATTATTTCAAACGGTTCGGGAATTGCTGTTGCTGATGGGCAATGTATGATTATCGTTGAACAAGGCAAAATTGTTGAAGTTTGTGCTGAGCCCGGAGAATTTATTTATGATACATCAACTGAGCCGTCAATTTTTTCCGGAAGTTTGGGAGAGGGCATTAAAAATGTTTTTAAAACTATCGGTAAACGTTTTACATATGGCGGAGATACAGGAAAAGACCAAAGAGTTTATTATTTTAATACAAAAGAAATTCTTGACAATAAATTTGGAACTTTAAACCCAATTCCATTTCGTGTTGTTGACAGCAAAATTGGTTTGGACATTGATGTTTCGGTTAAATGTAACGGTGTATATTCATATAGAATTACTAATCCGCTGTTGTTTTATACAAATGTTTGCGGAAACGTTGAAGATGAATATTCACGCAGTGAAATAGACAGCCAAATGAAGTCGGAGCTTATAAAACATTTGGGTCCGGCGTTTGCCAAAATTTCTGAACTTGAAGTTCGTCCAAATCAGCTTCCGGGAAAGACAATGGAAATTTGTGATGCTTTGAAGTTGGAGTTGTCGGCGGAATGGCTTGATTTGAGAGGTATAGAGATTGTTAGTGTTGGTTTGAATTCCGTTACAATTCCGAAAGAAGACGAAGATTTAATTAAACAGGCTCAACGTTCGGCGATTATGCGTGATCCAACTATGGCAGCGGCAACTCTTGTTGGAGCTCAAGCGGACGCTATGAAAGCCGCAGCGGCAAACGAAAACGGAGCAATGATGGGCTTTATGGGAATGGGTATGGCAAATCAAGCCGGCGGAATGAATCCTCAAGCCTTATATCAAATGGGTGCACAACAGAATTTGCAAAGTGCCAATGTACAACAAAGAAAAACGGAGAGTTCTGCAAGTAATGTATGGAAATGTGAATGCGGAGCGGAAAATTCGGGTAAATTCTGTATGGAATGTGGAAAGTCGAAACCTGTTGATTTGAAATGGAAATGCGAATGTGGAGCAGAAAATTCGGGTAAGTTTTGTACGGAGTGTGGAAAGCCGAAAAAATTGCCTGTTTATAAATGTGATAAGTGTGGTTGGCAACCGAGCGACCCACATAATCCACCGAAGTTTTGCCCTGAATGCGGAGATGTTTTCAATTCCGATGACGTTATGTAGTTAGTGTTATGTTTTTTGATTGATGCAAGCGGATTTCTAAAATTTATGAATTTTGGAATGATGTGGAGTTTTGCACGCTTGTTGTTATGTAATGGTTGTTTGAAGAAAAAAGGCTTAAAAGGTGTTTGAAAGCATTATGCACCTTTTAAGCCTTTGTTTTTTATATCGAAACAAAATCAAAATGAGCCTTTTTAGGACGAAGCATATGATTTTGCGAGAGTTTGAAGAAAATATGAGTAGTTATTTAAAATTTATTCTGCTGAAATTTCTTCTTTTGGATTTTCAACAGGTTCTTTTTTGACGGCTTTTATGAGAGAAATTCGGTTATCTTCAACTTTTTCAACGCTAAAGATATAGTTTTCGAGTTCGAATTGAAAATTTTCATCTACTTCGGGAATGTGCCCCATTTTTCCGATTAAAAATCCGCTGACGGTGTCATATTCTTCTTCGTCATCATTGGACGGTGTGATTTCAAGATATTCGCAAACATCTTTGTAATCGGTTTTTCCGTCGATATAGAAGTTAATTCCGTCATTGGAAATTATTTCGGGAGTTTCGTCATCGTCATATTCATCGAGAATATTTCCCATAACTTCTTCGATTAAATCTTCCATAGAAACAATTCCGAGAGTTCCGCCGTATTCATCAAGTACAACGCTTAAATGTATTTTATTTTCTTGCATTTCTTTAAAAAGTTCGTCTGTTTTTTTTGTGAAAGGAACGAAATATGGTTCCATCATAACTTTTTTGATGTCAAAATTATCTTTGCCGAACATAAGCAAATATTTCATAACATCTTTTATATGTAAAATACCGATAATGTTATCGATAGATTCTTCATATACAGGAATTCTTGAATATTTTTCATCAAGAACAATTTTTATTATGTCTTCAACATCTGAATTGAGCGAAAGTGCGACAATATCTTTTCTATGGGTTACAATATCGCCGGCAATTTTATCATCAAATTCAAAAACATTTGTGAGCATTTCACGCTCATCATCATCGATTGCTCCTTTTTCTCCGCCGGCATCAATCAACATCATAATTTCTTCTTGAGTTATATAATCATCGTGAATGTTTTGATGAATTCCGAAAAGCTTGCTTAAAAAAGCAGACAACGCAACGAAAGGGTAGAAAAAAACAATTCCCAGATAATAGATAATTTTTATTGGGATAATTCCGACAGAAGAAATTTTTTTTGAAAATTTAACAGCAAATTTCTTTGGAATAAATCCGCCAAAAATTACGATGACATAGAGTGTTATAATTAAAATGATAAATTCTGTTAAATAATATGCAAAAGAGCTGTTGTTTGCAATATTAAAGCTTGAAACAACATCTTGGATATTATTGAAAACAAACCCACCGAAGCATATCATAACTATTGATTTTAAAACATTGATTGTTATGATATATTTATCCATACTCTTCCCGTTGGTATCATTTTCGTCAGTATCCGAATTTGAAATTATTACTCTTCTCTGAACGGATTTTACTGCAAATTCAACTGCCGACAGAAATCCTTTTGCGACAACAGTGAAAAAAAGCGTTATAAAATAGTTAATTAACAATAAAAAACCCCCGATTTAATTTAAGAAAATGCCACACAGGGATAATTAAGGATTATCGTGATGTGTGTATTTACATAAAGTTATAAAAAAATTTTGAATTTAGACTAAGAGCAGAGCAAAATTGAAATTTAATTTTGCTCTGCTGTTGTGTAGAATTATTTAGCCTGATCAAGTCTGAATTTTTCGTGGATAGCATTAGCTGCTCGTTCTGCATCTTTTTCGGAAACAAGAACGGAGATTTTGATTTCTGAAGTTGAAATCATTCGTATATTGATGTCTTCGTCATACAAAGCTTCGAACATAGTTGATGCAACACCGGCATTTGTTGCCATTCCTGCACCGACAATTGAAACTTTTGCAACTTTGTCATCGTGAAGGAGTTTTTCGTAATGAAATCTGCCTTTACTTTCTTCAAGAACTTTAAGAGCATCGTTTAAATCAGCTGTAGAAACTGTGAAGGATATATCTTTTGTATTTTCACGTCCGATAGACTGCAAAATGATGTCAACGCTGATTTTATTTTTTGCAAGCAAAGAGAACACTTTGAACGCAATTCCCGGTTCATCTTTAAGCCCAACCAATGCAATTCTTGAAATATCCTTATCAACGGCAACTCCGTTTACCAACATTTTTTCCACAGTAGATTCCTCCTTAACAATAGTACCTTCTTCGCGTGTAAGACTTGAACGTACAACCAAATTTACATTATATTTTTTAGCAAGTTCAACAGAACGGTTATGAAGAACTTTTGCACCGAGAGATGCCAATTCAAGCATTTCATCATAACTTATTTCGGAAAGCTTTCTTGCATTTTTGACAACTCTTGGGTCGGCGGTGTAAACTCCGTCAACATCGGTGTAAATTTCGCATAAATCTGCGTGAAGAGTTGCTGCCAATGCAACTGCTGAAGTGTCTGAGCCACCTCTTCCCAATGTTGTTACATCTCCGCCTCTGTTGACCCCTTGAAAGCCTGTAACGATAACGATATTGTTTTTTTCGAGTTCTTCGTTAATTCTTTCGGTTGAAATGCTTTTAATACGTGCATTATTATAATTTGATGTAGAATAAATATCACATTGAAAAGCATTTAGAGAAACAGCAGGATAGCCGAGTTTTTGGATTGCCATTGCCATTAAAGCAACCGACTGTTGTTCACCTGTTGAAAGAAGCATATCCATTTCTCTTTTTGAAGCTTCTGGATTTATTTCATTTGCTTTTTCGATAAGGTCATCTGTTGTATCTCCTTGTGCGGAAAGAACAACAACTATTTTGTTGCCTTCCTTATAGGATTCAACCAAACGATTTGCAACATTAAAAATTCTTTCAGCATTAGCAACAGAAGTACCGCCAAATTTCTTTACGATTAACACTATTACTTCCTCCTTAGAAGTTGTTATTTTTCAACTCTTACAGTATTGGGAATATTAACAACACATTCCTTGTTTAATAATTGATTGACTTTATCATTTATTTCCTTTTCTGTTTCAACGGGTGAAACGAAAGCAAATTCGGAACTTGCAGAATCTGTTTCGATAATTTCACAATTTCCGAAAATTTCTTTAACAGATGATAAAGCTTCTTCTTTATTAGTATATTCAACTCTTATAAATTTGCTGACTTCAACGTTATCGATGTCGAGAATTTCAAGTTTTTCGGTTGACCAAGAAGTCATAATATTTCTGCCGAGATGTTTAACGGCATCAACTATATCGGCAACAACCGCACTTGCTGTTGGAAGTTTTCCGGCACCTTTGCCATAGAACATAACATCACCAATAACATTTCCTTTAACCAAAATTGCATTGAATACATCATTTACCATTGACAAAGGATTTTCTTCGCCTATTATGACAGGAGAAACTCTTGCCCAAACTCCGCTGTCAACAACTTTTGAAGTTGCAAGAAGTTTGATGCTTTTTCCCATTTTTTTGACATAGTCGATGTCAATTTTGCTTATATTTGTAATTCCTTCGGTGTATATATTTTCGAAATCAACTTGTTTGCCTATTGCAAGGGAAACAAGAATTGCAATTTTACGGCAAGTGTCGAAACCTTCAACGTCGGCAGCGGGATTTCTTTCCGCATAACCTTTATTTTGTGCATCTTTTAAAATTTCATCATAATCGAGGCCATCTCTTGTCATTTTTGTAAGCATATAATTTGTTGTTCCGTTTAAAATTCCTGTTATTTCGTAAATTTCATCAGCTGTTAAAGATTGGTTTAACGGTCTGATGATTGGAATTCCTCCGCCAACGCTTGCTTCGAAAAGGAAATTTATATTTTTTTCTTTTGCAATTTGCAAAAGTTCGGCACCATGTTTTGCAACAAGTTCTTTATTTGATGTTACAACGCTTTTTCCTTTTAAAAGGGCACTTTTTACGAAAGTGTATGCAGGCTCAACGCCTCCCATAACTTCGGCGATAACTTTAACATTATCATCATTTAAAATGATGTTAAAATCGTGAACAATGTATTCTTGAACGGGTTCTCCCGGGAAATCTCTCAAATCCAAAACGTATTTAATTCTGATTTCTTCATTTGCATTTTTATCGATGCTTTCACGATTTGTGTTTAAAACTTCATAAACACCCGAACCAACCGTACCGTAACCCAAGACTGCTATTTCAGTCATCAATATCACTCCCTGGCAATAATTTTAAGTGTTTGGACACCATTTAGTTTTTCCAACTTTTGAACCAATTCAACTATTTCGTTATTAGTTCTGTCTGTTTCAACAGTAATGGTAACATTTGCGATGTTATTAATTGGAATAGTTTGGTTAATTGTGAGAATATTTGCTTTTTCTCCCGCAATAACGTTTAGCACGTTTGAAAGAAGCCCCGGATTATTTTCGAGGTTAATTGCTATTGTCAGTGTTCGGCCTCTTGAATTATTATTAAGTTCAAATACAGAGTCCTTATATTTATAGAAGGCACTTCGACTTATTCCAACCATATTGACAGCATCTTTAATTGTTTTTGCTTTTTGATTGTCCATAAGACTTTTTGCTTTGATAACCTTTATAAAAATTTCAGGAAGCACTTTTTTTTCAACAATAAAAAAATCAGCATTTTCTTTCATATTTGTACTCCTACCGCAAACATTTGTATTCCATACAAGGAAATATATCACAAAATTACATATAATGCAAGCATAAATTTAAAAAATAACGAAGATTTTTGCAAGTTTGACAATAAAGGCAACTCTATAGAGTAGATTAATGATAAAAAGTGTGATATAATAACCACATAAACTTTGTTTATATGGTGCTGTTGACACAGTTTGCTGTTTTTGCAAGCTTGTTGTTATAATATTTTTAATGCTATTGACTAATAATAAGGTTTAATTAATGCAATGTGGGGAATTATCTTGAAATTGTTTATTAATTATGCTGTGTCGGTTTAAAAGTGAGTGTGTTTTTCTATGAATGATTTTATTGTTAAAGGGCAACAAGCACTTAAATTTGGATTTACAACGGGAAGTTGTGCGGCTGCGGCGGCCTATGCTGCGACAGAGATGCTTCTTTCAAAGGAAAAAATTGAACAGGTTGAAATTATAACCCCTTCGGGCGTTAAATTTTGTGCTGATGTTTTAAATATTACAATTAAAGAAAATTCTGTTTGTTGCGGTGTTAGGAAATATAGCGGAGATGACCCTGACGTTACTGACGGAATTATTATTTTTGCAACAGTTTCTTTTTCCGATGAGACGGAAGTTGTTGGAGGAAAAGGTGTTGGAGTTGTTACAAAAAGAGGGTTATCTGTTGAAGTTGGAAAAGCTGCAATAAATCCTGTTCCGATGAAAATGATTTTGGAAAATCTTTCGGCTACCGCAAAAAAGTTTGAATATAAAAAGGGTTTTAAAGTTGTTATTTCTGCCGAAAACGGAGAGGAAGTTGCGAAAAAAACATTTAATGAACACCTTGGGATTGTTGGAGGAATTTCCATTCTTGGAACAAGCGGAATTGTTGAGCCTATGAGCGAAAAAGCAATTGTTGACACAATTAAAATTGAAATGGATATGAAATTTTTGGAGAATGATGATATAGTTGCTGTTTGTCCGGGAAATTATGGGAGAGATTTTGCAAAAAAGGAATTTGGCTTTGACATTGATTGTGCGGTTAAATGTTCGAATTATATCGGCGAAGTAATTGATTATGCCGTTTATAAGGGATTTAAAAAAATGATTTTTATTGGGCATTGTGGGAAACTTGTTAAACTTGCTCTTGGAATTATGAACACGCATTCGGCATATGGTGACGGAAGGCAGGAGGTTTTTGCGTTGTACAGCCTTTTTAACGGAGGAAGCAAAGATTTTGCCGAGCAAATTATGAATGCGGTTACGGTTGATGAATGTATTGAAATCATTGAAAAACAAGGAATTGAAAAGGCGGTTTTTTCGGATATTGGCGAAAAGATTTATAAAAATTTACAAAAGCGTTGCAAAAATCAAATTGAGATTGAATTTATTGTATTTACTCTGCAAAAAGGGATTGTTATGAAAAGTTCGAATGCTCTTGATTTTATTGATTTAATAACGCATAATTCGGCAACCGAAAACTGAAACGAGAGGATTTGGTGATTATGGAATTTGGCAAATTATTTGGTGTTGGCGTTGGTCCGGGTGATTTTGAACTTTTGACATTGAAAGCGGTTAGAATTTTGAATTTTGTTGATGTTGTTGCTGTTCCATCTTCGGGAAACGGGGAAAAAACGGCATTTAACATTGTTAAAAATCACATTGGAGACAAAAAAATTCTTGATTGTTTTTTGCCTATGACAAAAGATTTAAAAAGGCTTGAGGAATGTTATGACAAAGTTGCGGTTGATATTAAAAATCTTCTTGAAAAAGGGCTTAACGTTGCGTTTATAACTTTGGGAGACCCATCGATTTATTCAACTTATATGAGAATTCACAGAAAGATTTTGAAAATGGGTTTTTTTGCGGAAATTGTTCCCGGAATTACTTCATTTTCGGCGGTCGCAGCAAAAACGGGAATATCTCTCTGTGAGGGAAAAGAAAATTTGGTTATTTTGTCGGCTTCAAGCGATTATGTTGATAAAATTGAAAAAATCGGTGGAAATTTTGTTATAATGAAATCGGGCAAAAAAATTGGAGAAATTAAAAAAATTATTAAAGATAAAAATTTTTTGAAAAAATTTGTTATGGTTGAATGTTGCGGAACGGAAAACGAAAAGATATATTATGATGTTGATGATATTGATGAAAACGCAAGTTATTTTTCGACCATTATTTTAAAAGAAAGCGATGATGTATTATGATAAATTTTGTTGGTGCGGGGCCGGGGGCGGAGGACCTTATTACCGTCAGAGGGCTTAAACTTGTTGAAAATGCCGATGTTATTATTTATGCGGGTTCGCTTGTTAATCCTCAAATTTTAAATTATGCAAAAAAAGAATGCGTGATTTTTAACAGTGCTGAAATGACACTTGAAGAAGTTGTTGATATTATGATTGAAAACAACGAAAAAAATGTTGTTAGACTTCATACGGGAGACCCGTCTATTTTTGGTGCAATAAGAGAACAAACAGATATTCTTGAGCAACATAAAATTGACTATGATATTTGCCCAGGGGTTAGCTCGGCTTTTGGGGCGGCAGCAGCTTTGAAGGCGGAATATACTTTGCCGGACGTTAGCCAAACCGTTATTTTTACAAGAATGGCGGGGAGAACTCCTGTTCCATCGAAAGAAGATATTTCACTTTTAGCAAGTCATAATGCAAGTATGGTTATCTTTCTGTCTTCAGGAATGATTGGAGAACTTTCCGAAAAACTTTTGGAAGGCGGTTATTCTGAAAATACGCCGGCGGCTATTGTTTATAAGGCAACATGGAAAGACGAAAAGGTTATTAAAACAACTGTTGGCAAACTTTTTGAAAGCGGACAAAAAAATAATATTAAGAAGACGGCATTGATTATTGTTGGTGATGTTCTTGGCGGAAGCTATTCAAGGTCTAAATTGTATGACCCGTCATTTACCCACGAATTTAGAGAAGGTGTTTGATTTTGGTTATAAATTCAGTTTCATTTACACCAAACGGTGATTTTATAAATTTGAAAATTAAAAACTTTTTTAAAAATTATGATTTTTTCGGCTATGGAAAATCGGAAGGACTGATTTTTAGAAAACAAAAAATTTATGATTGGACTTTTGAAAAATTTTTTGAAAGTGATGTTATTATTTTTATCGGTGCTGTTGGAATTGCTGTTCGCTGTGTTTCAAAATATATTGAAAGCAAAGATAAAGACCCGACTGTTATAGTTATTGACGAAATGGGCAAATTTGTTATTCCCATTCTTTCGGGACATTTGGGCGGAGGAAATGAAATTGCTGTTGGAATTTCCGAATTTATTGGCGGACAAGCAGTTGTTACAACCGCAACGGATTTGAACGATGTTTTTGCTGTTGATGTTTGGGCGAAAAAAAATGATTGCACAATTTTTGATATTTCAAAAATTAAAAATATTTCTTCAGCAATTCTTAGGGGCGAAGAGGTTGGGTTTGTTTCGGATTTTGAAATTTTCGGTGATTTGCCGAAAGGTCTTTGTTTTGGTGAAAATTTTAAAAACGGGATTGTTGTTTCTCCTTATATAAAAAATGTTTTTGACAACACACTTAACATTGTTCCGAAATGCGTTTATATTGGCGTTGGAAGTAGAAAAAATGCAAATGATAATGCATTAATCGATTTGGTTTATAAATGTTTTGAAAATCTTAAAATATCGCCGAAAGCGGTTTGTTCGGTTAATACAATCGATTTAAAAAAAGATGAAAAAGCTGTTTTGAAATTATGCGAAAATCTCAATGTTCCGCTTAATATTTTTTCAGCAGAAGAGCTTGCGGAAGTTTGCGGAAACTTCAGTAAATCGGAATTTGTTAAAAAAACCGTTGGGGTTGACAATGTTTGCGAAAGGGCTTGCTGTGGAGCTTCCGAAAATTGTCGGATTATTTTGAAAAAAACGGTTGGTGACGGTGTGACTTTGGCTGTTGGAATTGGAGATTGGAGTGGTAGTTTTGAAAGTAATGATGTCGGGAATCGATTATTTGACCGCACCCGTTGAAATTAGAGAAAAATTGTCTTTTTCAACCAAAAAAGTTGTTGATATTATTAAGAAAATTTGTGAAGAATCGAAAATTTACGGTTGCGTTATTTTGTCAACCTGTAATCGAACCGAAATTTATATTTCTTGCAGTGATGATTTTTGCGAGGTGCCCTCTGAAATTTTGATTAAATATTCTGAAGTTGAAAGCTCGATTTTTGAGGGAAGATTTAAAAGTTTTGAAAATGAAGAAGCTGTTTGTTATCTTTTTGAAGTTGCTTGCGGATTGAAGTCTATGATTACGGGTGATGAACAAATTTGTTCTCAAATTAATAATGCACTTTCTTTGAGCAGAGAGTGTTGTTGTGTTAATTCTGTTTTGGAGGTTCTTTTTAGAAATGCCGTTACTGCCGGAAAAGTTGTTTTATCAAATATGCAAATTAAAGGTATGAAACTTTCGGCGGCAAACAGAGCTGTTGAATTTATTGAAAGTAAATATAACATTAGGGGCAAAAAATGTCTTGTTATTGGAAACGGGAAAATGGGAAGAGCCGCCGCATTGCTTTTGAAAGAAAAGGGCGGAGATGTTTCGGTTACTTTGAGGTCATATCATTCGGGGAAAAATATTATTCCCAAAGGCTGTGTACCGGTTGATTATTCGAAAAGATATGAAATTGCAGAAAATGCCGATTTTATTATCAGTGCGACGGCAAGCCCTCATTATACAATTACTTTTGATGAGATTAAAAAAATGAAAAAATTTCCGAAAGTTATTATGGACATTGCTATGCCGAGAGATATTGACCCGAAAATTTTTGAATTTAATCAAATTGAATGTTACAACATTGATAATCTTGGAATTGAGTATAAAATCAGCAATGAGGATTTGCAAAAAATATATTTTGTTATCGAAAAATATAAAGCTATGTTTTACAAGTGGTATGAATATAAAAGTGTTCAAAATTCTGTAATCGGAATTAAGAAAAGCTGTTTGGAACGAATTAAAAAAAGCAGATATTTTGAAAAATACAAGTGTTTTGACAAATTCCAAGAGTTTTCGGAAGATGTTTCGGCAAGAGTTATCGATATGATTTTTGAAGAAATGAAAAATTACACAAATTTGGAAATTTTGGAAATGTGCGAAAAAAATATCAGAAAAAAAGCTGATTTGAAAAAATGAGAATTATTGTATTGCTTTTTATGGAGTGGTTTTGATGAAAATTTATGTTGTTGGTCTTGGACCGGGGAAAAAAGAATATATGACATTTAAGGCGGTTTCGGCAATTGAAGACAGCGATGTTATTGTTGGCTATGATTATTATATAAAATTAATTGAGCCGATGATTTTGGGAAAAGAAGTTTTTTCTTCCTCTATGAAAAAAGAAGTTGACAGGTGTCAGAAAGCTGTTGAATTTGCACTTTCGGGGAAAACCGTTTCGGTTATTTCAAGCGGGGATTCGGGTGTTTACGGTATGGCAGGCCTTATATATCAGCTTTGCAGAGATTATCCGCAAATTCAAATTGAAGTTATAAACGGCGTTACGGCAGCGTTAAGTTGTTCGGCAATTTTGGGTGCTCCGCTTGTTCACGATTTTGCTGTTATTAGTCTTAGTGATTTGCTTACTCCTTGGGAAAAAATTGAAAAGAGGCTGACACTTGCATCGGAGGCGGATTTTGTTATTTGCATATACAATCCGTCAAGCAAAAAAAGAGCCGATTATTTAAAAAAAGCTTGCAGATGTATGTTGAAATTTAAAAATGAAAACACACCTTGCGGGCTTGTTGAAAATGCGGGGCGAGAGGGTGAAAATTATCGTGTTTGCACTCTTTTTGAACTTCAAAACGAAAAAGCAGATATGTTTACAACAGTTATTGTTGGAAACAGTCAAAGCGAAGTTATTAACGGAAAAATTGTTACACCGAGGGGATATAAAAATTTATGAAAGCTGTTGTTTTTTCGGGAACGGTTGACGGAAGAGAAATTTGCGAATTTTTGGCGAAAAACGGTGTTTTTGTTACGGCTTGCGTTGCAACGGAATATGGCAAAGAAGTTATGAACGAAGATTTTAATATTAATGTTCACATTGGAAGAATGGATTTTTCGGCAATTTTGGAGTTTATTAAAGATTTTGATTTTGTTATTGATGCAACGCACCCTTTTGCATACAACGTTACAGAGAATGTTAGAAAGGCTTGTTTAATTAACAAAATTGAATATTTTAGGCTTACGAGAAAATCGGTTGATTTTGATGAGGGGATTTATTTTAAAAACGTTGATGAAGCTGTTTTGTATTTAAAAAATACGGCAGGCGGAATTTTTGTTACAACGGGGGTTAAGGAACTTTATAAATATAAAAATATCGAAAATTTTGAAAAGAGGATTTTTGCGAGAGTTCTTCCGGCGAAAGAATCGGTTTCTTCGGTTTTGGAATATGGATTTGATGCAAAAAATATTATTTTTGAAAAAGGCCCTTTTTCGGAAGATAAAAATTTTGAGCATTTTAAAAAATTTAACGTTAAATATCTTGTTACAAAAGAGTCTGGAAAGGAAGGCGGTTTTTGGGAAAAGCTTTCGGCGGCGAAAAAGCTTGGTCTTAAAGTTATAATTATTGAGAGACCGACAGAGGAAGAAGGTTTTTCTGTTTCGCAAATTAAAGAAATTATTTTGCAAAAAAAGAAAGTTCGTTTTAAATTTCCTTTGTTTATTGATTTGACGGGAAAAAAAGTTGTTGTTATTGGATTTGGGAAAATTGCTTGCAGAAGAATTGAAGTGCTTTTGGATTTTGGGGCTTGTGTTACGGTTGTTTCGGAAGACTTTTGTGATGATAGATTTATTGACAAAGTTGACTTTATTCAAAGAAAATTTCAAAAAGACGATGTTTCGGGTGCATTTTTGGTTGTTGCAGCAACGAATGATAAAAAAATTAATGCTTTGGCTGCGGAAATTTGCAAAGAAAAAAATATTTTTATAAGTGTTGCGGACAGCAGTGAGTTATCGACGTTCTTTTTCCCCGCTGTATGCAAAGGTGATAAAATTTGTGCGGGGGTTGTTTCGGACGGAAAAAAACATCATCTTGTTAGAAAAATTGCGAAAAAAATTAGGAGGCTTATTTTTGATTATGAAAAAGAAAATTAAAATTGGAAGCAGAGAAAGCCGACTTGCGGTTGTTCAAACCGAAATTATTGCAAATGAAATAAAAAGGGCAAACCCCGATTTTGAAATTGAAATTGTTACTATGAAAACAACAGGTGATAAAATTCTTGACAGAACTCTTGATAAAATTGGCGGGAAAGGCCTTTTTGTTAAGGAACTTGACAGGGCACTTATTGAAAAAAAGGTTGATATTACGGTTCACAGTCTTAAAGATATGCCGATTGAGCAAAATTTGGATATTCCGATTATTGCATTTTCGAAAAGAGAAAGTCCTTTTGATGTTCTTATTTTGCCGAAAGGGAAAAACGAAATTGATTTTTCAAAGCCTATTGGGTGTGCATCTTTGAGGAGAAAACTTCAAATTCAAATGCTTTATCCTAATGCGGTTGTTAAGCCGATTCGAGGAAACGTTTTGACAAGGCTTGAAAAGCTTGACAGAGGAGAGTTTTCGGCGTTGGTTTTGGCAGAGGCGGGAATTAACAGGCTTTGTCTTGAAAAACGCATTTTTAAAGTGTTTTCAGAAAAAGAAATAATTCCTTCCGCAGGACAGGGGATTATTGCGGTTCAGGGCAGGAAAGACGATGATTTTTCATTTTTGAAATGTGTTAATGACAGAAATTCGGAAATTTGTGCAACAGCAGAAAGAGCATTTGTTGGAAAACTTGGCGGAGGGTGTTCTGCTCCTGTTGCTTCTTATGCTGAAATTTTTGATGACAAAATAAAAGTTGACGGCTTTTTTGCGGAAGACGAAATTATATACAAGGAAAGCATTGTTGGAAACGTTTTTGATGCGGAAAAGCTTGGGTATGAACTTGCTTGTCGAATTATTGAAAAGAAAGGTTGATTGTTTTGGGCGGAAAAGTTACTCTTGTTGGTGCGGGGCCGTATGATTTTGGTCTTTTAACAATTAAAGGCGAAAAAGCTTTGAAAAATGCAGATGTTGTTATTTATGACAGATTGATTGGCAACGAAATTTTGAGCCTTATTCCGGAAAATGCCGAAAAAATAAATGCGGGCAAAAAAAGTTCTCATCACCTTATTCCTCAATGTGAAATTAATAAAATTATTGTTAAAAAAGCATTGGAGGGAAAAAATGTTGTCAGACTTAAAGGCGGAGATAATTTTCTTTTTGGAAGAGGAGCGGAAGAGCTTGAAACGGTTATTGAAAATGAAATTGATTTTGAAGTTGTTCCGGGGGTTACATCTGCATTGGCTGTTCCTTGCTATGCGGGAATTCCTGCAACTCACAGAGATTTTGTTTCATCGGTTCACATAATTACGGGGCATTTAAAAAAAGGAAAGAAGCTTGATATTGATTTTAAAAGTCTTGTTAAGCTTGACGGAACGCTTATTTTTCTTATGGGGTTGTCTTCGTTGAATTATATCGTTCAAGGGCTTATTGATGCAGGAATGGACAAGTTTATGCCTTGTGCTGTTATTGAAAAAGGAACGTCACCTTTTCAAAGAAAGGTTGTTTCAACACTTTCCGATATATTTGCGAATTGTCAAAATGAAAAGATTGAAAGTCCTGCAATTATTGTTGTTGGAAAAGTTTGTTCACTTGCGGAAAAGCTTGATTGGTTTTCGAAAAAGCCTCTTAAATCGAAAAACATTGTTGTTACAAGGCCTAAAGAACGAATTGGAAAAATTTCGGAAAAAATTAGAAATCTTGGCGGAAATGTTATTGAATATCAATGTATTAAAACAATTTCGCTGATTGACGAAAAAATGATTGACATTATCGTTAAAAAGTTTCAAAATTATAATTGGGTTGTGTTTACAAGCCCTGCCGGAGTTTGTTCTGTTTTTGAAAAATTAAAAGAATATCGAATTGACGGGAGAGCTCTTTGCGGTTGCAAAATTGGAGTTATTGGAAAAGGAACGGAAGAGGAACTTGCAAAATTTGGTTTGTTTGCAGATTTTGTCCCCCAAAAATATGATTGTAAGGCTCTTGGAGCAGGGCTTTCCGAAAAAATTTCAATGAATGAAAAAGTTCTTATTTTGAGGGCGGAAAAAGGTTCACCGGATTTGATTTTTGAATTTGATAAAAATAATATTGTTTATGAAGATTTTCCTGTTTACAGAACGGAAGTTGTTGAAAATTTTGATATTTCGGAAAAAATAAATTCCGGACAGATTGATTTTGTTACTTTTACAAGTTCTTCAATTGTTAGAGCATTTATGGAAAACTCTGCAAATATTGATGTTTCGAAATTTGTTGGTGTTTGCATTGGCGAAAAAACAGCGGATATGGCAAAAAAATATAATATTAATTATGTTGTTTCCGAAAAGGCGGATATTGACAGTTTTGTTGAAAAATTAATAGAGGTGGTTGATAAATGAATATTTTAAAAAGGCACAGAAGATTGAGGACAAGCCAAACTTTGCGGAAGCTTGTTAGGGAAACTAGAATTTCTCCGAACAGTTTTATTCTTCCTGTTTTTGTTCAAGACGGAACGAATATTTTTGAAGAAATTGAAAGTTTGGAGGGTCAGTTTCGATACAGTGTTGATAAACTTGAAATTCTTGTTGAAAAATGCAGAAAGGGAAATGTTGACAAGATAATTCTTTTTGGCATTCCCGAGAAAAAAGACGAAATTGCTTCTTCGGCATATGACGAAAACGGAATTATTCAAAGGGCTATAAAACGCCTTAAAGAGTTATGGCCGGAGATTTATATTATAACCGATATTTGTATGTGTGAATATACTTCAAACGGTCATTGTGGAATTGTTAATTCTGACGGATATGTTGACAACGACAAAACGGTTGAGATTATTGGCAAAATTGCACTTTCTCACGCAAAAGCGGGTGCTGATATGGTTGCACCTTCGGATATGATGGACGGGCGAATTGGTTTTATACGAAAAATTCTTGATGAAAATGATTTTGTAAACGTTCCGATTATGGCATATTCGGCAAAATATGCGTCTGCTTTTTATGGCCCTTTTCGAGATGCGGCGGGGTCTGCTCCGTCTTTTGGCGACAGAAAAAGTTATCAAATGGATTGTCATAATTTTAAAGAGGCTTTGAGCGAATGTCAAAGTGATATTGACGAGGGTGCGGATATTATTATGATTAAACCGGCTTTGAGTTATTTGGACGTTGTTAAAAAAGCTGATGAAATGTTTAATGTTCCGATTTGCGTTTACAGTGTTAGCGGTGAATATGCAATGATTAAAGCCGGAGGAAAGGCGGGGCTTATTGACGAATATAGCGTTATGTGCGAAAGTGCTGTAAGTATGTTTAGGGCTGGAGCGGATATGATTATTACATATTTTGCACTTGAACTTTCTGAGGCTGTTTTGAAAGGGGATATTGGCTGATGAGTTTATCTGATGAGTTATTTGAAAGAGGAAAAAAAGTTATGCCGGGAGGGGTTAACAGCCCTGTTCGTGCGTTTGGAAACGTTGGTCGAAATCCTGTGTTTATAAAAAAAGCTGTCGGTTCAAAAATTTATGATGTTGATGACAATGAATATATCGATTTTGTTAATTCGTGGGGGCCGATAATTTTGGGGCATTGCCACAAAGATATTATCGATGCTGTTAAAAATTCCGTTATAAACGGTTTGAGCTTTGGAGCTCCAACGGAAAAGGAAGTTCTTATGGCAGAGCTTATTTGCGAAATTGTTCCCAATGTTGAAATGGTTAGAATGGTTAACAGCGGAACGGAAGCGGTTATGAGTGCTTTGCGTCTTGCAAGAGGTTTTACGGGAAAAAGCAAAGTTATTAAATTTGAGGGGTGCTATCATGGTCACAGCGATTCGATGCTTGTTAAGGCAGGTTCGGGAGCTTTGACGGAAGGCGAACCGAATTCTGACGGAGTTGTAAAAGAGCTTGCGGAGCAAACGTTGGTTGCTCAATATAACGATTTGGAAAGCGTTGAGAAGTTATTTGAAAATAATAAAAATTCGATTGCCTGTATTATTGTTGAGCCTGTTGCGGCAAATATGGGAGTTGTTTTGCCAGATGACGGATTTTTGCAAGGACTTAGAAAGCTTTGTGATGAAAATAATGCTTTGCTTATATTTGATGAGGTTATTACAGGGTTTAGAATTGCTCTTGGAGGGGCTCAGGAATATTTCGGTGTTTCTGCCGACATTATTACTTTTGGCAAAATTATTGGTGGAGGAATGCCTGTTGGGGCATATTGCGGAAAACGTGAAATTATGGAATGTGTTTCGCCTCTCGGTTCTGTTTATCAAGCCGGAACGCTGTCGGGAAATCCTATTGCTATGGCGGCGGGGTATGAACAGCTTTTGGTTTTGAAAAAAAACAGGGATATTTTGAAAACGGTTTCTATGAACACAGAATTTATTGCCGAAGAAATGAGAAAAATTATTAAAAATTCAAAAGTTGATGCACAAGTTAACCAAATTGGTTCGCTTTTATCTGTGTTTTTCACAAAAGAAAAAGTTAATTCTTTTAAAACCGCAGTTACAAGCAACTCTGAAATTTTTTCAAAATATTTTTGCAATATGCTTGAAAACGGAATTTATATTGCTCCGTCACAATTTGAGGCTATGTTTGTTAGCTTTGCACACGAACACAGTGATTTTGTTAAGTTTTTGGGCGCTTTTGAAAAATCTGTTCAAAGTTTGAGTTAAAGTTGGTGACAAAATGGATTTTTATATTATTGGCGTTGGAATGGGAAACGAAAAACTTTTGACGGCGGAAGCGGTTGATATTATTCAAAAATGTGAATTTGTTGTTTCAACAGAAAGAATTTCGGAAACGATTTTTAATTTTAAAAAAGATATTGTTGTTTGTAAATATGGTGAGCTTTTTGAAAAAGCGGTTTCGTTTTCCGGAAATACGGCTGTGCTTGTTAGCGGAGACAGCGGTTTTTTCAGTGCGGGAAAGATTTTGAAAGAAAAGCTTTTGCCTTTTGGAAATGTTCATTTTGTTTGCGGAATCAGTTGTGTTCAATATTTTTGTTCAAAAATTTGTAAAAGCTATGATGATGTTTCTTTTTGCAGTGTTCACGGAAGAAAAAGCAAAATTGTTGGTGAAATTGTTTATAACAAAAAAGTTTTCGCTTTAACAGGAGGAGAAAACAGCGTTTCGAAAATTATTCGTGATTTGGTTGAATTTAATCTTGGTGATGTTGATGTTTGGATTGGTGAAAATTTATCTTATGAAAACGAACGAATTGTTTGCGGAAAAGTTGTGGATTTTTTGAATATGGATTTTGAACCGCTTTCGGTTGTCTATTTTGAAAACAACAATTTTGTTGATAAAAATGTTCCGTTTTTTGACAAAGATTTTATAAGAGCCGATGTTCCCATGACAAAAGAAGAAATTCGCTGGATTTGCGTTAATAAACTTTGTATAAAGCCTTTTGAAGTTGGTTTTGATATTGGCGGGGGAACGGGTTCGGTTTCTCTTGAAATGGCAAAAAAAGCATATAAAGGGATTATATATTCCTTTGAAAAAAAAGAAGAGGCTTTTTCGCTTTTGAAAAAAAATATCAATAAGACCAAATGTTTTAATGTTTTGCCTGTGTTTGGAGAAGCTCCTTTTTGCTTTGATGATTATCCTGTTCCCGATTTTGCGTTTATTGGCGGAAGCAACGGGAATATGGCGGAGATTTTGCAAAGGCTTAAAGAATTAAATCCTGATATACGAGTTGTTGTTACTGCGATTGCACTTGAAACGATTTCCGAAACTTTTTCGATTATGAAAAATCTTGAGTTTGAAAATTTTGAATTTGTTAATATTGGTTGCTCAAGAAACAAAGCTGTTGGAAAATATAATTTATTGAATGCGAATAATCCTATTTTTATTTTTTCCGGAGGAAAATTTTATGAGTGATTTGCGTATTATAATTGGAGGAACAGGGAGCGGTTGCGGAAAAACAACGGTTGTTTGCGGTGTTCTTTCGGCACTTGCAAAACGAGGAATGAAAGTTTTGTCTTATAAAGTTGGTCCGGATTATATAGACCCTATGTTTCACAAAAAGGTTACGGGGGTTTCTTCGTCAAATTTAGATGTTTTTTTGACGGGCGAAAACGGAGTTAAAAATATTATTGCAAAAAATTCAGAAAAATTTGATATTTCGGTTATTGAGGGCGTTATGGGGTTTTATGACGGTGCGGTTGGAAGTTTTGCATCTTCTTGTCACATTGGAAATTTGACGAATACGCCGTCGATTCTTGTTGTTAATCCTAAGGGAATGGGAATATCTTTGGCCGCACTTGTTGGCGGATTTTTGAATTTTGAAAAAAACGGAATTAAGGCGGTTATTTTGAACAATGTTTCCGAAAAAATGATTTCGTATTATAAAAAAATTATTGAGGAAAATTGTGCAATTAAGGTTCTTGGAGGGCTTCCGTTTTGTTCCGAAAATTCTGTTGAAAGCAGGCATTTGGGGCTTGTTACGGCGAATGAAATTTTAAATTTGAAAAACAAAATTGAAAATTTGGCAAAGCTTTGCGAGAAATATATCGATATTGATGAACTTATTAATATTGCAAAGGGTGCTTCTGATTTTGAATATGAAAAAATTGAGATTGGTAAAGTTTGCGAAAATGTTAAAATTGCAGTTGCAAAAGATGATGCTTTTTGTTTTTATTATGAAGAAAATCTTGAAATTCTTGAAAAAATGGGTGCGGAAATTGAGTTTTTTTCTCCTCTTGAAGATTTTGAACTTCCCTGCGATTGTAATGGAGTTTATATTGGCGGGGGGTATCCCGAACTTTATCTTCGAGAGCTTTCTCAAAATAAAAAAATTATTTCGGATATTAAAAAAAGAGTTTTAAACAATATGCCTGTTTTTGCGGAGTGTGGAGGATTTATGTATTTGCACAGTTCGATTTGCAACAATGAAGAGGAATATCCGATGGTTGGAATTATTGAAGGAAAGGCAGAGCTTACCAAAAACCTTGTTGATTTTGGTTATGTTTCGCTTACTGCCGAAAAGGACAATGTTATGTGCAAAAAAGGCGAAAGTATTAATGCACACGAATTTCATTATTCAAAAAGCAGTGACAAGGGGGATTGTTTTTTGGCAAAAAAAATTTCAAACGGAAATGAAAGAACAACAATTCATACTTTTGGAAATGTTTTTTGCGGTTATCCTCATTTGCATTTTTACGGAAATTTGGATTTTGCAAAAAGATTTTTGCTTAAATGCAAAGATTGGAAAGAGGCTTTGAAATGACTGTTGAAGAGGCAATTTTGAAAATTGACAAACTTGATGAAGAAAGCATTAAAAAAGTTTTTGATAAATGGAACAATATGGCGAAGCCCCTTGGAAGTTTAGGGGCTATTGAAAGCTCGGTTGCAAGGCTTGCGGGAATTCAAAGAAGCGTTGATATTGATATTTCAAAAAAATGTGTTGTTATATTTTGTGCAGATAATGGAGTTGTTGGGCAAGGAGTTGCACAAAGTGAGCAAGAGATTACAGCGAAAGTTGCGGAAAATTTTTCAAAAGGTGTTACTGTTGTTTGCAATATGGCGAAATATGTTGGAGCGGAAGTTATTCCCGTTGATGTTGGCATTTATCGTGATGTTTTTGGCGAAAAAATAATTAATTGTAAAATTGCATATGGAACAGATGATTTTACAAAAGGGCCGGCAATGAGCCGAGAAAATGCTGTTAGGGCGATTAATGTCGGGATTGATTTGGCTTTTTCTCTTAAAGAAAAAGGATTTAATATTATTGCGACAGGTGAAATGGGAATTGGAAACACAACGACAGCTTCGGCTGTTTCGGCTGTTTTGCTTGATGAACAGCCCGAAAATGTTACCGGAAAAGGTTCGGGGCTTTCCGAAAAAGGGCTTTTGAAAAAAATTCAGGTTATAAAAAAGGGAATTGAAAAAAACAAGCCGAACAAAAACGACCCTATCGATGTTCTTTCAAAGCTTGGGGGATATGATATTGGTGCTATGGTTGGCCTTTATATTGGTGCGGCGGCAACAAAAACGGCAATTGTTATTGACGGAATTATTTCTTCGGTTGCTGCTGTTTTGGCGACAATGATTGAGCCGAAAACAAAAGAATATATGTTTGCCTCACATTTGTCTGCCGAGCCTGTTGGAAAAATGCTTCTCGATGTTCTTGGAAAAAAAGCGGTTATTGATGCCGGTATGCGAATGGGCGAGGGAACAGGAGCTGTTTTATCGTTTTTGTTTTATGATATGGCTGTTAATATATTTAATTTTGGTGAGAGTTTTGAAAATTCGAATATTGAACCATATAAACCTTTTTAAAGGAGTTATTTTATGCTTGTTGTTATTTGCGGAGGGGCGGCTTGCGGAAAATCGGAGCTTGGCGAAAATATTTTATTACGAAAATTTGAAAAAAAGCTTTATATTGCAACTATGAAACCTTTTGGCGAAGAAAGCAATATTAAAATTCAAAGGCATAAAGATATGCGAAAATTTAAAGGTTTTGACACTTTTGAAATTTATGAGAATTTTTCCGAAATTGAAATTGATGAAATTTATGACGGAATTATTTTGGAATGTATTTCAAATGTTTTGGCAAATGAAATTTTTGGGTGCCAAAACGCAAATGCTGTTTCGGATATTTTAAAGGGTGTTGAATATTTGCGGTTAAAATGTAAAATGCTTGTTGTGATTACAAATCTTGTTGACTGTGACGGGGAGGTTTATTCTTCTGAAACGGAAAACTATAAAAAATGTATTGGGCAAATTAATTGCTTGCTTTCGGAAAAAGCCGATGTTGTTGTTCAATCTGTTTTTTCTGTTCCTGTTGTTTTAAAAGGCGAGGATATTTGGAGGAAATTATGATTTTTGTTTCAGGAGGAAGTTTTTCCGGAAAAGAAGATTTTGTTTTTGAAAAGTTTGATTTAAAAAATAAGGCTGTTTGTTCCGGAAAAGATGTTTTACTTGAGGATATTTTTAATTTTGATGTTATTTTTGAATTTCAGGAATTGATTAGACGATTTTATGATGTTCCAGATTTGGAAAAAATTTTAACCGAAAAAACAAATTTTGAAATTATTGTTTGTGATGAAGTTGGACTTGGAATTGTTCCTGTTTTGAAAAAAGAGAGAGATTTTCGGGAGCTGGTTGGAAGAATTGGCTGTTATATTGCCCAAAATGCCGATACTGTTGTTTATGTTACAATGGGCATTCCGAAAGTTATTAAAGGAAAATTACTATGATTATTATTGGACTTATTGTTTTTTGTGCATTTTGTTTTGATTTTGTTATTGGTGACCCATATTTTTTATGGCACCCAATTTGCGGAATTGGTTTTATTATATCAAAAACCGAAAAAATTTTGCGGAAGATATTTTACAAAAATAAAAAGAGTGAATTTATTGGCGGTTGTGTTTTATTTTTTATCGTAGTTGGAATTTCTTTTTTTGTTCCTTTTTTTATTTTATATATCGCTTATAAAATTCATTTTTTGTTATTTGTTTTTCTTCAAATTGTTTTTTGTACTCAAATTTTTGCCGCAAATTCACTTAAAAAAGAAACTATGAAAATTTACGATGCTCTTGTTGAAAATGATATTGAGAAGAGCAGATTATATTTATCTTATGTTGTTGGAAGAAACACAGAGAATTTGAGCCGAGAGGAAATTATTAAGGCAACGGTTGAAACGATTGCGGAAAACACATCTGACGGAGTTACGGCACCTCTTATTTATATGCTTATTGGAGGAGGGGCTTTGGGATTTTTTTATAAAGCCGTTAATACGCTTGATTCTATGGTTGGCTATAAAAATGAAAAATATTTGTATTTTGGAAGATTTTCGGCAAAAGCCGATGATGTTTTTAATTTTATTCCGTCAAGAATTACTGCTTTATTTATGCTTGTTTCGGTTGCTTTGCTTAAATTTAATTTTAAAAACAGTGTTAAAATTTTTTTTAGGGACAGAAACAAAACAAAAAGCCCGAATGCGGGGCAAAGCGAATCGGTTTTTGCGGGAGCGTTGGAAATTTGTTTGGGCGGAGATTGTTATTATTTTTCGAAGCTTTACAAAAAAGAAAAAATCGGAGATGAAATTAGAAAACCTCAGCCTTTTGACATTATTGGGGCAAATAAAATTATGTATTTGACTTCTTTTTTGATGACTTTTGTTTTTTCTTTGATTTTTATTTTGATTGGAGTTGTTTTTTGTGTTTGAGCATGGCGGGGACATTTTAAGTTATATTGAAAAATATAAAAAAGAGCCGATTGATTTTTCGTCAAACATAAACCCTCTTGGTGTTCCGCCAAAAGTTAAAGAGGCATTTTTTGACAGTTTTTTTGGAATTGAAAAATATCCCGATCCGTTTTGCCGAGGTTTGCGAAATGCTCTTTCAAAATATCACGATATTGATGAGGAGAACATATTTTGCGGAAACGGCGGGGCGGATATTATTTTTAAAATTCCCTATGTTCTTGATGTTAAAAAAGCTTTTGTTTTTTCTCCGACTTTTTGCGAATATGAAAAATCTGTTTTAAAAAAAGGCGGAAAAGTTGAATATTTTTATTTGCAAAAAGAAAATGATTTTTTGATTGACGAAAGCATTTTTGAAAAAATTACAGATGATTTGGATATTATTTATTTATGCAACCCAAATAATCCGACGGGGAAAATTGTTAAAAAGGAAATTGTTGAAGAAATTATTAAAAAATGTTTTGAAAAGGAAATTTATGTTTTTATTGACGAAAGTTTTATTGAGTTTTCCGATGAAAGTGTTTATAATTCAAGCATTGGTTATATAAAGAATTTTGATAATGTGATTGTTTTGAGAGCGTTTACAAAAATTTTTGCTATGGCGGGGCTTAGGCTTGGTTATTGTATTTGCGGTAAAAAAATTTGCGATAAACTTATGATGTTTGGTCAACCATGGAACGTTTCGTATGTTGCCCAAAGATGCGGAGAAGCGGCATTGGAAGAAAAAAGTTTTTTGAACGAAACAGTTATGTATATAAAACAACAGCGATTTTTTTTGGAAAACGAACTTAGGAAAAGAGGGTTTAATGTTTTTTCGGGAAGTGCTGATTTTATACTTTTTGAAAATTATATTGAAAATTTTGAAGAACGACTTGCGGAAAAAGGTTTTATGGTTAGAACTTGTAAAAACTTCAGAGGACTTGACGAGAGATTTATCAGAATTGCGGTTAAAACAAAAGAACAAAACGAAATGTTTATTAATGCTGTTGATGAAATTTTGAAATGATACTATACAAAATGGGAGGGATTTTGTGGCTAAAGTTATTATGGTTCAGGGAACTGCGTCAAATGTTGGGAAAAGCGTTGTTGTTGCGGGGCTTTTGAGGGTTTTTAAACAAGACGGATATAAAGTTGCTCCTTTTAAATCTCAAAATATGGCTTTAAATTCATTTGTTACCGATGATGGTTATGAAATGGGAAGAGCACAAGTTATGCAAGCGGAGGCGTGTGATGTTGCACCCGATGTCAGAATGAATCCTATTTTGCTTAAACCAACGAGCGACAGCGGTTCGCAAGTTATTGTTAATGGAGAACCAATTGGAAATATGCCGGCGAAAGAATATTTTAAATATAAAAAAAATCTTATTCCCGAAATTGAAAAAGCTTTTAATGCTCTTTCCGAAGAGTTTGATATAATTGTTATTGAGGGAGCGGGGAGCCCTGCAGAAATAAATTTAAAGGAAGACGATATTGTTAATATGGGAATGGCAAAAATTGCGGATTGTCCGGTTATTATTGTTGGGGATATTGACAGAGGCGGTGTTTTTGCATCATTGTATGGAACGGTTATGCTTTTGGAGGAAAGCGAGCGGGAAAGAGTTAAAGGATTTGTTATTAACAAATTTAGAGGAGACAAAACTATTTTACAACCGGGGCTTGAACAAATTGAAGATTTGACAGATGTTCCCGTTTTGGGAGTTTTGCCATATAAAAAGCTTGATATTGATGATGAGGACAGCCTTTCGGAAAGGCTTTTTTCGAAAAAGAAATTTACAGCATTTGTTAAATTTGTTGTTGTTAAACTTCCGAGAATTTCAAATTATACAGATTTTGCACCTTTTGAAAGAATTGACGGAGTTGATTTGATTTATTCGGACAAACTTGAAGATTTTGATGATGCTGATGTTATTTTTATTCCCGGAAGCAAAAACACAGTTGATGATTTGATTTGGCTTAGAGAAAGAGGGATTGAGGCAAAAATTAAACAAGCTGTTTGCAGAGGTTCGGTTGTTTTTGGCATTTGTGGCGGTTTCCAAATTATGGGCAAAAAAATAATTGACAACGCAAACGTTGAAAGCGGAAAAGAAATTGACGGGATTGGGATTTTTGATAATGTTACTTTTTTTGAAAAAGAAAAAACAAC
The DNA here is from genome assembly GCA_964531385.1 of uncultured Lachnospiraceae bacterium. Taxonomy (GTDB): domain Bacteria; phylum Bacillota; class Clostridia; order Lachnospirales; family CAG-274; genus MGBC114079. The sequence goes on along the minus strand of CAZHGC010000010.1, from coordinate 35,808 downwards.
TGTTAGGGTTTCCGGAGAGTTTTGTGATATTTCCGGTGATTTTGCCGAACTTTCGGGTGTTCGCTTTGAAGGGTATGAAATTCATATGGGAAAAACCGAAACAAATGAAAAGAATTTGACGAAGATTTACAGAAATTCAACGGAAGTTTTTGAGGGGAGTTTTGTTAACAATTGTTTTGGGACATATGTTCATGGGATTTTTGACAATAAAGACGTTTGCGGGAAAATTGTTGAAATTGTTTTTGCAAAAAAAGGATTGTCAGCAGAAAAAATTGAGGTTGTTGACAACAGCGAATATAAAAAAATGCAATATGATTTGCTTGCAAATTTGGTTCGCCAAAATGTTGATATTGAAAAAATATATAATATTTTGGGTTTGGCAAAAAATAGCGGAGAGTGATGTTTTTTGGAAACAGGTTATACTCACATATATTACGGAGACGGAAAAGGAAAGACAACGGCGGCTTTTGGGCTTGCTTTGAGATGTTTGGGAAAAGGCGGAAAAGTTATAATTGTTCAATTTTTAAAGCACATTGAAAGCGGAGAAGTTACAGCTTTGAAAAATTTTTCAAATGTTCATATTTTTTATGGAAATGTTTGCGGAAAATTTTTTAAAAATATGACGAACGAAGAGAAAGAATTGTTATTGCAATTTAATAACGAAATGTTTGAAAAATCTGTTCAAATGTGCGACAATATAAATGCAGATATGATAATTTTTGATGAGATTATTCACACATTGAACTATTCGGTTATTGACAGAAAAAAAGTTTTTGATTTTATTCAAAAACAAAAGGGGAAAGTTGAAGTTGTTTTAACAGGAAGAAACCCCGACAAAGAGGTTTTAAATTTTGGAGATTATATTTCTGAAATTAAAAAAATCAGACACCCGTTTGATATGGGTGTTTTTGCAAGAGACGGCATAGAAAGGTGATTTTTTTGGATATTGAATTTATTAAACCTATGGATATTGAAAAAAGAAGTTTTGAAATAATTGAAAATGAGCTTAAAGGAAATTTTGACGAAGATGTTAAAGACGTTGTTAAAAGAGTTATTCACACTTCGGCTGATTTTGATTATGCGGAAAATCTTGTTTTCTCGGAAGATGTTGTTAAAATTGTTACAGATGCTCTTAAAAGAGGTGCAAGCATTGTTACGGATACAAAAATGGCTATGGCGGGGATTAATAAAAAAGTTCTTCAATCTCTTGGAGGAGAAGTTTTTTGTTTTATGTCTGACGATGATGTTGCAAAAGAAGCGAAAGAGCGGGGAGTTACACGTGCTACGGTTTCTATGGAAAAAGCTTGCCAAATTGATGGCGAGGTTATTTTTGCTGTTGGAAATGCCCCAACGGCTTTAATTAAGCTTTATGAACTTATTTGTGAAAACAAAATTTCACCTGTTGCAATTATTGCGGTGCCGGTTGGGTTTGTTAATGTTGTTGAGTCTAAAGAACTTATAATAAATTTAGATGTTCCGCACATTGTTGCAAGAGGAAGAAAAGGCGGAAGTAACGTTGCCGCAGCAATTTGCAATGCACTGTTGTATAAAATTAGAAGATAAGCAGAGGTTGATTGATTATGAAAAAAGCTATTGTTGTTGTTAGTTTTGGAACGGCTGTTAAAGAAGCAAGGAAAGCCATTGAAAATATGGAAAACGTTATAAAAAAAAGTTTTTCGGATTTTGATTTTTTCAGAGCATTTACTTCTTCCATTGTTATTAAAAAAATTAAACAGGAAGAGAATGTTGATGTTTTAAATCTTGAACAGGTTTTTGAATATTTAAAAGAAAACAAATATGACGAGGTTTATTGTCAGAGTATTCATATATTGAACGGTCTTGAATATTTTAAAGCGGTTGATATTATTGAAAAATATAAAAAATATTTTAAAAAACTTGTTGTTGGAAAGCCTCTTTTAAATGACGAAGATGATTATTTTAAATGTTTTAAAATTTTGAGGAATTTTATGCCGAAGATGAATGAAAACGAGGCTTTTGTTTATATGGGTCATGGTTCGGAACATTTTTCAAACTCGGCATACAGTCAGCTTGAAAACACATTTCATTATAACGGAATTGAAAATGTTTTTGTTGGAACGGTTGAGGGATTTCCGAATGTTTTACACATTGTTAAAAGGCTTAAAGCAAAGAATATTAAAAAGGTTTATCTTATGCCGTTTATGATTGTTTGCGGTGACCATGCAATTAATGATTTGGCGGGAGATGAAGAAAATTCATGGAAAACAATTTTTAATGAAAACGGTTTTGAAACGGAAATTATTTTTAAAAGTTTGGGCGATTTTGATGAAATTGGCGAAATATTTGTTGAGCATATATGTTCTTAAATTTTGTTATTATTTTTGAAAGGGTTTGTTATTATGGAACTACCGGAAAGTTATGTTTTGAAAATGCAAAAACTTCTTGGAGAGGAATTTGACAGCTATTTAAAGAGTTTTGAGGAAAAAAGGCATTATGGACTTAGAGCGAATACTCTTAAAATAACTGCCGAAGAACTTAGAGAAAGGCTTGATTTTGAGCTTTCAAAGGTTATGTGGTGTGAAAACGGGTTTTATTATTCGGAAAATGACAGACCTTCAAAGCACCCATATTATAATGCCGGACTTTATTATATTCAAGAGCCGAGTGCTATGTCAACGGGTGCGATGATTGAAATTAATCCGGGTGACAGGGTTTTGGATTTATGTGCCGCTCCGGGAGGAAAAAGTACTCAAGTTGGAGCGAAGCTTAATGGTGAGGGGATTCTTGTTAGCAACGACATTAGTGCAACAAGATGCAAAGCGTTGCTTCACAATATTGAAGCCGCAGGAATTACAAATGCTGTTGTTACAAACGAAACTCCCGAAAAACTTTCGGAAACTTTTGAGGGATTTTTTAATAAAATTATTGTTGATGCACCTTGTTCTGGCGAGGGAATGTTTCGAAAAGACCCCGAGGCCGTTAAAAGCTGGGAGGACCACAAAACGGAATTTTGTTGTTCTCTTCAGCGGGATATTTTGAAAAGTGCGGCAAAAATGCTTTGCGGGGGCGGAGTTATTGCATATTCAACCTGCACATTTGCTCCTGAAGAAGATGAGGGTATGATTAATGAATTTCTTGATTTGAACGAAGATTTTGAACTTCTTGAAGTTGATAAAAGTTGTGGATTTGACAGAGGACGAAGCGAATGGGTTGTTTCGGGAAGAGACGAACTTAAAAAATGCGGAAGACTTTGGCCGTTTAAGATAAAAGGAGAAGGGCATTTTCTTGCACTTTTGAAGAAAAAGGGAGAGGACGAAAAGAAAAGTTTTTCGAAGATTAAACCTCTTGATAGTAAAATGCTTTCGGATTATTATGATTTTATGAATCAATTTATGAATATTGAAATAAATGATAATCTTGAAATTCATGGGAAATCTCTTATGCAAATTCCGTTTGGAATTAATCTTAAAGGCCTTAGGATTATGCGAAGCGGATTTTATATTGGCGATATTAAAACAAAGCGATTTGAACCTTCTCAGGCATTTGCAATGGGATTGAAAAAAGAAGATGCAAAATTGGTTATTGATTTTTCACTTGACGACCCTTTGCTTATTCGATATTTAAAAGGCGAGTCGTTTAATGTTGAGTCAGATGACGGTTGGAATTTGGTTTGTGTTGATGGCTTTCCTCTTGGTTGGGGCAAGGTTTTGAAAGGGCGAATGAAAAATAAATATTTGCCGAGTTGGAAAATTTGAAAGGGGGGTTAGTTATGGATTTTTTACCTGTTTGCAAAGATGATATGATTAAACGGGGCTGGTCTGAACTTGATTTTGTTCTTGTTACCGGAGATGCTTATATTGACCACCCGTCTTTTGGTGCGGCAATTATATCGAGGGTTTTGGAAAGCAACGGTTTTAAAGTTGGAATTATTCCTCAGCCTGATTGGAAAAACAAAGAAAGTTTTAATGTTTTTGGCAAACCGAGGTTATCTTTTCTTGTTACCGGCGGGAATATCGATTCTATGGTTAATCATTACAGCGTTGCAAAAAAAAGACGACAAAAGGACCTTTATTCTCCCGGCGGAGTTATGGGACTTCGTCCGGACAGAGCAACCATTGTTTATTGTCAAAAAATAAAAGAGCTTTATAAAGATGTTCCAATTATGATTGGCGGGCTTGAGGCAAGCCTTAGACGACTTTCACATTATGATTATTGGGACAATTCTGTTAGGCGGTCGATTTTGCTCGATTCGCAAGCGGATATACTTATGTACGGAATGGGCGAACATCAAATTGTTGAGCTTGCGGAAAGCCTTGACAGTGGTATACCTGTTGACCAGATAACATATGTTCGGGGAACGGTTTATAAGGCAAAAAATTTGGACAATATTTATGAAGATTATATATTATTGCCGGAATATAAAAAAGTTAAGACCGAAAAAAGAGCGTATGCGGAAAGTTTTTTAACTCAATATCAAAATACAGACGCAATTACCGCAAAAATTCTTATTGAACCGTATGGAAACGAATTTGTTATTCAAAATAAACCGTCATTGCCTTTGACAACTGCCGAATTTGACAATTCATACTCTTTGGGATATATGCGAAATTATCACCCGATGTATGAAGAAAAAGGCGGTGTTCCTGCAATTGAAGAAGTTAAATTCAGCATTATTTCAAACAGGGGTTGTTTTGGAAGCTGTAATTTTTGTGCATTGGCTTTTCATCAAGGAAGAGTTGTTCAGGCAAGAAGTCATCAATCAATTTTAAACGAAGCAAATAAAATTGTTTGGGAACCCGATTTTAAAGGTTATATACACGATGTTGGAGGACCAACGGCAAATTTTAGAGGGCCGGCTTGTGACAAGCAAATTACAAAAGGAGTTTGCAAAGAAAGACAATGTCTTTTTCCGACAGCTTGTAAAAATTTGAAAGTTAATCACAAAGATTATTTGAGTCTTTTAAGAAAAATAAGAGAAATTCCGAGAGTTAAAAAAGTTTTTGTGCGTTCGGGGATTAGATATGATTATCTTATTTATGACAAAGATGAAGAGTTTTTTTATGAACTTTGCGAGCATCATATAAGCGGACAGCTTAAAGTTGCTCCGGAGCACATTTCTCCGAGGGTTTTGCAAAAAATGGGCAAGCCGGGAAGAGATATTTACGACAAATTTGTTAAAAAATATTATGATATTAACAAAAAAATCGGAAAAGAACAATATCTTGTTCCATATCTTATGAGCAGTCACCCCGGAAGCGACTTGAAGGCGGCGGTTGAGCTTGCCGAGTATCTTAGAGATTTGGGATATATGCCGGAGCAGGTTCAGGATTTTTATCCAACTCCCGGAACTTTATCAACTTGTATGTATCATACAGAGCTTGACCCGAGGACTATGGAAAAAGTTTATGTTCCGAAAACACCGCACGAAAAAGCTATGCAGAGGGCTTTAATTCAATATAGACTTCCGAGAAATTATGATCTTGTTTTTGAGGCTTTGAAAAAGGCGGGAAGAAGCGACCTTATAGGATTTGAAAAACATTGTCTTATTCGTCCGAGAAAAAGCGATAATTTTTATGCCAAAAATAAAGCTGAAAAGAAAAAGGAAACTTCAAAGGTTGTTAAAAAGAAAAAGACAATTAGGAACATTCATTCAAAAACAAAGAAGAAATAGATATTTTGGATATGGTTTGCGTTTTTGCAATGCCTCTTTGACGAGTGGGTTGATGAGGGTGTTATTTTAATTCAATTTTAATGAATAGGTGAGTTATTAATGTTGACAAAAGAACAAACGATTAATACAAGAAAGGAACTGCAAGAAAATTATAAACGGCTTGGTGAAAAAGAGGAAGTTGTGTTGGAAGCTCTCCAAATATCAGCAGATGAACTTAAAGCTGTTTTGAATATGGATAATCCATCTCCGGGAAATGTATGGAAAGTGCGAGATTATCTTGAGGATAAACTTAGAGAAAAAGGCATTTCTATGATGCCTTTTTCACGATTGGCGGACCATAGTGCAAATCGTTGGTATTCATATGATACGCCTTGGAGATGCAAAAAATAAATTTATGAAGTTGGAGGAGCGGGTGATGTTATGCAAAACACAGAAATTGAAAATGCAATACCTTGGAATCCTTGGCATGGTTGTAAAAAAGTAAGTTCGGGTTGCAAGAATTGTTTTGTTTATAAAATGGACAAGCGATATGGGAGAGATACGACAGTTATTACAAAAGGCAAGACAACTTATGAATTGAAAGATAAAAATTGTCCGCCTAATTCTTTGGTTAAACTTTGTTTTTCTTCTGATTTTTTTATTGAAGAAGCTGATGATTGGCGAGCCGGTTGTTGGGACTTTATTAGACGAAGAAAAGACTGTATTTTTGTTACAACGACAAAGCGACCGGAAAGAATAAAAGATTGTTTGCCGTTGGATTGGGGAAATGGTTGGGAAAATTTTTATTTAAGTATTTCTATTGAAAATCAAGAAATGGCGGATAGACGTTTGCCTCATTTTTTAGAAGCACCATTAAAGCATAGAGAGGTGTTTTGTTCTCCTCTTGTTGCACCGATACAACTTGGAAAGTATCTTGACACAGGTCTTATTAAATGCGTGAATGTTGGTGGTGAAATGGCTCCGAAAGCAGATGTTCGACCTATTGAATATGAATGGGTTAAGGCTTTGTTTTTGGAGGCAAAAAAAAGAGGTATAGAATTTTATTTTCATCAATGTGGTTCGATGTTTATGAAAGATGGTGTGAACATTGGAAAATGGAATTTAAAGGAGCAAATTAGGCGTGCGGAAGAAATTCAACACGAACTTGAAGAAATTTATGGATAAATTTTAGGTTTGAGGAAGTTTGTTAAAATTTAATGAGCTTTAATTGTTAATAGGGTTAAAAAGAGGGTGTGAAAAATTTTGAGATTTTTTCACACCCTCTTTTTTTTTATTTTCGTCGGGCTGTTTTTGGCAACCCCTTAATTCCCCTTATATTTTCGCATTTATTAAAATAGGTTTTGATTAATTTGCGGTTTTGTTCAGCACAACAATAACTTTAAACAAATCGCCATCTGTTTTTATAAATATATTTCCTTTATGAAGTTCAATAATGCTTTTGGCTATTGAAAGTCCGAGTCCTGAACCTTCGGTGGTTCGGGATTTGTCACCTCTTTTAAATCTTTCGAAGAGTTCTTCCGAGTTAAAATTTAAAGATGTTTGCGAGATGTTTTTCATAATAATTTTAACTTGGTTGTCGGTTTCTTCAAGAGATATATATGCTCTTGAATTTTTTGCCGAATATTTTAATATATTGTTGAAGAGATTGTCGAAAACACGCCATATTTGCTGACCGTCAATATTTAAAAATATCGGCTTGTTTGGAATTTCCATAACAAAGTTTATATTTGAGTCTTCGATTTTTTGATTGAACTCACCGATTGTTTGTTTTAACAAAGAAACTATATCGGCTTTTGAAACATTTAAGTTGAATTGTTTTGATGAAAGTTTTGAAGCATCAAACAAATCATCGATAAGTTTTTTCAATCTTTGTGATTTTTCATCTATAATTTTTATATATTCATTTGTGGAATTGTTTTCTGTTTTTTCGGCTTTGAGCAAATCTATATAGTTTATTATAGATGTTAGAGGAGTTCTTAAATCGTGTGAAACATTTGTTATAAGTTCGGTTTTCAGTCTTTCGTTTTTTGTCATTTCTTCAATTTTTGATGCAACGTTATTATTTATTTTTTTCAAATTTTCGAAAGGTTGGCTGAATGCTTTGCTATCTTCATTTATTTCATTGATGTTGTCGTTTGCGATGTTTTCTGTGTAAACGGTTAGTTTGCAATATGCCAGAATTAGGTTGATTATTTTTTGAACCGTTATTATTCCGATGAATTCAATTGCAAAGATGATTATGATATGGAATATGTGTGCTCTTGCATAAATTAGAACCAAGAAAAACAAAAACAATGAAAACAACGTTCCAGATATTAAAAACAAAAATAATACAAATAAGCCATAATTTTTGCTTTGCAATATATATTTTGTGTTATTAACTATGTTATAAACAAATTTTATTTCGTACTCATCTTTAAAGCTTGATGGTTTTGCGATTAAGTGTATAAAATATACTATTCCCAAAATAAAGATTGTGGAGATTATAATTTTAATAATCAAGCTTATGATTATTGAGTATACATTTTGGTAATCTCCGTTTGAAATAATTCCCATTATGCAGTCATAATATTCGAAATCATAAGTGTCGAACATATTTAAAAAGGCACTTAAAGAAATTACAAATAATGTTATTTTTAAGATTAATGGAATTTTTGTTATTTTTTTGCAAGTTGTGTTTATAATGTTGATTGCACAGCGTCGTTGCTTTGCGATGATGTAAATTATTGGAGCTAATGCAAATATGAATATAACAGGGATTATATATTGCATATAATTGCATATTGATGCCGAAACTTCTACAACTTTTATATAGAGAGAAATGCCACTTTGCAAGTTTGTATCGCTTGCTATGCTTTTTGGAATGATTATATGGCCTTCCAAGTTGTTTTGTTCAAATGAACTTGCAAGATATTCTCCGTTGAATTTTTCGGAAGTGAACAAATCACAATCAAGCGAAAATTTTGCATAAAATTCTTCGTTGTCGAAATTTTCGTTATTTGTGTAAATTGTTTTTGAATTTTTATTTTCAATTTTGTATTGAAATCCTTTTTCTTGTTTTAAATAATTTTTTACAAGTTCATAATTTTCGTAGACCTCTTTTAAGTTTTTGTAAATGTTTAAAAGTTCTTCTTGTTTTAGATTGTCGTAATTTAAGTTTTTGTAATAACTTTCGGGAGCTTTTTCAAAAAGCATTTCATAATAAATGTCGTCTTCCGTTTTTTCTGTTTCCAAATAGTTATCGTTTGAAGAATTTAAATTTTTATTTTCGACATCTTCTTGAAAATTAGGATTTTGTAAATTGTTGATTTCAGAATTTTTTGATAATTTTTCTTCAATTTTTTTTAAAGAAGAGTAAGCTTCTTTTGAGTCGAAATTTTTGAAGTATATATAAAATCTGTTTAAGTTTTTTGCATATCGAATTGCTTCGGAATTTATCACGTTCATTGTTATTGAGTTGTTTTCGGAAAAATCAATTGTGTTGTTTTTTATGCTGAAAAAAGCAGAGCTTCCGATGATTCCGAATATAAAAAAGAACAGTGATAAAATCATTAAAGCGAGAGTTTTTTTGCTGAATTTGTTTTGTGAATTGTTTTCGTTGGAATTATTTTTGGATTTTGTAGCCAATTCCCCACACCACCTTTAAATATATTGGTTTTTTTGGATTTACTTCGATTTTTTCGCGAATTCTTCTTATATGTACGGCAACGGTGTTTTCGCTGTTATAAAAAGGTTCGTTCCAAACATTTTGATAAATTTCTTCGATTGAAAAAATAACGTCCGGATTTTCCATTAACAACAACAAAATTTTAAATTCGGTTGCCGTTAGTCGAACGGGTTCATTATTTACGCTTACTTCTTTTGTTTTTTTGTTTAAATAAAGCCCACGTATAAAAAGTTCGTCGGTATCTTTTTTGTAAGAATTAAATTTTACATACCTCCTTAAATTTGATTTTATTCTTGCCGTCAATTCAATAAAGCTGAAAGGTTTTGTTATATAGTCGTCTGCACCGATATTTAAACCGAGAACAATGTCTTGGTCTTCCGATTTTGCCGAAAGAATTATTATTGGAATTTCTTTTTCTTTTCGAATTTCCAAAATTGCTTGTATTCCGTCTTTTTTTGGCATCATTAAATCCATTAAAATTAAATGGATTTCGGGTTCTTTTTTTAATATTTCCAATGCTTCCAAACCGTTTTCCGCTTTGAAAATATTCATATCTTCATTTGAAAGGTATATATCGATTGCATTTAAAATTTCTTTATCGTCATCGGCAACAAGTATGTTATATTTCATTTGTTTTACCTCCTCAATAAAAAGTGTATATCAATTTGTTTAAGAAAAAACAGATATATTTATTAAAAATTTATTAAGATATTTTTTGCTAATAATATTATAAAGAAACAATACAAAAAAATAAACTGTAATTTTTTTTGATAAGAATTTGAATTGATTATTTTTTTAATAAATGATATTATTATAAAAATGGATTGATAAAAATTTTAATTTGGAGGTGCAATTTTGGGAGATAATAATTATTTTGTTATTGGAAAAATTGTTAATACTCAGGGTATTAAAGGCGAGGTTAGAGTTTTGCCGACAACTGACGATGTGTCGAGATTTGAATTGTTGGATTTTATTTATGTTGATAAAAAGGGACGAATTGAAAAATATGATATTGAAAACGTTCGTTATCATAAACAATTTGTTATTTTGAAGCTTAAAGAAATTGACGATATGACGGCGGGGGAAACTTTGAAGAATTCGGAAGTTAAAATAACCGAAGATATGGCTTTGCCACTTGAAGAAGATGAATATTATATCAGAGATTTATACTCTATGACTGTTGTTACGGATTTTGGCGAAGAACTTGGAAAAATTGAAGACATTATTTTTACGGGTGCAAATGATGTTTATGTTGTTAGAAATTCGGACAGCGAAATTTTAATTCCGGCAATTAAACAATGTATTTTAAATGTTGATAAAGAAAATAAAGTTATGACTGTTAAACTTTTGGAAGGTTTGAGATAATGAAATTTTACATTATGACACTTTTTCCCGAAATGATTTATGCAGGTCTTAACCACAGCGTTATTAAAAGGGCTTGCGAAAAGGGGATTGTTGAAATTAACTGTGTTGATATTCGTGATTTTGCAAACAACAAGCACAATCAAGTTGATGATTATCCGTATGGCGGGGGTGCGGGAATGGTTATAAAGCCGACGCCCGTTTTTGACACATATGAAAGCATAAAAAGCAAAGTTAAAGAGGGGTGTCGTGTTGTTTATATGACACCTCAAGGAAAAACTTTTAACCAAAACACTGCATTTGAATTTTCGAAAGAAGAGGAGCTTATTATTTTATGCGGACATTATGAAGGAATTGACGAGAGAGTTATTGAAGAAATTGTTACAGACGAAATTTCTATCGGTGATTTTATTTTGACGGGCGGGGAACTTGCCGCAATGACAGTTATTGATTCTGTTTCAAGGCTTATTCCCGGGGTTCTTAACAAAGAGGAATCTTTTGAAGAAGAAAGTTTTTCAAACAATCTTTTGGAATATCCGCAATATACCCGTCCTGTTGAATTCCTTGGGAAAAAAGTTCCGGACGTTTTGCTTTCGGGACATCACGAAAATGTTGACAAGTGGAGAAGAGAGCAATCTTTAAAACGAACTTTTTTGAAGAGGCCGGAGCTTTTAAAAGAGGCAGAACTTTCAAAAGATGATATTAAATTTTTGAAAAGCATTGGTTTTGGAGGGTTTTGATATGAAACTGCAAAAACTTTTGAGTTATGTTCGAAGAGCGGTTGACGATTATGATATGATTTGCGACGGAGACAAAATTGCTGTTGGAATTTCCGGAGGAAAAGACAGCCTTTCGTTACTTGTTGCACTTAAAGCTTTGCAAAGGTTTTATCCTAAGAAATTTGAACTTGAGGCAATTTCTGTTTCACTTGGGTTTGACGGAATGGATTTTTCGCCGGTTCAGAAATTATGCGATGAAATAGGCGTTAAATATACCGTTGTTAAAACGGATATTGGTGAAATTATTTTTGATGCAAGAAAAGAAAAAAATCCTTGTTCGCTTTGTGCAAAAATGCGAAAAGGGGCTTTAAACGATGCCGTTGAAAATTTGGGGTGCAATAAAATTGCCCTTGGACATAACAGAGACGATGTTATTGAAACTTTTTTTATGGCTATGTTTTATGAGGGAAGAATTTACACATTTAGCCCCGTAACATTTCTTGACAGAAAAAAAATTTATTCTATACGACCGCTTATGTATGTTCCCGAAAAAGATATTAAAGCTTTTGTTAAAAAAGAAAATTTAACTGTTGTTAAAAACAAATGTCCTGTTGACGGACAAACCAAAAGAGAAGATATTAAAAATTTTATTCACGAACAATCATTAAAGTATGACCATTTTGATGAAAAAATTTTTGGTGCGATAAAACGTTCGGAAATCGGCGGTTGGAAAGGGTGATCTTTTTTTGGAATACAAGGACGAAATTGAAAAAAAATATACTCTTAAACTTAGGGAGCTTGAAAAAGAACTTCCCGAATTTGTTGGCGGATTTTTTAGATCTATAAATATGATAACTTCCGTTCGTACAAGGGTTGGTTATGCTTATGATTTAAAAATATTTTTTAATTATTTGATTGAAAACTGCAATGCCTTTAAAGATGTTTACATTGACAAAATCGATATTTCTTATATGGAGAAAATTAAGGCGGGAGATTTGGATAAATTTCTTGAATATTTAACATATTATGTTAGAACAAACGATGACGGCGAAGTTGTTGAAATTACAAACAGAGAAAAAGGAAAATCAAGAAAGCTTGCAGCTGTTAGACGTCTTTTTAATTATTTATACAAATCCGAAAAAATTTCCGCAAATCCGAGCGAACTTATTGAAACGCCCAAAATACACGATAAAGAAATTATTCGTCTTGAACCGAACGAAGTTGCAATTTTTTTGGACGAGGTTGAAAAAGGTGAAAAGCTTACAAAGCGACAACAAAAATGGCACGAGCATACAAAAATTAGAGATTTGGCAATTATGACCCTGTTGCTTGGAACGGGAATGCGTGTTTCCGAATGTGTTGGAATTAATATACAGGATTTGGATTTTGAAACAAACGGTGTTAAAATAACAAGAAAAGGCGGAAAAGAAGTTGTTATTTACTTTAGTGATGAAGTTGCCGATGCTTTGGACGAATATTTGACTTTAAGAGAAGAAATTATTCCTCTTGAGGGATATGAGGACGCTTTGTTTTTGTCATTGCAAAAAAGAAGAATAACGGACAGAGCAATTCAAAATCTTGTTAAAAAATATTCACAAAATGTTATTAATATAAAAAAGATTTCTCCTCACAAACTGCGAAGCACTTATGGCACAGCTCTTTATATGGAAACAGGCGATATTTATCTTGTTGCCGATGTTTTGGGACACGCCGATGTTAATACAACAAGAAGACATTATGCACAAATGGAAGATTCGAGGAGACGAAGTGCGGCGAAGTTTGTTAAGCTTAGAGAACATTAAATTATTTGAACGAAATATTTGGGATTTTTAGCCGGTTACAGAGTGTGTTTTTAATTTTAATTATCAGAGTTTTGAACTGTGAAATTTTTGAAAATAAAAATTATTTTTAAAATTGCACTAAATATTTTGACAAATTTTTTTAATTGTAGTATCATTATTATAGGGTTTATTGAAATGCTTTTAAAATTGGCATTTCTTTAAAGTTAATTTGGCTTATGCCAAATGAAAATACATAAAAATGGAGGATATTATTTATGAACTTTGAAGACAAATTTTCTCTTAAAGGAAAAATTGCATTGGTAACAGGTGCATCTTACGGAATTGGTTTTGCTATTGCAAGCGGTTTTGCAAAATGCGGTGCAACAATCGTTTTTAACGATATTAAACAAGAATTGGTTGACAAAGGTATTGCTGCATACAAAGAAGCAGGAATTGAAGCTCATGGTTATGTTTGCGATGTAACAAAAGAAGACCAAGTTCAGAACCTTGTTGCAACAGTTGAAAAAGAAGTTGGTGTAATCGATATTCTTGTAAACAATGCCGGAATTATCAAACGTATTCCTATGTGTGATATGACAGCTGACGAATTTAGACAGGTTATCGACGTTGACTTGAACGCACCTTTTATTGTATCAAAAGCTGTTATTCCAAGTATGATTAAAAAAGGTCACGGAAAAATTATCAACATTTGTTCAATGATGAGCGAATTGGGACGTGAAACTGTTTCTGCTTATGCTGCTGCAAAAGGCGGTCTTAAAATGCTTACAAGAAACATTGCTTCTGAATATGGTGAATTCAACATTCAGTGTAACGGTATTGGACCGGGATATATAGCAACTCCTCAGACTGCACCTTTGCGTGAAATCCAGCCTGATGGCTCAAGACACCCATTTGACCAGTTCATTATAGCAAAAACACCTGCTGCTCGTTGGGGAACTCCTGAAGACTTGATGGGACCGGCTGTGTTCCTTGCTTCTGATGCTTCTGATTTTGTAAACGGTCATGTATTATATGTTGACGGCGGTATCCTTGCATACATTGGCAAACAGCCTAAATAATTAATTGTTTGGAAACGAATTTTGAAATATAAAAATGTTTAAAGCTTGACGAGTGTTATACTTGTTTTGGTTATTTGACGCTTTGCGTTGGAAAATTTGCGTTTTTATTTTCAAAGTAGTTCTTGTGTTTTTAATTATTATTTGCAAGATGAGAAGGGCTGTGGAAAATGAGAAATCATTTTTTACGGTCCTTTTTTAGAGAATTTTTTTGTTATCCATTTTTATGAAAGACTATAAATATTACAGGGGGTGTTTATAATATGAGTTGTGAACAACAAATTAACGAGCAAGAGATTGATATGCGGGCAAAAGTTTTGGATACACTAAGTGAAGTTTTGAAAGAAATTCAAAATGTTATAGCCGAAAATCCAAATAATCTTTTAAGCAGTCCGGAGTATTATACAACTTTTAGTAATTTACTTCAAATGGCATCAATGTTGTCGACACCTGTTCTTCCGGTTAATATAGAAATATTTTTTATTTCATTTTTATATCACGTTGATAAAAATCCAAGTCATATAGAAAAAATGGTAAATCTTTTGTTAGATGACAAAAAAATGCCACCAACAACAAGATTTTTTTATTATTGGCAAATGATTAGTTTGGCTTTTACAAATCCTAAAACACCAAGTCAAGTTAATGAAAAAACAAAACAAATTTATTCGGAAATTGTTAATTCTTTTAAAGAAGAGATGGCATTGTCGGAAAGCCATATTCCGGAAAAAGAACGAATTAAAGAGATTGTATTTGTAATTACATCTCAATTTTTAAATTTAAACCATGCACCGACCAAAACAGTTTTGGACAGAGCCTATGCTTTGGCAAAGCATTTTGATAAAAAAGTTGTTATTATAAATACTGCTGATTTATTAACTGCGGAGGGAGAAGACTGTTTCTTTTTGCCTAGTTTGGGTTCATACATTCCGGAATATTCCAACGGGGCATCTATTGCATTTAAAGATGAGAATTTTGGATTGCGACAATGCCCGCAAAATATGCCGAATGTTAATTCGATAAAAGAAATTTTTGAGTTGGTTAAAAAATATAGACCTTATTTTATTTTAAATATAGGCGGAAACAATATAACATCGGATTTATGTTCTCTTTTTGTTCCGACAATTTCTCTTGCAACTGTTTTCAGCGGTCTTCCGAACACGTGTGGAACGTTTAAAGTTACGGCAAATCCGAAGTTATGCACAGAAGACAATATTTTAACCGCTCCCTTCACGTTTGACTATAAACCGCAAACACATACCTATACAAGAGAAGAGCTCTCGTTTCCTGTTGATAAATTTTTAATACTTGTTTCAGGAGGTCGCCTAACAGAGGAAGTAACATACGACTTTTTAAACGAAATTCGTGAAATTTTTAAATATAATACGCACATAATTTTTGCCGGTATATTTAATAATTATAATAAAATTATTGCTGATGATGAAGAACTTAAAAACAACACAACATTCATAGGATTTCAAGAGGATATGCTTGCGATTTCCGAAGTTTGCGATTTATATATAAATCCTCCAAGAAACGGCGGAGGGTCTTCTATAGCCGAGGCTTTTTCAAAAGGCAAACCGGGAATAACGTTAAGTTTTGGGGATTGCAGTATTGCAGCAGGCGAGGATTTTTGTGTTGAAACATTATCGGAAATGAAAGATTTAATAATAAAATATGTTACGGACAAGGAATTTTACAAAGTTATGTCGGAAAAAGCGATTGAGAGAAACGAAATTTTGACAAATACAAAAATTCCTATGGCACAGATAATTGAACAGGCTAAAAGTTCGAAATATTGGTGGTAGTGCACATATATTTAAAGTGGTTGTTGAAAACTTTGATTTTTTCCACAACCACTTTGTTTTTTGAAATTATAAATTTAATTGTTCATAAATCAGATTGTTTTCGGAAAGGCGTTTTGTTAAAATTTCTTGTTCCATTCCGTAGTTTGCCATCATTTTTCCGTTGCACGTTATAAAATATTTTGCTCTTTTTAAAACAACGTTTAATTTTTTTAAATTGTCAAAATTTAAAGTTGATGTTCTTCTTGCGGAGATGATTTTATATGCCGATTTTACACCTATGCCGGGAACACGCAAAAGAACTTCGATATCGGCTTTGTTTATTTCAACGGGAAATAAATGTATATTTCTGATTGCCCATTGACACTTTGGGTCTAACGCAAGATTTAGATTTTCATTTTCGCCGAGAATTTCATCGGAATTGAAACCGTAATATCTTAAAAGCCAATCTGCCTGATATAAGCGATGTTCTCGTAACATTGGCGGTTTTGTTGTTGGGAGAAGCTTATTTTTATCGGTTACGGGAACGTATGCAGAATAGAAAACTCGTTTTAATTTGAATTTGTTATACAATCCTTCTGCAAGGCTTATTATTTTTTTATCATTATCGGGAGTTGCCCCGACAATCATTTGTGTGCTTTGACCGGCAGGGGCGAATTTTGGTGAGTTTTTATAAACAACTATATCATTTTTGTTTTCTTGAATTGAATTTCTTAACGCTTTCATTGGCTTGAATATTGAGTCTTTACTTTTGTCGGGGGCGAGAAGTTTTAAACTTTCGCTTGACGGGAGTTCTATATTAACGCTCATTCTATCGGCAAGAAATCCTGTCATTTTTATTAGAGATTCATCGGCGGAGGGAATTGCTTTAACGTGGATATATCCGTTGAATTTATATTTGTTTCTTAAAAGGAACAAAGTTTTGTATAACAATTCCATTGTATAATCGGGATTTTTGAAAACAGCCGAACTTAAAAAAAGCCCTTCTATGTAATTTCTTCTGTAAAAATTCATTGTTATTTCCGCAATTTCTTCAGGCGTGAACATAGCACGTTCGACATCGTTTGAACGTCTGTTTACGCAGTATTGACAATCATAACTGCAATAATTTGTTAATAATATTTTTAAAAGAGAGATGCAACGACCGTCACTTGAAAAGCTGTGGCAAATTCCGCACAAAGAGGTGCTTCCCAAAGAGCCTGCTTTTTTATTTCGCTTAACACCGCTTGATGTGCAGGCAACATCATATTTTGCGGCTGCCGACAATATTTTTAGTTTTTCGTCGATTTCCATAATAATCACTCCAAACAAAATTTCTATGTAAATACATTATACAACATTATTTTTATAATTGCAAACATTTGTTTGTGTTTTTGTGTTGTTTTGCATTTATTTTTGATTGGAGAAGGATAGATTTTTGCAATTTAAGGGGGTGTGAAAATTTTTGAGTTTTTTCACACCCCCTTATTTATTGCATTAATATTGAAAATTTCGAAAAATAAATGCGTTATGATAAATTTTGGTTAATAAGTTTTTTCGATTTTGTTGTTGGAAAAGACCCATAATACATCTGCGTTATATTTTTTTGCAAGATTTTTTCCATCTTCGTATGGAAGAATGAACAATGCTGTTGAGAGCATATCGGCGATTGAGGAATCGTTGCAAATTACAGTTACGTTTTTGAAAAAATCTGACGGCATTAAAGTATCGGGGTCGATTATATGGTGATATTTTTTGCCGTTGAATGTGTAATATCGCTGATAATTTCCGCTTGTTACGATTGCTTTATCTTTAACGGAAACTTTATCGTAAAAATCGGTTGAGTCGGGATTATCGGCATTTTGTATTCCAATTTTCCAACTGTCTTTATTTGGCGGAGAACCTATTGCATATACATTTCCGCCAACATTCAGCAATGCCGATTTTATATTTTCTTTTTTGAGCAAATCAACGGTTTTTTGAACCGCAAAACCTTTTGCCAATGCTCCGACATCAAGAGAAACGTTTTTATTTGAAATAAAAACGGTGTTGTTTTGCTCATCAATTTGAAGGGTTGATATATCTGTGTTTATTGAGGCATTTGACAATTCTTCTTTTGTTGGAACAGAAGCTTTATCGGGATTATTTAACGCATTTGTTCTGTAGTTGTGCCAAACTTTTAGAACAGAGCCGAAAGTGCAATTTATTTTTTTGTTTGAAATTTCATATACATCTTTTGAAAATTTTAAAAGTTCGATTATATCTTTTTCAACTTTTACGGGTTTTATGCCGGCGTTATCATTGATTGTTTTTAAATTATTTATACCGTCATAATTATTGTAAATATCGAATAAATTATTTAAACGAATCATTGAATTTTTAAATATATTGGAATATTTTTCAAATTCTTCGTCATTTTCGGCATATATTGTTATTGTTGTGTAGGTGTCGAAAAAGCCGACATAATCTTTTTTATATTCTTTTTGAGTTGAGGAACAACCGGAGAATATGTTTATAAACAAGGCAAATATAATTAGAGATAAGAATTTTTTCAAGTTATTCACCTCGGTTTTGTTTTTTGAAAATTTTTTTAAAAGCGGGCATTATTGCGTTTAAGGCAACTCCTGTTATTGCACCCATTATTATGCCGGAAATTATTAGAATTGGGCAATACCAGAAGATATTTTTGTTGTTTGTTATAACGCCGAGAACGGTTATTTGCCCTATATTATGAAAAACCGCACCAAGCACACTCAACGTTATATATGATATTTTTTCTTTCAAGAGCGTTGAAAAAAGCAATATTATTATAATTGAAAAAATTCCTCCGCCGAGGCTTAGAGAGCCGGCAACAACACCTCTTGTTAAAAATACGAAAAGCGATTTTGAAAAAACGAGGAAAGCTGTGCATTTTTTTGTTGTGAAAAACAAAGAATACATTACAATTATGTTTGAAAGCCCCAATTTTACTCCGGGGGGCAAAAAAGGAACAGGCGGAAAAAAGCTTTCGATTATTGAAAGAACTATTATCAAAGAAAGCATAAGGCCATTTAGTGCTATGTTTTTTGTTTTCATTATATCACCGTTTTATAATACTGTATCAACATTTTCGGCATTGGTTGTTTCTGTTACGATTTTTATTGATGCACTGTTTGGAAGACAAACAGCGGTTTGACCGGCAGTTCCGATGAAACCTGTGTTTATGCAGATTTTATCGGGACAATCGGAGTCTAAAAATCGTATTTTATTATTTTTTATTTCGAATTTTACATTTGGTAGTTCATCAAGAGAAAATATTTTATTTTCATCAAGAGAAACAGTTTTTTTTATTTCTCCGTTTATTAAAATTTCGGCTTTGACAGAGCCTGAATTCCCATTTAAAAATTCATATGACACATAGAGAGTTATTGCAGACAACAACAAAGCTATTATTATAATTATATCAGCTTTCTTTGGTTTTAGCATCTTCTTCACTCTCCGAAAGGTATAAATCTATTAATTTTTCCGCCAGATGTTTTCGCATATTTGCTTGATTTATAAGCATTAAAATAATTGAACAAACCGCAAGATTATCATTTTCGCAATTTGCTGATATTTCTGTTATTTGTTTAAAAATATCGTTTTCGAAATTTGTTTTTTCATTATTTTGGATATTCAAAAAGTTTGAATACAGAAGTTCTGTTTCATCTTTTGAATTTTTTAAAACTTTACTTATATCATTTATTGACAATATAGATTTTAAGTTATATATAATGATTAATGATAAAATATGTTTTTTAGAATATTTCTTTTTTATTGGAGGCTCGATAAGTTCTGCCTTTGTATAATTGTTTATCATTGTTTTTGTTAATATTTTATCATCATCGTTTCGCTTATTTGAATTAAGTTTATCTTCGAAAAACGTTGTTATTTGGTCCATATAGAGGGCTATGTCGGGAATTTGCGACATTTCTATCAATTCGGAAGACAAAATTTCTTCAATAGCATTTTTTAAACAATCGTTATTCAAAAAAACACCTCTTTAAAAAATACGCAAAATTTAATTAAACAGTTTTTTTGAATTTTTTATCTTTTCATCACACATATTATATCATACAAATACCTTATATGAAAAGTTTTTTTTTGAAAAAAGCAAAAAAATGTTTAACAAGTTGTATTTTTTGTTATATTTTAACAAGTTGGTTTAGATTAACGTAGTATTAAATACTATGTATTGGTCATTTTTACGATATAGTAAAGTTTTTACTAAAATATTTTACAAAATACTTGATTTTTTTACGATAAATTCGTTGTTTAATTCCAATATATTTATTTTTTGCATTTATTTTTTTTATTTATTCGTTAAACAACTCTTGACATTAATCTTTTAATATATTATATTCAAACTATGGAATTTTTTATCTTTCATCAATTAAATAATGTATTGGAGAGATTTTATGAAATATAAACCCTTAATTATAGGCGATTTGATTGCACCGGCTCCAATAGTGCAGGGCGGAATGGGTGTTGGAATCAGCCTTTCAGGTTTGGCTTCTGCTGTTGCTTCTTGTGGCGGAATAGGAGTGATTTCGGCCGCTCAGCCTGGTTTTAGGGAGCCCGATTTTTTAACAAATACTATTGAAGCGAATATGCGTGCTTTATCTCGTGAAATAAAAACAGCAAAAGAAAAATCAAATAACGGAATAATTGGTGTAAACATTATGGTTGCACTTAACAATTATGGTGATTATGTTAAATGCTGTATTGAGAGCGGGGCCGACATAATAATTTCAGGTGCCGGGCTTCCGATGAATCTTCCTGAGCTTACAGCAGGTTCAAATATTAAAATTGCACCGATAGTTTCTTCATTGAAAGCTGCGAAAGTGCTTTTGCACAGATGGGACAAAAAATATAACAGAACTGCCGATATGATTGTTGTTGAGGGCCCGAAAGCGGGAGGTCACCTTGGCTTTAATATTGAAGATGCTGAAAAGCTTGACAATATCGATGAAGAGATTAAATTAATAATTGAATATAAAAAGGAATATGAAGAAAAGTATGGCATTAAAATTCCTGTTATTTTTGGTGGTGGAGTTTTTTCCTGTGAAGATGTTGATTATTATATAAATCAAATTGGAACAGATGGCGTTCAAGTTGCCACAAGATTTGTTGCAACGGAAGAATGTGATGCTGATGAAACTTTTAAAATGGCTTATGTTAACGCCAAAAAAGACGATATTGGAATTGTTAAAAGTCCTGTTGGAATGCCGGGAAGGGCAATTTTGAATGAATATATAAAGAAAACAAACGTTGAGAGAGACCCTGTTAAAAAATGTTTTGGTTGTATACACAAATGCAATCCTGCGGAAACGATTTATTGTATATCAAAGGCTCTTTTCAATGCTGCCAACGGTGATTTGGAGAATGCTTTGATTTTTTGCGGTGAGAATGCTTATAAAATTAAAGAAATTACAACTGTTAAAGAGGTTATGAACGACCTTTTGAAATAAGGTTTAAAAAAATAAAAATGTTGAGGTACTGAAAAATGGTATCTCAACATTTTTTTTGATTTTTTGGAAGAAAAAAGAAAAGCTAATTTACATATTTTAGGATATTGGAAAGTTGTCAAGAGGTGAATTGCAATTTTTTTTGTCGATTTGCACCGCTTCCGCCTGAATTCGAGACAAACGTATTGCAATTTGAATTTTATGAGATAAAATAAGATGTGGAAACGAATGTCGCAAAAAATATATGATTTTTTGCGAGAAAAATTGAGGAAGAAAGAGTCTTTTTCCTCGGGTTGGCAAATCTCACCATGTGGAATTAATGCGACAGTTTACGTGGTAAACTATCGCAAATGTTTCGCAAGCAAAGTTTGCTTATTAGGTTTGGGGGGAAGACGGAAAAAGAAACGAAATGAAAAAGGTTTCAAGCTTTACAAATGCTCTTTAAGGGAAAAACCTTAGGGCATTGCTCCAAACCCCAAAAGGAGGACAAAAACTTTAAAACGCTTTATTCGAGAGATAGTGGTGTTTAAATGAGTGGTTGGAGGGAGACGGACAGTTTTTTTGAGGAAGAGAGAAACAAAGAGGGGGGTTGACGGAGAGAGGATATTTAAGGAGAGAGCGAAGAGAAGATTTTTATGATTTTAAAAGGATTTCAAATTTATTGGGAAAAAATTGTTGGAGGTGGTTTTGAAAAAAACAAATAATTTTTCGCTTTGTTCATATTAATTTTTTGAAGGAGGTTTTAAAATATGAGAACGAAAAGATTTTTATCAATTCTTTTAACATTGGCGATGATTTTTTCATCTGTTTCAACGAATGTTATTTTTGCTGATGTTACAGAAGCGGACGCAGTTGTTTCGATTACAAAAAATTCAAACGTTACATATAGCGATGATTTTAAAAGTGCTTTGGAAAGTGCAACAAGCAGTTCGCAGCTTAAACTTTTGAAAGACGTTACGCTTGATTGCGGAATTTCTGACGGAACATACACATTTCCGAATATCAATAATTTAACCATTGATTTGAACGGAAATACTATTTCCGGTGGAAACACAAAAGAATATGAAATTAGCCAACGATTAGCAATTAAGGATAGCGGAAACGGAGGAAGCATTGAAAAGCCACTTAGTATTGTTAGCGGTGCTAAATTTACTATTTCTGGTGGAAAATTTGGCAACATTAAAAATGAAGGCGGAGGGCTTACTATTTCCGGCGGAGAATTTGACACTGTTGAAACTAACAAAATCATTAAGGTTTCCGGCGGAAAGTTTGGGGAAATTAAAAGTCCTAATGTTCTTTTGACTGAGTTATTGGTTGACGGAAAAGCTTATTTTGATGAAAGTGAAAAGCTTATTGATGTTAAAGGATTGAACGAGATTTTGAATGTTACAATTTTAGACCACGAGTGTTCGGCGGGAGAAGACGATAAATGTGCTTGCGGAAGAGATTTGACATCATACACTGTTCAAGTTACCAAAGGAAAAGGAATGAGCACAAATAATTCTGAGACCCAAACTGTTTTGAAAGATAAAAACATTAGTACGATTACATACAGTGTTGAAGACAGCTATTATTTGCCGTTTTCGACAGATAATGTTGATGGATATCCAAAAGAGTCATATTTAAAAAGTGTTACTATTAACGGGCAACCTATAAGCGATGAAAGTATAGAAAATTTTAATGTTGGAGAAGAGCAAGCCTTGGTTAATGGTATATTAATTAAGAGTTTTCGAAATGAATTTAGAATTTCCGGAAAACCAACGGAAGACATTGCAATTGTTTTGGGAGATGCAACAGAGCGAGAAGCAGCACCGGAAGGACCTGCCCTGAGCTTATTCACCGTTGGTAATGCCTCATCGACAGGCACTGCTGACGGAAGTATTAGTGGTGTTGACAGCAGTATGGAATATAAATCTGACGGAGAGACTACTGCGATTCTCTCAATTGATGAGGGCGAGACAACAATTTCGAATTTACTTAACGGGAAATATTTAATTCGTTATAAAAGTGCAAATTATTATCAAAGCCCGAGTGCTTGGACTGCTGTTGTTGTTGGTGCTTCAAGCTATATAATTGAGCATAGCGACGGAAGCAAAGAGTTGGGAATGGATTTTGCGGACGATTTAAAAAATGCCAAATCGGGAGATAAATTTAAACTTACTCAAGATATTGGGTTTTCTGACGAAGATATTAATTTTCCGGAAACAAACGTTACCATTGATTTGAACGGAAAAGAATTTGGTTATACGGGTGCGAAAACTCTTGCATTAAAGAGCGGAACGGAATTGACGATTGAGGACAGTGTTGGTGAAGGAAACTTGAACGGAAGTTTAGATATTACGAACGGAACGTTGAAGATTTCCGGAGGAAGGTTTTGGGAAATTAAAAGCTCAAATTTATTTAATCCGTTTGATTTGATTGAAAAAGGAAAAGCTTATTTTGAACCGTTTACCGAGGGAAGACTTACAAAAATTCCAATTTTAACCGAAAGCATTTCTAGTGTTAAAGTTCTTGACCACACGTGTGATTTTGTTGACGGAGAATGCGAGTGTGGAAGAGTTAATGCATCTATTTTGATTGAAAACAGCGAAGGAGATCCTGTTTATATTAAAAGCGATGTTTTGACAGATGCTTTTGATGAGATTAAAGACAATTCAATTGTTAGACTTATTACTGATGTTAAATTTTCCGAAGAATTTACTAATTTTCCAAATAAAAGATTTACAATCGATTTGAATGGAAAGAATATTAATTGTGATAAGTCGGTGGCATTGTTTGGTTTTGAACGTGATACAAATTTGACAATTAAAGACAGCACAGGCAAAGGAAAATTTGGCGGTTCTTTAAATTGTTCTACAGGAAAATTGAACGTTTTTGGCGGAAATATTTTAAAAATTATCCTTAACGGAGGAAACGTTAAACTTTCTGGCGGAACGATTAATATTATTTCAAAGGCAGATGAAACTGAATTTAATCCATTTGATTTGATTGAAGACGGAAGGGCATATTTTGACACTGACGGATATATTAAGAAAGTTAATAATTCGGTTACTTCAATTTTAAATGTTTGTATTTCCAAGCATACGTGTGATTTTGATGATAAATTTGAATGTGAATGCGGAAGAAAGCTACATTTTTCAATTGAAAAGAGCAACGGAGAGGTTGTTTATATTAGAAGCGATATTTTAGCTGATGTTTTTCCTGATATTGAAGAAGATTCAATTGTTAAAATTCTTACGGACGTTAAAGGCGGTGAATTGAAAAACTGCTATTTGCCAACCAAAGCGTTTACACTTGATTTGAACGGAAAGAAAGTTGCTTATACGTCATCAAGCGATTATTTTAATATTAACTCAGATTGTGAGTTTACAATTACAGACAGTGTTGGCGGAGGAGTTTTTGACGTTGGGCTTAAATGCAATTTGGGAAAATTGAATGTTCTTGGCGGAACAATTCGAAAAATTGAACTTAACGACGGAAAGAAAGTTCAATTTTTCGGAGGAAAAGTTGGCGAAATTGTTAGCGAAACCGAATTTAATCCGTTTGAGTTTTTGGAAGACGGAAAAGCTTATTTTGACAGTGTTGGAAATGTTAAAAGCGTTTCTGATTCGACTTTGAGTTTTTCATTTGACCAAATTTTGGACCATACGTGTGAATTTAGCAGTGAAATTTGTGCTTGCGGAAGAAAAGCGAATGTTTCAATTGAAAAGAGCAACGGAGATGTTGTTTATTTTAAAAGTGATGTTTTAGCTGATGTTTTTTCTGACATTGAGGAAGGTTCAACCGTTAAACTTCTTGCGGACATTAAGTGTGTTGGAGATGAAGAAGTGGGAGTTATCGATTTGCCGGCCAAAGCGTTTACGCTTGATTTGAACGGAAAGAAAGTTGATTATACGTCATCAAGCGATTATTTTAATATTAACTCAGATTGTGAACTTACAATTACAGACAGCGTTGGCGGAGGAGTTTTTGACGTTGAGCTTAAATGTAATTTGGGAAAATTGAATGTTCTTGGTGGAACAATTCGAAAAATTGAACTTAACATCGGAAAGGAAGTTCAATTTTTTGGAGGAAAGGTTGACGAAATTGTTAGCAGAACCGAATTTAATCCGTTTGAATTTTTGGAAGACGGAAAAGCTTATTTTGATAGTGTTGGAAATGTTAAAAGCGTTTCTGATTCAACTTTGAGTTTTTCATTTGACCAAATTTTGGACCATACGTGTGAATTTAGCAGTGAAACTTGTGCTTGTGGAAGAAAAGCGGATATTTCAATTGAAAAGAGCAACGGAGAGGTTGTTTATTTTAAAAGCGATGTTTTTTCTGATGTTTTTACTGATATTGAAGAAGGTTCAACCGTTAAACTTCTTTCTGATGTTAAATTTTCGGAAAAAACTACAAGTGTTGATTTCCCAGAGAAAAAATTTAAAATCGATTTGAATGGAAAGAAAATTAATTCTACCAATTTGGAAAACGGTTTCAATGTTCAAGGCAATACAGACTTGACAATTGAAGATAGTGTTGGCGGAGGAAATTTTGACGTTTGTTTGAATTGGAGTCTACCGGCAAAATTGAAAATTTTGAGCGGAACGTTTTTAAAAATTTCAAGTGACTATGAGTTTAATCCATATATGCTTATTCCGAAGGGAAAAGCTTATTTTAATAATTTGAATAATAGTTTACTCAATTTTTCTGCTATTTATTATATTAATAATTTTACAGTTTCCGACCATATGTGTTCTTTTGACGAATACGGAGTTTGCCAATGTGGCAGGACGCAGACATTTGATGTTAAAGTTAGCGGCGGAACAGGAACGGTGCTTAAATATGGAAAAGAAGAACAAGAGATTTGTATAGGAGATAGTATATATGACATTAAATACGATGCTTTGGACGGATATTATTTCTCTCTTTCAACAGACGATGTTGATGGATATCCTAAAGAGTCGTTATTTAAGAGCATTGTTGTTAACGGAAAGACGGGCGTTGAATTTACATCGAAAAGTGGCTATGATGAGGCAAACGTTTGCGGGCTTGTAATTACGATTTACCACGACAGTATTAATATTTTAGGATGTCCGACAGACGATGTTACAATTAGTTTTCCAAATGCAACGAAGAAAGATGAAAAGAAGATTGACCCTCCTGATGTTAGCAAATTTACCATTGTTAGACCAAGTTCAAGTGATTCGTATGATGGAAAAATTATTGGCGTTAGCGGTGGTATGCAATATAAGAGAGGTAACGAAGAGTATATATACGATGTTTATGAGGGCGATACGGAAATAGGCTATTTGTTTGTTGGAAAATACTACATTCGTTATGCAGGAGATTTTTACCAAAATCCGAGTGATTGGGTTGAGGTTGAAGTTTCTGTTTGCCCGCACGAGAAATTTAATTCCGATGGTAAGTGTTTGGAATGCGGAACGATTTCCGATGTTTTGATTACAAAGAAAGACGGAACGATAGTTTGCAGTTTTGATGATATTGGCGACGTTATTGCAAACATTGAGGACGGCTCAACGATTAAGCTTTTGAAGAATTTGACTTTGAAAAAAGGTTGTGACGACAATGGCGTTTACAAATTGCCCGAAAAAGAGTTTGTTATTAATTTGAACGGAAAAATATTTGCGAATGGGTGTTCGGGTTTTGGAAAATATGAATTGCAGGACGGAACGAAGCTTACAATTATCGGCTCAGAGGGAAGATTTACCACCGAGGAAGATTATAAAGACAGCGTTATTGATGCAACAAAGGGAGAATTGACAGTTTATGGCGGAAAGATGAGCCTTGACGGAGTTGGCGAAAACGTTAAGCTTTATGGCGGAGAATTTTCGAAAATTTTGGGTTCTTCGGAGTTTAGTTTTGAGGGCTTACTTGGAAAAGAGAAAGCATTTAAAGTTGACGGAAAATTTGTTAAACCGAGCGATTTGAGCGATGAATCGGAGAATATTAGTGTTTGCGATTGTTTGCACGAATTTGACGAGGCGGATAAATGTGTTTATTGTAATGTTTTGAAGAGCGAAAGCAACAGCAACTGGTTTGGAGACGGAACAGCAGAGACATTTACAATTAGGACAGCAGACGAACTTAGATTCTTTGCAAGACTTGTTGGAGGAGGAGCCGGCGAAAGCGTTAGCTTTGAGGGAAAAACGGTTGTTCTTGCAAACGACATTGACCTTTTGGGAAGCGAAAGCAACAAATGGTCACCGATTGGAAATGACGGTTATGATTTTGACGGAACTTTTGACGGAAACGGCAAGAAGATAAGCGGACTTTATGTTGATTCTTCAGAATATTGTCAAGGTTTGTTCGGTGCTGTTGGCGGAAAAGGAAAAGTTCAAAATCTTGGAGTTTCCGGAAAAGTTAAAGGAAATTCAAATATTGGAGGACTTGTTGGAGTTAATTACGGAGAGATTTTGAATTGCTACAGCGATGTTGAGGTTTCTTGTTATGATTATAGTGTTGGAGGACTTGTTGGAGTTAATAAGGGAAAGATTTTGAACTGCTACAGCAAGGGAACTGTTAACGGAAAGTTTGCCGGCGGATTTGTTGGGGAAAACCAATATGACTGGTATTATGGAGAGTATTTTGGAATAATTTCCAATTGTTACAGCGAAGCTAAAGTTTCGGGAAGCGAGAAAGTTGGTGGATTTGTCGGATCTAACGGTGCAATGATTGAAAGTTGTTACAGCACAGGAGATGTTTCGGGAAATAAGCAAGTTGGTGGATTTGTTGGTTATAGAAGTGGATCTGCTGAATCGTTGATTTCCAATAGCTATTGCACAGGAGATGTTTCGGGAAATGAGCAAGTTGGCGGATTTGTTGGATATTGCGAAAAGGATATTTTAAACAGCTATTCTATTGGAAAAGTTACTTCGAAAGGCGAAGATGTTGGCGGATTTGTCGGCAGGGCTCATAATAGCGTTGAGATTACTCATTGTTATTATCTTGAAAACTGCCAAAGTGAGGAAACTACGTTTAGCAATGAAGTTGGAACAGCTGTTGGCAAAGAGGCGTTTTCAAACGGAGAGGTTGCACGTTTGCTTGAAGATTGGCAGAAAGCGAACGCAAGCGCAAGCGAAAGCGTTCAAGTTTGGGGACAGAAGATTTCCGGCGACGAAACAGCAGACGAGATGCCTGTTCTTACAAGCGACGGAGCAATTGCTGTTTATGAGGTTGAATTTAACTTTAAAGACGGAAAGACAACCGAGAAGAAATACAGCAATGCAAGCACAAGCGGATTGAAGACAATTCCGACGGCTACTGAACATTACGGTTGGTTTATTGACAGAGACGTTGAGAAGAAGTTTGACGAGAGCACAGCTATAAACGGAGACGTTAAAGTTTATGAATGTGTTGCTGAATTTGATGTTGATAAGAGCGAACTTCAAAGCGGAAAAGTTAGAGTGTTTGCTCCGAAAAACGGAACGTATGCGGTTATTTTTGCGGCATACAAAGGCGGAAAGCTTGTTAGCTATAAAACAGCGAACGCTGTTGTTTCGGAAGAAACGGGAAGCGTTGTTGATGTTTTGGTTCCTGAGGGATTTGATTCAACGGGAGCTGATAATGTTAAGGTTATGCTTTGGAGTAGTTTGGAAGAGATGAAGCCACTTTAAATTGCAAGAAATAAATTTCTTGCAGAGGGAAAGAGGAAGAAAGACTGTTTCTTCGCACAAGGTTTTCTTGCGAAAACCCTTGAAACAGTCTTTTCCCACGGGCGGGCGGAGCTTTCCTTTGTTCGTCAAAATGGGATTTTGACGAGAGGGAAAGAGGAAGAAAGACTGTTTCTTTGCACAAGGTTTTCTTGCGAAAACCCTTGAAACAGTCTTTTCCCTCGGGCGGGCAAAGCTCGCCCTGCGGAATTAATGCGACAGTTTACGGGGTAAACTGTCGCAAGTGTTCCGCAAGCAAAGCTTGCTTGGTAGGAGTTTGAGAGGAAAAATAAGAGAGGGGAAGAGGGAATTTTTTTTGAGGGGAAACTTTTTTTGAGAGTGTAGAAGTAATAGAGGAAGAGGGAAGCTTTTTTGAGGGTGAAAGGAAAGAAGAGGAAGAGGGAAGATTTTAGGTGGTTTGAGCGAAAGAAGAGGAAACAGGAAAATTTTTTTTGAGGGGAAAGAAAAGAAAGAGGGAAGAGGGAATTTTTTTTTGAGGGGAAAAGAAGAAAAGAGGAAGAGATTTAGTTGCGGAAGTTAAGTTATAGAGAAATTGGGGATTTATAAAATGTATATGAGGGTGATTTTTAAATTTGGCACACTTATATACATTTTTTATTTTGGGGGAGGAAGAAAAATTTACATATTTTAGGATATTGAGAAGTTGTCAAGAGGTAAAATGAGATTTTTTTTGTCGATTTGCACCGCTTCCGCCATAATTCGAGACAAACGTATTGCAATTTAATTTTTATGGGGTAAAATAAAATTAGTGGCAAAGAAATGCTTGTTTTGGAGGAGTTTGAGAGGAAAGGAAAAGGACAAGAAAATTTTTTTGAGTTAGGGAAGAAGAATTTACATATTTTAGGATATTGAGAAGTTGTCAAGAGGCAAAATGAGATTCTTTTTGTCGATTTGCACCGCTTCCGCCATAATTCGAGACAAACGTATTGCAATTTAATTTTTATGGGGTAAAATAAAATTAGTGGCAAAGAAATGCTTGTTTTGGAGGAGTTTGAGAGGAAAGGAAAAGGACAAGAAAATTTTTTTGAGTTAGGGAAGAAGAATTTACATATTTTAGGATATTGAGAAGTTGTCAAGAGGCAAAATGAGATTCTTTTTGTCGATTTGCACCGCTTCCGCCATAATTCGAGACAAACGTATTGCAATTTAATTTTTATGGAGTAAAATAAAATAAAGTCGAAGAAATACTTGCATTTCTTCGAGGAGGAATTAGTCTGCGACGCTATTGGCGGAGATGTTATTTGGGGGGAGGGGGATTGAAACCTTTTTCTATCGCAAAAAGGTTTCAAACTTCCAAAAATGCTCTTTAAGCGAAAAAGACCTTGGGGCGTTGCCCCAACCCCCACCGCATTAGGCCGTCGCAGAGCGACAGCCTTGCAAGAAATGGGATTTCTTGCAGTTGCGGAGGAATGAATGACGTTTCTTCGCACAAGGCTTTTAGAAAAAGCCCTTGAAACGCAATTCTCCTTGGGCGGGCAAAGCTCGCCCTGCGGAATTAGTCTGCGACGCTATTGGCGGAGATGTTATTTGGGGGGAGGGGGATTGAAACCTTTTTCTATCGCAAAAAGGTTTCAAACTTCCAAAAATGCTCTTTAAGCGAAAAAGACCTTGGGGCGTTGCCCCAACCCCTACCACCTTTTGAAAAAGGTGGACGAAAACTTTAAAACGGCTTCGCCGAATTGGGCGGGGTGTAAGAGACGGGAGAGGAGCGACAGGAAACGGGCGGTTGGAGGGAAAGAAGAAGACGGGAAAACTTTTTTTGAGGAAAAGAGAGACGGAAGAAGAGCGACAGAAAACGGGCGGTTGGAGGGAGAACGAGGGAAGACGACAGGAAAGACGGACAGGGGAATTTTTGAGGAAGAGAGAGACGAAGACAGGGAGTTTTTTTTGAGGCGAGAGGGTCAAAGGCGGGGCTTTGACGGAGAGAGAAATTTCGAGAGAAACGAATTTTTATGCGAGGTTACAATGGGATTTAAAGGTTATTGGGAAAAAAATTTGCGGAGGTGTTTTTTGGGAAAACAAGAAATAATTTGCAGGGTTATTCATATTAATTTTTAAAGGAGGTTTTCGACGATGAGAACGAAAAAAATTGTATCAATTATTTTGGCATTGGCGATGATTTTTTCGTCTGTTCCGACAAATGTTATTTTTGCGGAAGATACGACTGCAAATGTTTTGCTTACGAAAGCTGACGGAAGCAGTGTTGAAAAAACGTATAACACTCTTGAAGCATTTTTTGATGATATTGAAGACGGTGTTACTTTTAAATTGCTTAAAGATATTTCGTTTGAAAAGGATTGGGCTTTACCTGACTGGCCGGCTAAAAAATTCACAATCGATTTGAACGGAAAAACAATGATTGGAAACTCAATACAATCGAATTTTTTGTCTGAAGAAAGCGATTTAACGATTAAAGACAGCGTTGGCGGGGGTAAAATAGCAAATTGGATTGATATTGGAGAAGGAAAGCTTACAGTTTATGGTGGAAATTTAAGAATTTCTGGAATAACCGAAAAAGTTAAGCTTTATGGCGGGACATATTATTTTATAGGAAGAGACGAATCTACTATTAATTTGTGTGACATATTGGCAGACGAAAAAGCATTTTTTGACAGCGATGGAAATTTGATTAAAGTTGAGGAGACGACATCAAGCTTAGGAAACGTAACCGTTTCCGACCACACTTGTTCTTTTGACAGCAACGGAGATTGCAAATGCGGAAAATTTGAAGCAAATGTTTTACTTACGAAAGCTGACGGAAGCAGTGTTGAAAAAACGTATAACACTCTTGAAGCATTTTTTGATGATATTGAAGACGGTGTTACTTTTAAATTGCTTAAAGATGTTTCGCTTGAATCGATGAATTATGTTGAATGGCCGGCTAAAAAATTCACAATCGATTTGAACGGAAAGGCAATGAAGTTAACAGAAATACAAGTGAATGTATTGTCTGAAGAAAGCGATTTAACGATTAAAGACAGCGTTGGCGGGGGCAGCATAGAAGGTGATTTTGACGTTAATGTAGGAAAGCTTACAGTTTATGGTGGAAATTTAGACTTTTATGGAATAAACGAAAAAGTTAAGCTTTATGGCGGAACGCATATTATAAATAGAAGCAAATCTACTATTAATTTGTGTGACATATTGGCAGACGGAAAAGCTTATTTTGACAGCGATGGAAATTTGATTAAAGTTGAGGAGACGACATCAGTATTAAGAAACGTAACCGTTTCCGACCATACTTGTTATTTTGACAGCAACGGAGATTGCGACTGCGGAAGAAGGCTTATGTTCAACGTTGAAGTTACCGGCGGAGGAGGAATGGTTCTTGAAACTTCGGGAACGGACAAACAAACAGTTAAACAAGGAAACGCTATAAACGAAATTAGACTTAACGCCGCAGAAGGGTATTATTTCCCTCTCTATAAAGACACAATTGATGGAAATATGACGAAAGATGATGCGATATCTTATAACTATACTGTTAATGGGGAGACACACATGAACAATGTATGTTCTTCTGAATATGATTATTGGAATATAGAACAAGGACTTCATATTTATGTTTATCATGATTATATTAAAATTTCAGGAAGCCCAACAGAGGACGTTACAATTGTTTTTCCGAATGCACGAAAGAAGGATTCGAAGAATACTCCTGATGTTAGCAAATTTAGCGTTGTGAGACCGAGTTCTAACAGTTCGGAAAACGGAAAAATTGTTGGCGTTGCCTCATCTATGGAATATAAAAAAGGCGAAGCCGGAGAGATAACTGCCATTGGTGAGGACGAGACAGAACTTACAGGATTGGGAACAGGAAAATATTACATTCGTTATAAAGGCGAATTTTATCAAAATCCGAGCAATTGGGTTACGGTTGAGCTTGGCGTTTGCCCACATGAAAAACTTAATTCCGAGAACAAGTGTGAGGAATGCGGAGAGAAATTAATTAATGTTAAAGTTACAGGCGGAGAGGGAATGACGCTTTTCGACTTGGGAGTTGACAACCAAAGCTTTAAAGCAGGAATGTCTATGTCGACCTGTAGTTTTTATGCTGCGGACGGATATTATTTGCCGGTTTCAACAGATGATGTTGAGGGATATCCGAAAAAGTCGTTACTTGAGAGCATTGTTGTTAACGGAGAGACGGGTATTGAATTTACAACAAAGTTTGATAACTATACTAAAGAGTATAATGATAGGGCGACGGTTTGCGGGCTTACAATTAGTCTTGAACATAAAAGAGTTATTATTTCTGGAAAACCGACGGAGAACGTTACAATTGTTTTGCCGAACGCAACGGAGAAGAAAGAGAAGCTTGACCCGCCAGATGTTAGCAAAATCAGCACTGTTAGGCCAACAACAAACAGTTCGGAAGACGGAAAGATTGTTGGGATTGGTGACAGTTATGCTAAGGAATGGAAACAAGGCGAAAATGGATTAGTAGAATCTATGAGTAAGGAAAGCACAGAAATTACAGGATTGGTCATAGGAACGTATTACATTCGTTATGTTGGCGAATTTTATCAAAATCCGAGCGATTGGGTTATGGTTGAATTTCCTGCTTGCCAACACGATGAAGTTGATTCTGACTATAAGTGTTTGGAATGCGGGGAAGCAGTAAGTCTTCAGATTACGAAGAAAGACGGAGCGATAAGTTATAGTGCTGATAGATTGGATGAGGTTCTTGCAAATATTGAGGACGGTTCAACAGTTAAGCTTTTGGGGGATTCTTGGCTTTATGGAGATCCATATGCTTTTCCGGAAAAAGAAATTACAATTGATTTGAACGGGAAAGTTGTTAAAAAGGGTACGGATAACTATGGTCTCGTTCTTCAAGAGGGAACAAATTTGACAATTAAAGACAGCGTTGGAGGCGGAGAAATTAAGGGTATTTATAGACACGTTACTACTGGCGAAGAAATAATACATACTGCAATTATTGATGCGACAAGCGGGAAATTGACGGTTTACGGCGGAAAAATAATGAAGATTAACGGAAGCAGTTCCGAAAACATTAAGCTTTATGGCGGGGAATTTTCGAAAATTAACGATGAGATTTTTGTTCAGGGTATACATGAATATAAATCGTTTAAGCCGATTAGCTTGTTGGCAGACGGAAAAGCGTTTTTTGACAGCGATGGAAACCTTTTAAATTGCGGAACAGAAGTTACTGAAATTACAAACGTTAAAGTTATGGACCACACTTGTTATTTTAACGACAGCGGAGATTGCGACTGCGGAAGAGAGCTTATGTTCAACGTTAAAGTTACAGGCGGAGAAGGAATGGCTCTTGAAACTTCGGGAGCGGACAATCAAAGCGTTAAAAAGGGAAAAGTAATAAGTGACTGTGTATTTTTTGCTATGGACGGATATTATTTGCCGGTTTCAACAGATGATGTTGAGGGATATCCGAAAAAGTCGTTACTTGAAAGCATTGTTGTTAACGGACAGACGGGCATTGAATTTGAAACAAAGTTTAATGACCATACTAAAGAGTATTATGATACGGCGACGGTTTGCGGGCTTACAATTAGTCTTAGCCATACAGCTGTTCGTATTTCAGGAAAACCAACGGAGAACGTTACACTTGTTTTGCCGAACGCAACGGAGCAAAAAGAGCAGCTTGACTCGCCCGATGTTAGCAAAATCAGCGTTGTTAGGACAACTTCAAGCAGTTCGCAAGACGGAAAGATTGTTGGGATTGGCGACAGTTATGCTAAGGAATGGAAACAAGGCGAAAATGGATATCGATATTCTAAGAGTAAGGAAAGCACAGAAATTACAGGATTGGAAGTTGGAACATATTACATTCGTTATGTTGGCGAATTTTATCAAGAGCCGAGCGATTGGGTTACGGTTGAAGTTTCTGTTTGCCCGCACGAGGAAGTTGATTCTAACTATAAGTGTGATGAATGCGGGGTAACAGTGAGCTTTCAAATTACAAAGAAAGACGGAGCGATAAGTTATAGTGCTGATAAATTGGAAAATCTCCTTGAAAATGTTGAGGACGGCTCAACAGTTAAGCTTTTGGCGGATTGTTGGATTGAGGAAGGCACCTATACTTTTCCGAAAAAAGAATTTATGCTTGATTTGAACGGGAAAGCTGTTAAAAGGAATGAGCAATACAGCGAAATTTCTCTTCAAGAGGGAACAAATTTGACAATTAAAGACAGCGTTGGAGGCGGAGCATTTAAGGAGATTGAAAGGGACTATTATTATGGCGACTTGGACAAAGGATATAAAACTATTAATGCGACAAGCGGAAAATTGACTGTTTATGGCGGAAAGATGATAATTAACGGAGGCAGTTCCGAAAACATTAAGCTTTATGGCGGGGAATTTTCGAAAATTTTGGGTTCTTCGGAGTTTAGTTTTGCGGGCTTACTTGGAAAAGAGAAAGCATTTAAAGTTGACGGAAAATTTGTTAAACCGAGCGATTTGAGCGATGAATCGGAGAATATTAGTGTTTGCGATTGTTTGCACGAATTTGACGAGGCGGATAAATGTGTTTATTGTAATGTTTTGAAGAGCGAAAGCAACAGCAACTGGTTTGGAGACGGAACAGCGGACACATTTACAATTAGGACAGCAGATGAGCTTAAATATTTTG